>NZ_JBSFTV010000005.1:0-245488 GCF_053591455.1 Streptomyces sp. NPDC003016
TGGAGATGTCGCAATCCACACCGAACCCGGAAGGCCCTCACTCGTTCAAGATCCCCCAGCCGTGATCGCCGTCACCAACCTCCATGGACAGAACAGCTAGGTCACTCCAAGTCGTCCAAGTTTGCTGCCGTTGATGTCAGTTGGCGATGTCAGGAGGCGGCTCGACCGCTTGGACATCGACCGACGACTGGCGGCCCAAGTTCCCAGTCTTGAGCACCGCTTTTCGATTCAGGGATCACGGGGGCTTAGGTTGTGGTTCCCTGGCGGCGTGATCGACGCAGAGTTCCCCAAGTGGGTAAGTGAAGCCAGAGTTGGTCGGCGAGCTGGCGGCGCAGCCATGCGCCCAAAATTGCCCAGTTCACCCTACTTTGGGTGGGATAGTGATGATTGGCCGGAAGTGACCCGAGAGCTCCTCGCGGCACAACCACTCAGTGGTGAAGCTCTCGTTGCGGCAGTGCTCTCTTCGTGGGACTCCATCTTTGAGTCGCGACTAGGTAGCGGCTTCCATATCGGCCGCGAAATCGAGCCGACCCCGCAGATCATGGGATTCTTTCTCCATGCTCTTATCCCTCTCGAGCTCGCCAAGGGGGACCCTGGGTGGCGGGCCGACTTGGACTCAAGCGAAAAAGATCTAGTCTATGTGCCAGACCAGAAATATTCGATTGAGATTAAGACTTCGTCCCATAGGGATCAAATCTTTGGGAACCGCAGCTTCGGGGTCGATAATCCCGGCAGGGGGAAGAAGGCGAAGGATGGCTATTATGTGGCCGTCAATTTCGAGAAGTGGAGCGATGCGCCCGGGAGGCTCCCGCGCATTAGGCTGATTCGCTACGGCTGGTTGGACCACACGGATTGGGTGGCGCAGAAATCGCAGACAGGTCAGCAATCTTCACTACCTGGTATTGTGGCTAACACCCAACTCCTGACGATATACGCCAAGGGTGTGTAGCGTGAATCCCCCAACTCGCTAATTCCGGGTTGGGGGATTCGCCCATCAGAAGAGGGACGGCGTGCCTGCTTCTAGGCGGCCTACTGCGATATCGAGGTAGTCTTTTCGTACTTCGATTCCCACGCTGCAGCGCCCCTGCTCCCGGGCCACAGTCGCGGTGGTTCCCGAGCCGAGGAATGGATCGAGCACTACGCCATCTGAGGGGCTGCAGGCCTTGATGATGCGTTCGATAACGGCGACGGGGAATTGCGCCGGATGCGCGGTCCGTTCGACACTCGAACGTTTGGCGCCTGATGTAACCTTGGGGAACTGCCACACATCGGTGGGGTTCTTACCCAGCGGGTTACATTTCAGCTTCCCGTTCTTCTTTTGGTTGGGGTACTTCACATTGGGGTCACGTACAGAGTCGAGATCGAAATAGTAGTTCTCTGGATTCCTCACGTACCAGAGAAACTTCTCATTTCGCGGAGAGAACGACTTTCGCGAAGCAACGCCAGCACCATAGTTCCAAACGACTTCTTGGATCATGTAGAACGGGCTCTTGTTCCAGAGGAGGTAAGGGATTGGAACTGCTTTTCCTTGCCCAGGGACTGGAATGTATCCAACGTTAAGCCAGAATGCCCCACCCTCGCGCGTAGCGTCGTGTACGCGGCCCATCCATGCCTCGCACCATGAGACGTACTCGTCGATAGTCAGTACATTTTCGTACTCTTTGCCGATGTTATAAGGGGGGCTAGTTACGGTGAGATCGAAGATCTGGGGCGGAATTGACTTCAGTAGATCGAGGCTATCTCCGTGGTATAGGAGGGTGTCCGAGGCCTCATAGTACGGCTCCCCTAGGGCCTGTTTGATCTCGGCCAGCCTGGTGTCCACGGCCTTTCCCCTCCATTGAAATGTAGAGATTTGATCTACATCGCGACACGCGACTCTATCATGTTTGTGGCGTGAAGGTGTTTTCGAGGCATTGATGGAATGAGAACGTCTTCTGATCAAGCATCTCTGGCGCGAGCTGCTGAGTGTGTCACCGCGGGCGGTGGAGCGGCTTTGGGCTGGAGCTGCTTTGGGGCGAGTGATCATGGCCCCTTACGCTGGCCGCGATTCGGGCAGCACCTAGCCTGCCCGCAATAGCCCGAATCGGGGCCATGATCTTAGAGGCTCGCCCCAAAGTGGCTGCCTAAAGCCGTGGAGCCGACCGCCCCAGCCACAGAGGGGTTCCCACCTTCCGCCCGCTGCACGTAGCGCGCCGCCGGGGCGCGGCCAGCCGGGGCGGAGACAGGAGGCGGGCCGCGCCGCAGAGGCGGCGCGCCCCGCGCCGTGCGCGGGGTCTTGATGAAGTAGGGAAACTTCTACCGCACCACTCCCATGGGTCCTGGCTGGCCTGTCGGCCTGCCCGTCTGCTGGGTTACCGTGCTGCTCATGCCTTCTGCGCTTGATACGCCCCAGGGAGCGGCCGAGCTGGCCGAGTCGTTGTTGCCACCGCTCGGGAACCGGTGGCTGCACACTCAGGCTGTTGCCGCGCGGGCCGTTGAAGCGTCGAAGGCTCTGCCAGAGAGTGAGCGGGACCTCTTGGTCGCCGCGGCTTGGCTCCATGACATCGGGTACGCGCCCGGGCTGCGTGACACCGGGTTCCATCCGCTCGACGGTGCCCGTCATCTGTCGGCCCGAGCGTGAGGGCCTCCGCATCCCGGTCGCCCTGCGCGAGGACGGAGAGATCCACTACCGCGACTACCGCCAGGTCCCGCACGCCCTGAACCTTGGGGCAACGGAGTCCGGGAAATCGGTCTACCAGCGGCAGTTGGTCAAGGAACTCGCCGGGCTCGACGTCGCCCTGGTCGGCATCGACTGCAAGGAAGGAGTAGAGCTCTACCCTCTCGCCCGGCGCTTTTCGGCGCTCGCGGACAACGCCGATGATGCCGCTGACCTGCTCGACGTCCTCGTGGACAGGATGGCCGCGACGTACCGGATCGTCCGCCGTGAGCAGCGCATCAGCTCGGACGTCCCCGACGCGGAGATCACTGCCGACATCTGGGGCCTGGCCGAACACCTCCGGCCCGTGCCGATCGTCCTCCTGGTCGACGAGGTTGCCGAGCTGTCGCTGTTCGCCAATGCGGCGGAGAAGAAGCGCCGGGAACGGATCATCACTGCACTGGTCCGGCTCGTCCAGCTCGGCCGGGCTGCCGGTATCTACGTGGAGATCTGTGGGCAGCGCTTCGGGTCCGAGCTTGGCGACGGGATCACCATGCTCCGTGCACAGCTCACCGGCCGTACCTCCCACCGGGTCAACGACGAAGCTTCCGCCAAGATGGCGTTCGGCGATATCTCGCCGGATGCCGTGCTCGCCGCCACACAGATTCCCGCTGACCGTCCCGGCACCGCTGTGGCCGGTGACTCGACCGGTGGCTGGGTTCGCATCCGTACCCCGTTCACCTCGCTGCGCCAGGCCGTGAACGTCTGCAACGCCAACGCGCACCGCACCCCGGATCTGCCGGAGCTGGCTTCCTTCCGACCGCTGCCTCCCACGGTCTCGCTGGTCAAGATCCCGGCTCCTACTGAGGCACCCGCCTCCGTCTGATCCACCTCTGCATCCCGGTTGGCGCGACCGTCTCGCGTCAGGTCCCTACCCCCGCCATGCCCGATTCGGGGGCGGGACCGCCCACCCCTCGAAAGGAGGTGAGGACATGCGCCACTCGATCCGCATCGACGCCGTCCTCGTGCAAGCCGTGATCGCCGGGGCCCTCTCCTTCGCCCACCTGCACGACCTGGCTGCCGCTGCCGGGCAGACCGGGTGGAAGGCATGGGCCTACCCGGTCAGCGTCGACCTGCTCCTGGTCGCTGCCTGGCGTCGGCTGCGCAACGACGGCCCGTCCCGGCTGGCGTGGTGCTGGTTCCTGATCGCCCTGGTCGCCTCGCTCGGCGCGAACGTCGCCACCGCCGGATTCCTCGACCTGGCTCACCCTCCGGCCTGGCTGCGATTCGGTATCGCCGGGCCTTCCTCGGCGGCACGCTCCTCGCCCACTCCCCGGCCGCCACCGATGCCTCTAACCCTCAACCCGAGTCGGTCGACGTCGTGCCGGCCGAACCGGCTTCGGCCCCCGAGCCGCGTTCCGAGCCTGAGGCCGTCGAGCCCTCGGAGCCTGCCCCAGCACTGCCCGCACCGCCGCCCGAACCGGCCACCGTCTCGGTTCCGGCCCCGCTCGTTGCTCACGCCCGCAAGCTCGCCGATGCCCACCGCGCCGCGACCGGCAACCCCATCGACTCCGACACTCTGCGCGCCCGCCTCGGCGTCCCAGCTCCCATGGCCGACGCCATCGCCGCCCAACTCACCTGACCTGAGAGGACATCACCATGCCCGCCCGCGACTTCTTCCACTCCGTGATGCGCGTCGGCCCGGTCCAGGTCGGCACCCACCGCGACCGCCACGGCCGTACCAAGCACGCCGCCGTCTGCACCGCCGACCGCTGCGGCTGGTCCTCGGACTACACCAGCCGCGCCGCCGCCACCCTCGCCGCACGCACCCACCGCTGCCGCATCGCCTGACAGGAGATCGCCCAATGAACGTCGAACTCCCGCTCATCTTCGTCATCGCCGTCTTCGGCTACTTCGGCATCCGACTCTTCCGCCCGCCGACCTGGCTGATCGTCGTGCTCCTCCTCGGCGGCTTCCTCCTCGCCGACACCTTCCTGGCCCCCGCCATCGAGTCCGGTACGCGCACCGGCGTCGACGTCGTCAACGACACGCAGAAGTGATCGAAAGGAGAACGGTCATGCTTCGCCCTCGCATCCCCACCATGCCGACCCCGACCGGCATCGTCACCCCGCTCATCGTCCAGCCGACCCACATCGAGCAGCAGCACCCGGCAACGGCCTGCACCTGCCAGCACAGCCCCGCTGCGGCTCCGGCTCACGCACCCGCCCCGGCCAGTCGCCCCGCCCTCCAGATGACCCCCGGCACGCTCCTCGCCCTCGTCGGCGGTGGCGGTGCCGTGGTCCTCGTCGTCGGCGCGGTCCTGGTCTCGATGCTCCTCGCGGTCGCCGTCACAGCCGCCTCGGTCGCGGTCTGTGCCGTCGTTCTCCGCTCCCTGCTCAACACCCCGCGCAAGCGTTTCTGACCGGCCCCGGGGCGGTCGTCAACCGCCAAGTCACCGCCGCCCCGGAGCCGTACCCCAACCCACCCCGAAGGACAGGAAGGAACACCCATCATGACCGACCACACGACCGCCACCGCGCGCGTCTGCTCGAACTGCGACGGCTTCCCCACCGTGCGGGTGACCCTCGGCGGCCGCGACCGTCACGGCTGCCTCCGCACCATCACCGTCCACTGCCCGGCCTGCCACGGCACCGGCACCCGTGCGGCCACCCGCCGCTCGCTCCCCGCCCTCACCGGGGTGAGCGCGTGACTGACACCGCCACCCTGGCGGGCCTGGACCCGACCACCCTGGGGGACATCCTCCGGGTGGCCGGGTCCCCCGGCTTCGACCGCTGGCAAGACCAAGTGCGCCGCACCGGCGGCTGCTCCGACCCGATCCACCTGACCGGCTGGACGCTCGCCAAGGACAAGACCACCGGCGAAACCCTGCGCCGCTACTCGACCGACACCGAACCCGACGGACGGCTCCGCGTCGCCTGCGGCAACCGCCGCGCCTCCCGCTGCCCGTCCTGCGCCTACACCTACGCCGGAGACACCTACCACCTGATCCGCGCCGGGCTCGCTGGCGATGAGACCAAGGACATCCCGGCCACCGTCCGCGATCACCCCCGGGTCTTCGCCACCTTCACCGCACCCTCGTTCGGCCACGTCCACAACCGCCCGGATCACGGCGTCTGCCGCTGCGGCACCCGCCACCAGGAGGACGATCCCGCCCTCGGTACCGCCCTCGACCCAACGACGTACGACTACGCCGGGACAGTCCTGTTCAACAACCACGCAGGACAACTGTGGCAGCGCTTCACCACTCGGCTCCGCCGCGAACTCGCCGCCCGCGCCGGACTCACCCAACGCGCGCTGGCTGAGCAACTGCGGCTGTCCTACGGCAAGGTCGCCGAATTCCAGAAGCGCGGCGCGATCCACTTCCACGCCGTGATCCGCCTCGACGGACCGGACGGGCCCGACTCCCCGCCGCCCTCCTGGGCGACGGTCGCCGTGCTCACCGACTCGATCCGCGCCGCCGTCGCCCACTCGTACACCACGATCACGGTGCCCGCCGCAGGGGACCAGCCGTGCCGGCCTTTTCGCTGGGGGCGACAGCTCGACATCCGGCCCGTCAAGGCGTTCGGCGACGGCTCCGACATCACTGAGCAGGCGGTGGCCTCCTACGTCGCCAAGTACGCCACCAAAGCAGCCGAGTCGACTGGCAGTCTCGATCGCCGGATCGGGAACCGCGAAGTCCTCGTCCTCCTCGACGTGCCCGGCCACCCCCGGCGCCTCATCGAGGCATGCCTCGACCTCGCCCCGCTCTACCCGGATCGGAAGCTGGCGGCCTGGGCTCACATGCTCGGCTTCCGCGGCCACTTCTCCACCAAGTCCCGCCGTTACTCCACCACCCTCGGCGCCCTCCGCCAGATCCGCGCCGACTACCGCGCCGCCCAGGAACAGGAAGCCATGGGCGACCCGGACACCGTGCTCGTCCTCGCCTCCTGGCAGTACGCCGGGCATGGCCACACCCCCGGCGAATCTGCCCTCGCCGCGACCATCGCCCGCGATCTCCAGCTCAACCGCGAGACCGCCCGTGAAGCCCTGCACGACCAACTCGCCCTGGAAGGAGCCGCAGCATGACCACCGCAACCGCCGAACTGCTGACCGTGCCTGAGGTCATGGCGCGGCTCAAGCTCGGGCGCTCGACGGTCTACGACCTGATCCGCTCGCGCCGACTGACCTCGATCACCATAGGTCGGGCTCGACGCGTACCCGCCGACGCTGTCCGGGACTTCATCACCCGCGAGATCGAGGAGGCTGCCTGATGGCCACCCAGCGCAAGCGCAACCCCAACGGCGCGGGCACGATCACCAAGCGCAAGGACGGCCGCTATCAGGCTGCCGTCTACGTGCTGCAACCGGACGGCACCCGCGCCCGGAAGTTCGCCTACGGCAAGACCTGGGCGGAGTGCGACGCCAAGCGCCGGGTCCTTCTCGACAAGGTGGACCAGGGCGTGCCCGTCCCCACCAAGTCGGCGAAGCTCTCCGAGTGGCTGCCGTACTGGCTGGACAACGTCATCAAGCCTCGGCGCAAGCTCAGCACGTACGACAAATACGAAGCACACGTCCGGCTCTACCTCGTGCCCATGATCGGCTCGAAGCGGCTTGAGTCGCTGGGTGCTGCCGACGTCCGCCGTTTTCTCGTCCAGCTGGAGAACAAGACCACCGCGGCCACCGCCAAGGAATCGCACCGGGTGCTGCGCACCGCCCTGACCGCTGCTTGCCGCGAGGAGCTGGTGGGCCGGAACGTGGCTGGTCTTGTCGAGCCGCCTCGGGCCAAGTCCCGGGAACTGAGCCCCTGGTCCCTCGACGAAACGCTGGACTTCCTTGCCGCCGCCCGCAAGGACCCGCTGTACACGGCCTTCGTCCTCGCCATAGCCATGGGCCTCCGCCGGGGTGAGATCGTCGGTCTCCGGTGGCTCGACATCGACCTGGACAAGCGCGTGCTCTACGTCCGCCAGCAGACTCAGCGTCGGCGCGGCGTCCTCTACAACGACGATCCCAAGGGGCGCCGTCGTCGGGCCGTGCCGCTCCCGGCGATGTGCATCGCGCCGCTTCGCTGGCACCGGATGCGGCAGGCCGCCGTGCAGCAGCGGGCGGGGGAGACGTGGGAGGAAGGCGGATACGTCTTCGCCACACGCAACGGCCGACCGGTCGAGCCGCGCAACGTGTACCGCTCCTTCACCCGCGTCGCCGAATCCGCCGGCCTCCGGGTGATCCGGCTGCACGACGCCCGGCACGGCTGCGCGACGCTGCTCACCGCGGCTGGGGTGGCTCCCCGTGTCGTGATGGAGATCCTCGGGCACAGCCAGATCAGCATCACCATGGACGTGTACACGCACGTCGTCCAGGACACCCAGCGCGAGGCCATCAGCCACATGGACCGGCTGCTCAAGAGGCGTCCCGGCCCTCAGTGACCGTGCCCGTTGATGTCATCCGTAGATGTCAAAGACCCCCAGCCATGATCGGCTGGGGGTCTTTTCGCTGGTGCCCCCGGCAGGATTCGAACCTGCGACACCCGCTTTAGGAGAGCGGTGCTCTATCCCCTGAGCTACGGAGGCGTGGCCGTGGTGGTGCGTGGCCGAGGGCTAGCGTACCGGGTCTGGGGGCCCGGATGGGAATGGGTTCTGCGGCGGGGTGGCAGCGGGTCGGTGGCAGGGGCGCGGTGGGACGGTGGAGGAAAGATGGTCGATGCATGAATCTTGACTGGCGGCGGGAGCGGGCATAGCGTCCAAGTGCTGAGCAAGCGCTTAGAGAGGTTCGTCCGTGTCGAACAATGATCCGCTGCGCGCCGCCGAAGCCGCGCTGACCGCCCCCGGGGCGCCCTTCGAGGTCGTACGGGCGGAGGACGGGAGTCCGCTGTACGCCGGCGGACCCCGGACGCTGCGGGAGTTTGCCGAGGCGACCTGGGCGTACGGAGACCGGCCGTTCCTGGTCGCGGAGAGCGGGACGTACACGTACGGCGAGTTCTTCGCCGCCGCCTGTGCGCTGGCCCGGCGGTTCGTCGAGGAGTACGGGCTTGTACCGGGGGACCGGGCCGTCATCGCCATGCGCAATCATCCCGAGTGGCAAGTTGCCTTCTGGGCCGCGCAGTTGGCGGGACTTGTCGCCGTGCCGCTCAACGGCTGGTGGACCGGGGCGGAGTTCGCGTACGCGCTCGACGACTGCGCGCCCGGCGTGCTGCTCGTCGACGGGGAGCGGTTGCCGCGGATCGAGCCGTGGCTCATGGGGCAGAAGGCGCGGAAGCAGCGGCCCCGGGTGGTCGTGTTCCACGGGGACGCGGGGCAGTGGGGCGAGGGATGCGAGGCGTACGAGGCGTATGAAGGGATGCGGGGGGCCGATCCGCTTCTCGGGCCGCCCGATGTCGACGTACGGGCCGAGGACGACGCCACCATCATCTACACGTCCGGGACCACCGGGCGGCCCAAGGGAGCCGTCGCCACCCACCTCGCCCAGGCCGGCGCCGCCACGCACCCGCGCTTCCACGCCGCGCTGGCCGCGCTCGCGCGCGGGGAGGTTCCGGGGCAGGGGCCCGCTCCCGTGTCGCTCATGACGTTCCCGTTCTTCCACGTCGCCGCCTTCACCGCCGTGTACGCCGCCATGGCGGCCGGCGGCTCCCTCGTCCTCATGCGCAAGTGGGACGCCGGGCGCGCGCTCGCGCTGATCCGCGAGCACCGCGTCACGTACTACGCCGGTGTGCCGGCCACCGCCCTCCAGCTGCTGGACGCTGCGGAGACGGCCGGGGACGGGCTGGAGAGCCTCGCCATGCTCAACACCGGCGGGGCCGCCGCGCCCGCCGGTCTCGTCGGGCGGCTCACGGCCCGGCACGGCGAGCGCATCGAGCCCCGCAACGGCTACGGGCTGACCGAGACCAGCGGCGGCGTACTGGCCAACTTCGGCGCGGCCTACCGCGCGGACCCCGCCAGCGTCGGCCGGCCCGCACCGGCCGTCGAGGTGCGGATCGCGGGGCCGGACGGGCAGGCCCTGGCCGAGGGCGAGGTCGGCGAGCTGTGGCTGCGCGGGCAGTCGCTCGTCAGGGGGTACTGGAACGATCCCGACGCGACCTTGCGCGCCTTCACCGACGACGGGTGGTTCCGGACCGGGGACCTCGCGACCGTGCGGGACGACGGGCACGTCAGCATCGTGGACCGCATCAAGGACATGGTCATCCGCGGCGGCGAGAACGTGTACTGCGTCGAGGTCGAGAGCGTGCTGCACGACCATCCGGAGGTGCTGGACGCGGCCGTACTCGGTGTCCCGCACCCCGTGCTCGGTGAGGAGGTCGCCGCCGTCGTGCAGCTGCGGGCCGGCGCCGTGGCCGGCGCGGAGGAGCTGCGGGCGCATGTGGGCAGGAGCCTCGCCGCGTTCAAGGTGCCCGCCCACGTGCTCGTGCGGGAGGGGCCACTGCCCCGCAACGCCACCGGGAAGGTCCTCAAGAGGGAGCTGCGGGGGGAGATGGGAGAGCGGTAGTGGCCCGGGCGGCCGGTAGTTGTTCGGGTGGCCGGTAGTTGTTCGGGCGACAGCGGTGGCCAGGGTGGCAGTGGCGGTCCGGGCGTCAGCGGCGGGTGACGCGGATCCGGAAATCGCCGTCCGCCGTCCTGTCGGTCACCGAGATCCGGATCCCGTACTGGCGGTCCCTGAAGGTCTGGCCCTCCTCGAACGGCGCGTCCGACAGCTCGGCGTGGACATTGGGCCGCCGCGTGCAGCCCCCGCTGTCGCGCTCGCTGTCGGCGACCGTCACCGGGCCGTGGCCCGTGTCGACTTCGGCGTCGACACGGTAGATCAGTACGCCCGGCTTGCAGACGGCCTCGTCGTTGCCCGCCCGGGTGCGCACCTCCACCGCGTAACCCGCCTTCTCCGTCAGGGGGATGAAGACGAGCTTCGCCCTGCCGTCCTCGCCTCCGTCCCCGGCCCTGTCCCCGTCCCGGACCCTGGCCCCGTCCCCGTCCCCGTCCCCGGCCCGCGAGGCGAGCGGCGCCAGGAGGTGTTCGGTGGTGCCGGGCGCGGCCGCGCAGCGGATCTGCGTACTGTCGAGCCAGCCGAGCTTCCACTTGTGCCAGGCCAGCAGATCGTTGTTGGCCCCCCAGTCCTCGGACATGATGTCCCAGTGCCCGACCGACCCCCCGCCGTCCATGGTGTAGAGGTCCGGCAGCCCGAAGACATGGCCGTTCTCGTGCGGCAGGACCCGGAAGCCGGTCTCGGCGTACGAGCCCGACCCGTCGTCCTGGCGGCTGTAGACGAAGGACGTGTTGGCGAGCGGGACGCCGTCGGCGCGCGGCGCGTCCTCGTTGCCGGAGAAGGTGACGGACAGGACGGTGTCCAGGGCCGAGGGCCCGGCATTGGGTGTGACCAGGACGTTGACCAGGTCGTACGAGCGGAAGTCCACCCGGCCGTCGGTCGCGGCGACGATGTCCTGGACGAGACGGCGGTAGCCGGGTTCGTACGGTGAGCCGCGGTCTATCCCGTACGCCGCGAAGGGCCTCGGCATCCGTATCCAGTCGGTGAACGGGGTGACGGGCCGGTAGCGCAGGCGCCCGTACGAACTCGTCTCGAACCACTTCGCCGTCTGCGGGAAGAACTCCTCGAACCGGTCGCGCGCCGGGCCCTTCCCCGGCGCGTCCGAGAAGTCGATCATGAGGGTCAGGGCGCGGACGTCACCGGTGGAGCGGGCGAATCCGGGTGGCGTCGGCATTCCCTCCGACATCTGCACGCCCAGGGCGCCCGCGATCCTGCACGGTTCGAGCGCGGTCTCACCGGCCAAGGACACCGCCAGATCGCCGGAGCCCACCGGGCCCGCCGACGCCCTGGTCCCGGTCGCGAGCGGGGACCCCGCGGAGGTCACGGACGCGAGGGCGAGGCCGGTGAGGACGGCGACGCTCACCAGGTGGCGGGGTCTGCGTATCCGGGGGCGGGTCTGCCGCATAGAGGCGCCTTCGGGGTCCGCGGCAGCCGGCCGTCCCTGACTGCTCTCGTTCGCTCACCCTGTGCCGGGGGGCCGCCGGGCGCTCGCCGGGCGGACCTCCGGGTAGGCCGATCGTGCGGAATTCCATGCTCCGTTTGTGATCCGGGCCACATGTGGTAGTTCGGGAAATAACCGGGGACGGACTCCCCGTTTGCACCTGTGTTCGCCGAACCGGGGACCAGGTCCCCGGTTACCGGCTTCCATGCGAGAAGGTACGAGGACGAGAGGGAGCGCCGTGGCCACCGATACCGACATCGAGACCGATACCGACATCGAGACCGATACCGATGCCGGCACCGGCACCGGCACCGGCCTCCGCACCGACGTCGCCCGGTCCCGTGCCCAGCGCCCGCGGGCCGACGCCCTGCGCAACCGGGAGCGGATCGTCTCGGCCGCGCGTGAGATGTTCGTCGAGTCCGGCCCCGAGGTGCCGCTCGACGAGATCGCCCGCCGTGCGGGCGTCGGCAACGCGACGCTGTACCGGCACTTCCCGGACCGCACCGAACTGATCCACCACGTGGTCGTCTCCGTCATGTCCCGCGCCGCGGACCGGGCCCGGGCGGCGATCGCCGAGGAGGCCGACCCCTTCGACGCGCTGCGCCGCTTCGTCCACGCGGCCGCCGACGAGCGGATCGGCGCACTGTGCCCGATGCTCGCCGACGGCTTCGACAAGGAGCACCCGGAACTGCTTGCCGAGCGCGAGCGCCTCGAAGGGGCCGTCGACAGCCTCATGGAGCGCGCGCGGCAGGCCGGGCGGCTCCGTGACGACGTGGCCGTCGGCGATCTGCTGGTCGCCCTCTCCCAGCTCACCCGGCCGCTGCCGGGCAGCGCGTGCATGAACTTCGACCAGTTCGTCCACCGCCACCTGCAACTCTTCCTCGACGGCCTGGAGGCACCGGCGCGTTCCGTCCTCCCCGGCACACCCGCGACGTGGGAGGGCCTGCGCCGGGAGTCGTGACTCCCGCTCAACCTCCGCCTCCACCCACGTAGTTACGTATCTTTTTTACGCCCTTCGCACCCTTAGGTAGATATCTCCATGCCAAAAACAGCCGACACCCTCCTCCCCGATCCGGGCCGCTGGAAAGCGCTGGTCTTCATCGCCCTCGCCCAGCTGATGGTGGTCCTCGACGCGACCATCGTGAACATCGCGCTGCCGTCGGCCCAGCAGGACCTGGGGATCTCGGACGCGAACCGCCAGTGGGTCATCACGGCGTACGCCCTGGCCTTCGGCGGACTGCTGCTCTTCGGCGGCCGCATAGCCGACCTGTGGGGCCGCAAGCGCACCTTCGTCGTCGGCCTGCTCGGCTTCGCGGCGGCCTCCGCCCTCGGCGGCGCGGCCACCAACGAGGCGCTGATGCTGGGCTCGCGCGCCCTCCAGGGCGCCTTCGGCGCGCTGCTCGCGCCGGCCGCGCTCTCGCTGCTCGCGGTGACGTTCACCGATGTGAAGGAGCGGGCCAAGGCGTTCGGCATCTTCGGCGCGATCGCGGGCGGCGGCGGCGCGGTCGGCCTGATCCTGGGCGGCTTCCTCACCGAGTACCTGAACTGGCGCTGGACGTTCTTCGTCAACATCCCCTTCGCGGTCGTCGCGGCGGCGGGCGCCTACTTCGTGATCCGTGAGCCGGCCGGCGGCCGCAACCGCTCGCCGCTCGACATCCCGGGCGTCGTCCTCTCCACCCTCGGCCTGGTCGCGCTGGTGTACGGCTTCACGCGCGCCGAGACCGACGGCTGGGCGTCGGGCGCGACGATCGGCCTCTTCGTCGCCTCCGCCGTGCTGCTCGCCGTCTTCGTGGCCGTCGAGTCGAAGGTCAAGTCGCCGCTGCTGCCGCTGCGCGTCCTGATGGAGCGCAACCGCGGTGGTGTCTACGCGTCGCTGGGCCTCGCCGTCATCGCGATGTTCGGGCTCTTCCTCTTCCTCACCTACTACCTCCAGATCGTGAAGGGCTACTCGCCCGTCATGACCGGCTTCGCCTTCCTGCCGATGATCGCGGGCATGATCACGGGCTCGACCCAGATCGGCGCCCGTCTGATGACGCGGGTCGCGCCCCGCTACCTGATGGGCCCCGGCTTCCTGACCGCGGCGCTCGGCATGCTGCTGCTGACGCAGCTGGAGATCGGTTCGTCGTACGCCGGGCTCATCCTGCCCGCGCAGCTGCTGCTGGGTCTGGGCATGGGTACGGCGTTCATGCCGGCCATGTCGCTGGCGACGCACGGCATCGAGCCGCGCGACGCGGGCGTGGCCTCGGCCATGGTCAACACCTCGCAGCAGGTGGGCGGCGCGATCGGTACGGCGCTGCTGAACACCATCGCGGCCAGCGCCACCACGGCGTACGTCACCACGCACGCCGCCGGGGCGACCAACGCGCAGCTGCTCCAGGCGCAGGCGATGGTGCACGGCTACGCGAGTGCCATCTGGTGGGCGGTCGGCATCCTGGCCGTCTCCGCGACGATCGCGCTGACGCTGATCAACACCGGCCGTCCGGGTACGACGACGGTCGCGGGTTCGGGCGACGGTGCGGGCGCGGGCGCGGAGGACGAGCTGAGGATTCCGGTCATCGCCCACTGACCTTCGCGTGACCTTCGCGTGCCTTTCGCGCGACACGACGACCCGGACCTGCCCTGGTTCCGCTTCCGCCTCCGCCTCTGCTTCGGAGGCGGCCTCAGCGGAGCCAGGGCAGGTCCGCGCCCGTGCCCGTCGGCTGGAGCCCTTCCGCCACGACCCGCATGATCTCGCCGAGCCGGCGCACCTGCTCGGGGGTGAGCCGGTCGAACATCGCCTGGCGGACGGTGGCGACATGGCCGGGCGCGGTCTGCTTGAGGACCGCGTGCCCCTCGTCCGTCAGTACGGCGTTCTGCCCGCGCCGGTCGGACGGGCACTCCTCGCGGCGCACCCAGCCGTTGCGCTCCAGGCGGGCGACGGCGTGCGAGAGCCGGGAGCGGGTGATCTTCGCGGTCTCGGCCAGCTCGGTCATCCTCAGCCGCCGCTCCGGCGCCTGGGAGAGCTGCACGAGCAGGCCGTAGTAGACGTGCGGCATGCCGGCGTCGCGCTGGAGCTGGCGGTCCAAGTGGTCCTCCAGGAGGGTGGTGGCCTGGAGGTACGCGCGCCAGGTGCGCTGCTCTTCTTCGCTGAGCCAGCGGGGTGCCGTCGTCATGGACACCACTCTACGACCCACTTCTTGAAACTTAAACTAGTCGGCGGTAGGGTTGCTTCCACAAGCTTGCTTGAAGTTTCAAGGAAAGGTTGCGGTCGTGGAGCGTATGCCCGCCCTCTATCTGAGCCACGGAGCTCCGCCACTGGCCGACGACCCCGTCTGGCCCGGCCAGCTCGCGGCCTGGTCCGCCGGTCTTCCCCGGCCGCGCGCGATCCTGATGGTCTCCGCCCACTGGGAAGAGGCCCCGCTCGCACTCGGCGCCACCGAGGCGGTGCCGCTCGTCTACGACTTCTGGGGCTTCCCCGAGCACTACTACCGCGTCCAGTACGCCGCGCCCGGCGCCCCCGGACTCGCAGACTCCGTACGGAAGCTGCTGCGCGGCGCCGGTACGCCCGTCCAGGACATCCCGGACCGCGGGCTCGACCACGGGGCGTACGTCCCGCTGGTCGAGATGTTCCCGGCGGCCGACGTCCCCGTACTCCAGATCTCCCTGCCCACCCTCGACCCGCAGGGGCTGATGGACATCGGGCGCAAGCTCGCGCCGCTGCGCGACGAGGGCGTACTGATCGTCGGCAGCGGCTTCTTCACCCACAACCTGGCCGCCCTGCGGCACCCGGGCGGGGGAGTGCCCGGCTGGTCGGCGGAGTTCGACGCGTGGGGGCGCGAGGCGCTGGTGGCGGCCGACGTGGACGCGCTGCTCGACTTCGCGCACGCGTCCCCGGCCGGCCGGCTCGCCCACCCGCGCACCGAACACTTCGCACCGCTGTTCGTGACGCTGGGCGCGTCCGAGGGCGAGCTGGAGACGCAGCGCGAGGTGATCGACGGCTTCTGGATGGGGCTGGCGAAGCGGTCGGTGCAGTTCGGCTGACGGGGCGTCAGGAACTCGAAGCTCCCATCCTCCAATGCTCCAAGTCCTCAAGTTCTCAGGTCCTCAGGTCCTCAGGTCCTCAACTCCTCAAGTCAGGGGCTCGCTGAGTTCGATCGCGCGCAGGGCGGCCGCCAGCGACCGCTCGTCGCCGATGTCGAGCGCGGTGTCGGTGAACTTGATGACATGCTCGTCGCCGTGCGCCGCCGCCCGCTCGAAGACCTCCTCGGGAGCGACGGAGCCCGGTGCGGCGTACGGGGCGGGCTCGTCCGGGGCGTACATCGCGGTGACCGCCGCCGACGCCGTCCAGGCGGCGTGCAGGCTCGGTGCCCACAGGGTGCGGGGGAGCGCGGGGAGGGTGCGCAGGACGGCGTTGGGGGCCGTCGCCGCGTGGACCAGCATGGTCTCGTCGCCGTGGCCGTGCGTGGCGTACCGGTGGGTGGCGGCCCGTACCAGCTCGGCCAGGTGCCGCCGGGCCTCGTCCGGGTCCGTGGCGGCGAGCGCCCCCGCCCACACCGGGAGCCGCGTGACGCGGTCGAGGCGGTCGGGGAAGCCCCCTTGCCGTACGCCGACGGGCGGTACGGCGTCCAAAGCCTCGGCGGCGGTGGGGGCGGCGGGCAGCGGGGCGGGCGGCTCCACGGGGCGGTAGCGGGCGGCCCAGTAGCCGAGGCCGTGGGCGAGTTCGGTGCGGCGCGGGGCGTTCTCGCCGTCCGTCAGGAGGGTGCGTACCGCGTGGCCCACCCGGATCACCGGATGCGTGGCGCCGCCGTACACGCCCGGCAGCAGCCTGGGCCACCACGCGGCGAGCACCTCGCGCCACGGCTGCTCCGCTGCCGTGAGGCGGTGGCTGAAGTACGCGATCCAGTCGGCGGCCCGGCGCGGATCGCCCAGCGCCTCCTGCCAGTTGCCGTCGGTCACCGGGGCGTGGCGGGAGGGGAAGTCTTCCAGCCGCGCGGCGTAAAGATCCAGCCAGCGGTGGACGGAGTCGGCCCGGCCGCGCGCGGCGAGGGACTCGACGGCCATGGGGGCGTGATTGGTGAGGCGGCCCAGGCGCTCGGGGCCGTGGGTGTGGAGGCGTTCGAGTGCTTCGTCGAGGGTGCCTGTGATGTCCATGCGCCGGAGACTAGGCGCGGGACGGACGGGGAGTAACGGGCTGTGGACCTACGCCGGGGCCTAGGTCCGCAGGGCCCGGATCGGGGCCGGAGTCGGAGTCGGCGCCGGGGCTGGAACCGGGCCGGAGCCGGTCCCGGCGCCGAGAGGGCGCTCGTACCGGGCGACGTCCCAGTAGCGGCCGGGCTTCCGGCCCACCTCCCGGTACATGCCGACGTGGCGGAAGCGGAGGCGGGCGTGGAACCGGGCGGACGCCTCGTTGGGCTGGGCCACGCCGGCGTACGCGCGGTGGAGGTCCTCGCCCGCCAGTGCCTCGAAGAGCGCTTCGTACGGCAGCGTGCCGATGCCGATGCCGCGGTCGCCGGCGTCGGGCGCGCAGGGGGCGCCGACTTCGACGGAGGTGCCGTAGGCGGCCTTCGGGCGGAAGGGTCTGCTCGTCGCGTAACCGGGAACACGGCCGGAGCGGCCGGAGCGGCCGGAGCGGCCGGAACGGGCAGAAAGGCCGGAACGGGCAGAAAGGCCGGAACGGGCATAAACGGGTGGAACGGGCGTCACGGGCAACCAGCAGCCGGTATGGGCCGTCTTCAGGAGGGGAGAGCAGTCACGGGCGGCGCTGCTCGGGTGTGAAGACGGTGGTGCCGAAGGTGATCGCCGTCTCGCAGACGTAGTGGTGGTAGATGTCCGTGAAGGTGCTGAGGCCGGCCTCGGTGCCCGCGCTGACCTGCGCCTCCGGGTGTCCGTGCGCCATGCGCCCCCCTCGACGGCGGACAGGGTACTGCAAGATCACGAAAATGAACGCACGCCAGGGGAATTCTGTCCGGATTCCAGTCGTTGTTTCCAGTGGAAGCGGGGCACCCGACAAGGAGTCCGGCAGCCACCACATCGCGACCTACTCAGCAAGGGAGCACGCATGGCAACCCGTGCCGTCGCCCGTCACCAGACCGCCACCGGCGGATCCGGCGGGGTACGCAGCGTTCGCGCCGTAGGCGGGGAGATCGCCGACCGCGACCTGGTCGGTATGTACCTCGACGAGATCGCACGGACGCCGCTGCTCGACGCCGCCAAGGAAGTCGACCTCTCGCAGACCATCGAGGCAGGTGTGTACGCGCAGCAGATCCTCGACAAGGAAGTGACATCAGCCGTTGCCACGGAGGGGAAGGGCGACGCGGGCGGCGCCTCCCGCGAGGAGCTGGAAGCACTGGTCGCGCAGGGCGAGCGTGCCAAGGACCTGTTCATCCGTGCCAACCTCCGTCTTGTCGTGGCGGTCGCGCGCCGCTATCCGCGCAGTGGGCTCCCCCTGCTCGACCTGATCCAGGAGGGGAACGCGGGCCTGGTGCGCGCGGTCGAGAAGTTCGACTACACGAAGGGCTTCAAGTTCTCCACGTACGCCACCTGGTGGATCCGGCAGGCCATCACCCGGTCCATCGCGGACCAGTCCCGCACCATCCGGCTCCCCGTCCACCTGGTGGAGGAGCTGGGCCGTATCCGGCGCGTGCAGCGCGAGTTCAACCGTGAGCACGGGCGCGAGCCCGAGCACGCGGAGATCGCGGCCGAGCTGGACGCCAAGCCCCAGCGCGTCAGTGACGTCCTGGACTGGGCGCGCGACCCGGTCTCGCTCAACATGCCCGTCGACGACGCGGGAGAGACGCAGTTCGGCGACCTTCTGGAGGACACGTCGGCGGTCTCGCCCGAGCAGTCGGTGCTCTCGCTGCTGCGCAGTGAGGAGCTGGAGGACCTCATAGGCCGGCTCGACGAGCGGACGGCCTCGATCATCCGTATGCGGTACGGCATCGAGGACGGCCGGGAGCGGACCCTGACCGAGGTGGGCAAGCAGCACGGACTGACGCGTGAGCGGATCCGGCAGATAGAGAAGCACGCTCTGATGGACCTGAAGCGCATGGCTCACGACACAGGCTTCGACGCGGTCGCATAAACGGCTCCGAACGAGGTACGTGTCTTTCCAGGGCCGAGCCCCGGCGCACTCCCCCCGGCGCCGGGGCTCCCCGCGTCCACCACCGCTCCACTGCCCTCTACTGCTGCTCCCGCGGGGCGGTCGCGCGGGTGAGCCTGCTGCCGAGCCCGGCCAGGTAGTCGACCAGTTCCCGCGGCTCGGACACCGTGAACTCGCAGTCCACCAGCGCGAGCCGGAGCCCCAGCCACTCCATCGAGTCGGTGGCCGTCACATCGAGCCGGCAGCGGCTGTCGTCGCCCTCGACCGGCTCCGGTGTGCCGAGCGAGCCCGGCAGCCGGGCCGCGACGAACTCGGCGGGCGCGTCGAACGTCGCCACCACCCGGTACCGCGGCTGGAGCCGGTTCATGGAGTCCCGGATGAATGCGGCGGCGTCCCCGTTCGGCAGCCCCCGCGGAGTGAAGCGCGCCCCCGTGGCGAACGGCTCACTGACCCGGTCCACGCGGAACGTACGCCAGGCGTCCCGGTCCAGGTCGTACGCGACGAGGTACCAGCGCCGCCCCGTGCTCACCAGCCGGTGCGGCTCGACGAGACGCCTGGACCGCGATCCGTCCCCCGAGTGGTAGGCGAACCGCAGCCGCTCCTGCCCGGTCGCCGCGCCCGCCATCACCGTGAGCGTACGGGGATCGATGGTCGCGCCGTCGCCGCTGGTCAGCGGGATGGTGGCGGCCTGGAGGGTGGAGACCTGCCGGCGCAGCCTGGACGGCAGCACCTGCTCCAGCTTCGCCAGCGCCCGCACCGACGCCTCCTCGATGCCCTCGACCGCGTGGCCCGCACCGGCCCGCAGCCCCACCGCGATGGCGACGGCCTCCTCGTCGTCGAGCACCAGCGGCGGCATCGCCTTGCCCGCCACGAGCCGGTAGCCGCCGTCCGCGCCCATCGTCGCCTGTACGGGATAGCCGAGCTCGCGCAGCCGGTCGATGTCGCGCCGCACGGTGCGGCGGCTGACGCGCAGGCGTTCGGAGAGTTCACTGCCGGGCCATTCGCGGGGTGTCTGGAGCAGCGAGAGCAGGTGCAGCAGCCGGGCCGGTGTGTCGGTCGTCATACCTCCAGGATGCCGTCCCAGTGGGACACGATCCGTCCTACATCCGGCCTAGTGTCGCTCGTATGACTTCCACACCCCTGCAGTCCGAGCGGACGGATACGGACGGGACCGGGACGAGCACGCCCGACCGCCGCCGGTGGTTCGCGCTCGCCATCGTGATGACCGCCGCCTTCATGGACCTGGTCGACGTCACGATCGTCAACATCGCGATTCCGAGCATCCGGAAGGACCTGGGCGCCACCTTCGGCGCGATCCAGTGGATCACCGCGGGGTACGCCCTGGCCTTCGCCGCCGGGCTGATCACGGGCGGCAGGCTGGGCGACATCTACGGCCGCAAGCGCCTCTTCCTGATCGGCATCGCCGGCTTCACGCTCGCCTCCGCGCTCTGCGGTTTCGCCGCGGACCCGGAGATGCTCGTCGCCTCCCGCATCCTCCAGGGCGGGATGGCGGCGCTCATGGTGCCGCAGGTCCTGTCGATCGTCCACACCACCTTCCCCGCGCACGAGCGCGGCAAGGTCTTCGGCCTCTTCGGCGCGATCGTCGGTCTCGGCGCCGTGTCGGGCCCGATGCTGGGCGCGCTGCTCACCGAGTGGAACCTGTTCGGCCTGGAGTGGCGGCCGATCTTCCTCATCAACCTGCCCGTCGGCATCGCGGGACTGGTCCTGGGCATCCGCTTCATCGGTGAGTCCAAGGCCCCCGAGGCACTGCGCCTCGACCTGGTCGGCGTGGCGCTCGCGACTCTCGGCCTCCTCATGCTGATCTACCCGCTCATCCGCGGCGAGGAGCTGGGCTGGCCGCTGTGGGGCCACCTCGCCATGGCCGGCAGTCCGGCCGTCTTCGCCCTCTTCGGCGTGTACGAGCGCTACAAGACCCGCAAGGACGGTTCGCCCCTGGTCGAACTCTCCCTCTTCAAGGTCAAGAGCTTCACCGCCGGCATCGCGGTGCAGCTGACCTTCGGCGTGGCACTGGGCATCTTCTTCCTGGTCTGGACCCTCTACATGCAGATGGGGCTCGGCTGGAGCGCGCTTCGCGCCGGCACGACGGGCATCCCGTTCTCCATAGCGGTCTCGCTCGCCGCGGGCCTCTCCGTACAGAAGCTGGTCCCGCGCTTCGGCCGGAAGGTCCTCCAGGCGGGCGCGCTGACGATGGCGGCCGGACTGCTGCTCTACATCTGGGAGGCCGACCGGTACGGCACGGCCATCCACCCCTGGCAGATGGCACTGCCGCTGGTCGTGATGGGGCTCGGCATGGGCCTGATCGTGGCGCCGCTGACGGACGCGGTGCTGTCCGAGGTGCCGCGCGAGCACGCCGGTTCGGCCTCCGGACTGATCAACACGGTGCAGCAGACGGGCAACGCGCTGGGCCTCGGCCTGGTGTCGGTCGTCTTCTTCGGCGCCATGGACGAGCACGTGGCGCCGGCCGCCGTCGGCATGGCCTTCGTCGACGCGTTCCAGAACGCGCTGTGGTGGACGACCGCGGTGCTGGTGGCCATCTTCTGCCTGATGTTCGCGCTGCCGGCGCGGCCGCGGGCGGGGGCCGAAGGCGCGGCTCCCGGGGCCCCGGGAGCCGTACCGGCGAAGGAGCCGGCGCTCACCCCCTGAGCCAGGACCGCCGACCGACGGCGCCCGTGTCATCCGACACGGGCGCCGTCTCCGTTTGTGCCCGAACGTGTCCGCCCCATGCCCGAATCTGTTTACAACTGCGAAACTCGGCCGTATTCTGCAAGCGAAACCACAGGTTCGGGCATCGAACGGATGTAATCCCCCATGTACGCACCGGAGCGTCAGCAGGAGATCCTGCGCCTCGCCCGCGAGAGCGGACGGGTGGACGTGCTCTCTCTCGCCGAGACCTTCCAGGTCACCGCCGAGACCGTCCGCCGCGACCTCAAGTCCCTGGACCGCGCGGGTCTCCTCCGCCGTGTGCACGGCGGCGCCATCCCCGCGGGCCGCCTCGGCTTCGAGCCGGACCTCGCCGAGCGCGAGTCCACCGCCGCCGACGAGAAGGACCGCATCGCGCGGGCGGCCCTCGCCGAACTGCCCGACGACGGCAGCGTCATCCTCGACGCAGGCTCCACGATCGCCCGCCTCGCCGCAGACGTACCGCTGGAGTGCGGCCTCACGGTCGTCACCCACGCACTCCCGGTCGCCGCCCGCCTGGCCGACCACCCCGGCATCGACCTGCACCTCGTCGGTGGCCGGGTCCGCCACCGTACGCGCGCCGCCGTCGACGCCTGGGCCCTGCGCGCGTACGGCGAGATCCGTGCCGACGTGGCCTTCCTCGCCACCAACGGCTTCTCGCCCGACGGCGGCCTCACCACCCCCGACCTCGCCGAGGCTGCCGTGAAACGCGCGGTCGTCGCGGCCGCCCGCCGGGTCGTCCTGCTGGCCGACTCCGCCAAGCACGGGCAGGAGCACTTCGCCCGCTTCGGCGACCTCACCGATGTCGACCTGCTCATCACCGACACCGGTCTGAGCCCCGAAGACGCCGACGCCGTCGAGGCCGCCGGCACCGAAGTGCAGTGTGTCTAGGAACGAGTGCAGATGATCCTCACCATCACCCCCAACCCCAGCCTCGACCGGACGTACGAACTCCCCGTCCTCCAGCGGGGCGAGGTGCTGCGCGCCACCGCCGACCGGATGGACCCGGGCGGCAAGGGCGTCAACGTCTCGCGCGCCGTGGCCGCGGCCGGACACCGCACCCTCGCCGTCATGCCGCTGGGCGGGGCACCGGGCGCGCTCGTCGCCGAACTCCTCGGCGCGGAGGGCATCGAGGTCGCGCCCGTCCGCGTCACGGGCGACACCCGCTCCAACATCACACTCGTGGAGCCGGACGGCACCCTCACCAAGATCAACGCACCGGGCCCCGAACTCTCCGCCACCGACTCCGTCTCCCTCCTGGAGACCGTACGCACGCACTCGGCCGGCGCCGACTGGATCGCCTGCTGCGGCAGCCTGCCGCGCGGCCTCGCCCCCGAGTGGTACGCCGAACTGGTGGCCCGCGCACACGAGGCGGGCGCCCGCATCGCACTCGACACCTCGGGCCCCTCCCTCCTCGCGGCACTCCGCGAACGCCCGGACGTGGTGAAGCCCAACGCCGAAGAGCTCGCCCAGGCCGTCGGCCGCCCCCTGGCCACGGTCGGCGACGCGCTGAAGGCGGCGCAGCAACTCCGCGACGCGGGCGCGCGCACGGTGCTCGCCAGCCTCGGGGCCGACGGGCAACTGCTGGTCGGCGACGAGGGCGCGTACCACGCCACCGCGGAGGTCGCCCTCGTCCGCAGCAACGTCGGCGCGGGCGACGCCTCGCTCGCCGGCTTCCTGGCGGCGGGCGGCGAGGGCCCCGAGGCCCTGGCCGCGGCTGCCGCGCACGGCGCGGCAGCCGTCCAACTGCCCGGCAGCGTCATGCCGGCCCCGGCCGACCTGAACCCCTCCTCGGTCGCCGTGACGGCAGACATCCCCCTGGACCGCGCGCTGGCGGAGCCGGCCGCATGATCCGCATACCCCCGTACTCCCGTAGGAGCCCGCGATGAGCCAGATGATCACCGCGGACCTGGTCGACCTCGACCTGGCCGCCGGCACGAAGGAAGAGGCGGCGCGCGCGCTCGCCGAACGGATGGCGGCACTCGGCCGTGTGACCGGCCTCGACGGCTTCCTCGCCGACGTCGCGGCGCGCGAGGCGCAGATGCCGACCGGCCTGGACGGCGGCATCGGCATCCCGCACTGCCGCAGCGAACACGTCACCGAGCCGACGCTCGCCTTCGGGCGCAGCGCACGCGGCGTCGACTTCGGTGCCCCGGACGGCCCGGCCGACCTCATCTTCCTCATCGCGGCCCCGGCGGGCGCGGACGACGAGCACCTGACGATCCTCTCCAGCCTGGCCCGCCATCTGATGGACGCCGACTTCACCGCCGCCCTCCGCGCGGCCGAAGACCCGGCAGCGGCGGCGGCCCTGATCCGCGGCGACGCCCCGCCGGACGCCCCCCGCACCGCCTCGCACACCGAGGTGCCGGGAGGGGACGCGCCGGGGCGCTCCCCTCAGGGCGCCGGACGCAACCACCCCGAAGCTCACGCCGTACCCGGACGTTCGACACCCGAGGAGACGCCCCGGCGCGGCACCGCCCCCAAAGCCCCCGCCCCCAAAGCCCCCGCCCCCGAGGACGCCGCCGTCGAAGGCACCGCCCCGCCCGCCACCGCCCCGTTCAAGATCGTCGCCGTCACCTCCTGCCCCACCGGCATCGCGCACACCTACATGGCCGCCGAAGCACTGGAACAGGCCGGAAACAACGCCAACGTAGAGCTGACCGTAGAGACCCAGGGCTCCGCCGGTTTCACGCGCCTGGACCCCGCCGTCATCGCCGCCGCGGACGGCGTGATCTTCGCCCACGACGTGCCCGTACGCGACAAGGAGCGCTTCGCGGGCAAGCCGACGGTCGACGTGAACGCCAAGGCCGGCATCAACCGCCCCGCCGAACTCATCGCCGAAGTACGCGCCAAGGCCGCCCGCGGCGAGGTCACTTCGCCCGCGGCCAAGGGCTCCCCGGTCGAGGAAACAGGCGAGCCGGGAGAAGGCTACGCAACCAAGCTCCGCACATGGCTCATGTCCGGCGTCAGTTACATGGTGCCGTTCGTCGCCGCAGGCGGCCTGCTCATCGCCCTGGGCTTCGCCGTCGGCGGCTACGGGATCAACAAGGCCCCTTCCGTCATCGAGCACTTCGCCTGGACCGACACCACCAGCTGGGCCGCCCTGATGTTCCAGATCGGCGGTCTGGCCTTCGGCTTCCTGGTACCGGTCCTGGCCGGTTACATCGCGTACGGCATGGCCGACAGACCAGGACTCGTCCCCGGCTTCGTCGGCGGCGCGATCGCCGTCGCCATCGACGCCGGCTTCCTCGGCGGGCTGGTGGCGGGTCTCATCGCGGGCGCGGTGGTGATGGCGGTCCAGAGGCTCAGGATCCCCGCCCCCCTCCGCGGCATCATGCCGGTGGTGGTGATCCCCCTGGTCTCCTCCGCCGTCGTCGGCTTCCTGATGTTCCTGGTGGTCGGCGAGCCGATCGCGAAGCTCCAGAGCGCGCTCACCGACTGGCTGTCCGCCCTCTCCGGCGCCAACGCGGTCATCCTCGGCGCCGTCCTCGGCCTGATGATGTGCTTCGACCTGGGCGGCCCGCTCAACAAGGTCGCCTACGCCTTCGCAGTCGGCGGCCTCGCCAACCCCAACGACGGCAGCCTCAAGGTCATGGCCGCCGTCATGGCCGCGGGCATGGTCCCGCCGCTGGCGATGGCCCTGGCCACGACCGTACGCGGCCGGCTCTTCACCAGGACCGAGCGCGAGAACGGCAAGGCGGCCTGGGTGCTGGGCGCGTCGTTCATCACCGAGGGCGCGATCCCGTTCGCCGCGGCCGACCCGCTGCGCGTGATCCCGGCGGCGATGGCGGGCGGCGCGGTCACCGGCGCCCTGTCGATGGCCTTCGAGTGCACGCTGCGGGCCCCGCACGGAGGCGTCTTCGTGGTCCCGCTGATCGGCAACCCGTTCCTCTACCTGGTCGCCGTCCTGGCCGGTACGGCGGTCAGCACGGGCCTGGTCGTCCTCCTCAAGGGACTGCGGAAGACGCCGCGGCCGGCGCAGGCCGGGGAAGCCACGGAGACCGGCACCAAGGTGGCAGTAGCCGCCTGACACCCGCCTGACACCCGCCGGGCCCCGCCGGACAACGCGGGGCCCGGCGGCCCGGCGGCCCGGCGGCCCGGCGCCGCGACGGTCCGGTCAGCGCACCCGCGCGCGGAGCTCCATGGCCTCGCGCGCGGCGCGCTCCGTTCCGTACACCTCGCACATGTGCCGGCCGTCCGGCGTAGCCGTGTGCTCGACCTCCCACAGACTCACCTCGCTGCCGTCGCACAGCAGGAACGCGTGCTCGTACAGCGTGAACCCGGCGTCCCGGCCCTCCACGCTGCACTGGCGGCCGAAGGCCTGGGTGATCTGGTGGGCGACGGCGCCGCTCAGGCGCAGCGCGGTGTCCCGCCCCGGGCGGTCGGCGTTCTCGGCGCGGCGGAGCACACGGCGCGCGTGGTCGGCGGAGTTGTCCGGGACGAAGATGCGACGGGCGGGCGGTCGCACGGCCATGAGCGTGGCAAGGATTTCGAGGTCGGCATCCAGGTCGGTATCCGGATCGCGGTCCGACCGGCGGCCCGCGTCCCGGCCAGAGTCCCGCTCCGTGGCGCCGTCCCCGTCGGGGAAACCGGAACCACTCCTACCGCCCGGGCGCGGCAGCCGGGACACGGCCAGCCGGACCCCGTCCGCCTCCGTGTACAGCTCGTGCTGCGTGGTGCCGTCGCGGCTCGCGTTGTGCGCCAGCTCCCACAGGGTGAGGGAGCTGCCGTCGGAGAGCAGGAACACGTGCTTGAACATTTCGCGGTGCAGCCCCGCGCTGTGGTGCGAGGAGTGCAGGGACGTGCTGTGGGCCAGCGCGGATTCGAGCCGCTCCACGGTCGCGTCGGGCAGGTCGAACGAGTTGAGTGCGCGCCCCAGGAGTCGCTCGAGGTGCTCCTCGGTTGTCTCGTACGGATCGCTCAAGGGTCTCTCCAGGCCGTCGCCGCTTGTCACTTGCCGAGTGCTCAACGTAGCCCCTGGGTCTGACAACGTCGCCGGGTTGGGGGAAAACGGAGCAGGAGCACGCACGGTTCCCGCACTTCCGGCCGACTCGCCGCGCCAGTCCGTCAGTAGAGATCCCGGTACGCCGGGTAAACGCCCCCGGGCCCCTCGACCCCCTCCGCCGCCAGCACGGCCTTCGCCACCGCCCGGGCCAGCGCGTCCGCCCCGGCCCCCAGCACCTCGTTGAGAGCGGTCACGTCCGCGCCCGCGTGCGCCGCGAACCCGGGCTCGGGGGAGCCGGTCAGCAGCGGTCTCGTCCCCGTCGACAGGGCGAAGACGATGTCGCCGTCGGTGAGCAGGTGTACGGGACGCAGAGCCCGCGCGAGACCGTCGTGCGCCGTACCGGCGAGCTTCTGCGCCTGCGCCCGGGACAGTTCCGCGTCGGTGGCGACGACCGCGAGGGTGGTGTTCAGCACCGGACGCGCGGAGGCCGCCGAGCGCCGCCGCGTCTCCTCCCGCGCTTCGGCCAGCCTGCGCTGTGCCGCCTCGTGGACCTCCGCCGCCGGGCGGTCGGCCCACCCCTGTACGCCATTGCCGTAGATGACGCCCGTCAGCGGATCGACGGCCGAACCCGCGGCGTTGACGACCGCGAGCGCCCCCACCGTGATGCCCGAGCCGAGCACGACGGCGGCCGTGCCGACGCCGCCCTTCATCGCGCCCGCGACCGCGCCCGTCCCCGCGCCCACCCCGCCCTGCGCCACGGGTGCCCCGATGTCCGTACGGGCGGCGTCCTCGACGGCGGCCCGTCCCGTCGCGGCGTCGGGCCTGGCCCGCCAGTCGCCGCCGCGCCCCAGGTCGAAGAGGCAGGCGGCCGGCACGACGGGCACCACCTGCGTCGGGTCGGGTCCGACCCGGAAACCCCGGCCCCGCTCCTCCAGCCAGGCCATCACCCCGGAAGCGGCGTCCAGTCCGTACGCGCTGCCGCCCGTCAGAACGACGGCGTCGATGCGCTCCACCAGGTTGCGCGGGTCGAGGGCGTCCGTCTCGCGCGTGCCCGGAGCCCCGCCCCGTACCTCCACGGCGGCCACCGCCCCGCCCTCCGGCGCCAGTACGACGGTGGTGCCGCTCAGCGCGCGGTCGCCCGGCACGCGTGCGTGGCCGACCCGCAGCCCGGCCACATCGGTCAGGGCGTCCGCTCTCGTCCGGTGTCCCATGGCATCCTGCGTATCACGGGACCGTCCTCGTGAGGACAGAGCCGCCGGGGCCGCCGGAAAAAAACCGGTGCCGCAGAGGCCGCGGATGACACCGAACCGGCCGTCCGCCGAACCGGCCGCCCGCCGTATCCTGGAACCATGAGCACCGCCCCCGCCCACGGACCGCGCGATCCGGAGCAGGCGTCCGAGCAGCAGGCCGGGCGAAAGCCACGGCCGAAGCCGGCGCTGGACTTCGGCGATCCACTGGACCAGCAGTCAGCGGACGATACGGACCGCGGGTGGGGTGAGCGGCCTCCGGGCAGCGGCGGCAGCACGGCAGACCTCGCCCGATTCCTGGACGAGAAGCCGCCGCACCACCTCTGAGCGACCCGGACTACGGCGTGGTGTCGTGGCCCGGGCCGCGCTGCGCGACCAGGGCGTCCCTGATCTCCTTCAGCAGTTCGACCTCGGTGGCCTCCATGACCTCCGCGGTGTCTTCCTGCGCCTTGTCCCGCGCCGCCCGCCGCGCCAGGTACTTGGCCATGGGCAGCACCATGAGGAAGTAGACGACCGCCGCGGTGATCAGGAAGCTGAGGACCGCGCTGAGAACCAGCCCCCAGTTGATCGGAATGCCCTGCATCACGCCGTTCTTGTCCGGCGCGCACGGCTGCTTCAGGCAGGAGCTGTACTTCTCCAGGTCCTGCGTGCCGAACGCACCGACCAACGGGTTGATCACCCCCTTGACGATCGAGTTCACGACGTTGGTGAACGCGGCGCCGATGACCACCGCGACAGCCAGGTCGATCACATTGCCGCGCATCAGGAAGGCCTTGAAGCCCGCCAGAACGCTCTGCTTCTTCTCCTCGCTCACTAATGAGCCTCTTTTCGCATGTGCCGGGGGCGGAGCAAACAGTTCCGAAACCTATGTCAGCAGGTGAAGGGCCTGTCCAATCGCCGTCCACGTACCGGTGACATGAGAGGTCGTCAGTTCTGGTCAGCACAGCGTCACCGCCAGCCGGGAGGTCGCGCCCGCGCCGGCCAGTGCGGCGGCCGTGGTGCGCGGTACGGACAGAACGACCAGCGCTCCCTCGTCCCCGCCCGCGGAGGTCCCGCGCACCTTCGGCACGTCGGCCACACGGACACCGGCAGCCACCACCCGGGCGTCCGGCGGCTCCCCGCCCACCGCCTGGGGACCGGCCGCCGCAGCGATCACATCGACACGGTCTCCGCGGCGCAGCAGCCGCACGGTCGCGGCGTCCGCGATCCGCACCGGTGCGGACACCATCTCCACCGGCCGGCGCTCACGCTGCCGCGCCCCGGCGGCCCCTGCCTCGCCCTGCGCCTCAGCCGGCGCCCCGGCCTGCGCCGCACCGCCCGTACGCCCCGCGTCACGCGCCCCCGAAGCGGCCAGCGCGGCGGCTGTCATCGCGAGCCCGGCCGCCATCGCCCGCCTCCTGCGCCGCACCGCGCGCCGCAGCCGGTGCCTGCCGCCGTCCACTCGCAGCGGAGAGAAGTCGGGCACACCGCACGGCTCCGGTCCGGGAACGGGCGCGGGAGGAGTGGGGGCGTAGGGATAGGGGGACACGGTGACCACCGCCTGCCATGAGGAGTCCGGCTGAACGCTCCTCACGATCCACGGTCCGCCCGGATCCTGCCGAGCCCTGTGGACGGCCCCCCGACTGTGGACAACCCGCTCACCCGCCGGCCGCTCACCCGCGCCGGCCAAGGCACTCCGGCCAAGACACCCCGGCCAAGACAGCCCGGCCAAGACACCCCGGCTAAGGCAGCGCGATCCCCGTGTCGAGCCCGTCCAGCGCGTGCGCGCACAGGCAGTCGCGCGTCTCGTCCGCCGGCAGTGCCGCCACCACGTCGAAGAGCACGTCGCGCAGCCGGCCCACATTTGCCCCGAACACCTTGAGCACTTCTTCGTGGGAGACGCCCTCACCCGTCTCGGCCCCGGCGTCCAGGTCCGTCACCAGCGTCAGCGAGGTGTAGCAGAGTCCCAGCTCCCTGGCGAGCACGGCCTCCGGGTGCCCGGTCATGCCGACCACCGACCAGCCCGCCGCCGCGTGCCACCGCGACTCCGCCCGCGTCGAGAACCGCGGCCCCTCTATGACGACCAGCGTCCCGCCGTCCACCGGCTCCCACTCGCGCCCGCGCGCCGCCGCGAGCGCCGCCGCGCGCCCCTCGGGGCAGTACGGGTCGGCGAACGTCACGTGAACGACCTTCGGCAGCTTCCCGTCCACCGGCGTCCGACCGTCGTAGAACGTCTGCGTGCGCGCCTTCGTACGGTCCACCAACTGGTCCGGTACGAGCAGGGTCCCCGGCCCGTACTCGGCCCGCAGCCCGCCCACTGCGCACGGCCCGAGCACCTGGCGCGCGCCGACGGACCGCAGCGCCCACAGGTTGGCGCGGTAGTTGATGAGGTGCGGCGGCAGGTGGTGGCCCCGCCCGTGGCGGGGCAGGAAGGCCACCCGCCGCCCCGCTATCTCACCGAGGAAGAGCGAGTCGCTCGGCTTCCCGTAGGGGGTGTCCACCTCGACCTCGGTGACGTCCTCCAGGAAGGAGTAGAAGCCCGAGCCGCCCATCACGCCGATCTCCGCGTTCGCCATGGCGGTCACAGTAGCCGGGCGGGAAAACGCCGAGGACCCCGCCGTCGGAAACGGCGGGGTCCTCGGCGCACCGAGCGGAAACAGGCGGCCTAGGCGGCCGAAGTGGTGCTGGAAGAGCTGGACGAGCTGGACGAACCGGCGGAACCCGACGAGCTGCCGGAGCCCGACGACGAGCTCGTCGACGACGCGGCCGGCTTCGAGTCGGAGCCCGAGGACGACGACGCTCCGGCCTTCGAGGACGACGTCGCCGGCGTGCTGCTCGACGAGGAGCCGCGGCTGTCGTTCCGGTAGAACCCGGAACCCTTGAAGACGATGCCGACGGCGGAGAACACCTTCTTCAGGCGTCCCTCACAGCTCGGGCACACGGTCAGTGCGTCATCGGTGAACTTCTGCACCGCCTCGAGGCCTTCGCCGCACTCGGTGCACTGGTACTGATAGGTCGGCACTTGCTCCTCCTGGCACTCTCACTCAATGAGTGCTAACGACGTTCCATACTGACGTATTCCGAGAGATCAGTCCACTGTCACCGGCACTCGGTGACTCACGCCACGTGCGGCGACCCGTCCCGGAGCCTTCGGCGCGAGCCGCGAGCGCAGTGCCACCAGGGTGGCGAGGGCGAGCGCGGTGCCCACCAGCGGCACCAGGAATCCGGCGCTCGCACCGTTCGCGTCCGCCAGCCGCCCGGCGACCGTGACACCCGCGGCCTGCCCCAGGGCCACCGCGCCGGTCAGCCAGGTGAACGCCTCGGTACGGACCGAGGCGGGCACCAGGGTCTCGACCATGGTGTAACCGGTGATCAGCGCGGGCGCGATGCACAGGCCGACCAGCAGTCCCAGGCCCGCGAGCAGCGGCACGGAGTGCACCGCCCACAGCCCGGACGCGGCCAGCGTCAGAGCGGCGTACCCGACCATCAGACGGCGCCGGGGGCCGACCTTCCAGGCGATGGCGCCGCACGCGACACCGGCGAGCATGTTGCCCGCGGCGAACGTTCCGTAGAGCAGTCCGTTCACACCGGGGTTGCCGATCTCCTCCGAGAACGCCGTCAGAGAGACCTGCATTCCCCCGAAGACCGAGCCGATGCCGAGGAAGGCCACCGCGAGCACCCGTACGCCGGGCACGGAGAGCGCGGAGACGCGCGGCCCCTCGGACAGCGACAGGCGCCCGGCCCGCGGCTGCGTACGCCGCTGCGCCGCGAAGAACAGACCGCCGACCAGCGTCAGGACGGCCTCGGCGACCAGGCCGGCCGCCGGGTGCACCCCGGTGCACAACGCGGTCGCGAGCACCGGTCCCACGACGAAGGTGAACTCGTCGGTGACGGACTCGAAGGCCGCCGCGGTGGACATCAGCGGCGAGCCCTCCAGCTTGGCCGCCCAGCGGGCCCGCACCATCGGGCCGATCTGCGGAACGGACGCACCCGTGGGAACGGCCGCGACGAAGAGCGCCCACAGGGGCGCTCCCGAGAGCGCGAGCACCGTCAGCGTGACGACGGAAGCGGTGTGCACGAGAACGCCGGGAAACAGCACGGCGCTCTGTCCGAAACGGTCGGCCAGTTTGCCGCTCTGCGGCGCGAACAGTGCCATGGAAACGCCGGTGACGGCGGCGACGGCGCCCGCGCTTCCGTACGACCCTGTGGTGTGCTGCACCAGCAGCACGATGCCGATCGTCAGCATCGCGAAGGGCTGCCGCGCCAGGAACCCGGGCAGCAGGTACGTCCATGCGCCGGGGGTGCGCAGCAGTTGCCCGTAACCGGGGCGGTCGGTCGTGACCGTGTGGGACACGGTCCTTGCCTTTCTGCCGCCTGGTGACGCTCCCCTGTGCACGCGCGGATGTGGTGCGTGCGGGAGCCGCCGAGAGCTGTCCTCTTGCGCAGGACCGGCGGTAGATACCAGGACACCCCTTCGAGGGGCCGGCCGCCGTACGGTCGCGCCAGCTCTGCGTCAGGCAGAGTTGGTCGATCAGTAGACCTTTATCTTACAGGTCGTCTCTGCTGCCGCACCTGTGAATGCGTACGGATTGCATCACACGGCCTGCGATCAGTGGGCGTTCGCGCCCCCGGTTCCCAGCCATCCGGCCAGCTTGCCGCCCTGCCCGACGGCGCGCAGCCGCCGCTCGGCGGCGTCCCGTACCGGATCGGTCGCCACCACGAGCAGCTCGTCGCCGCGCCGCAGCACGGTCGTCGGCAGCGGTACGAAGCTGGTCCCCCCGCGTACGACCAGGGTGACCGCGGCCCCGTGCGGCAGCCGCAGCTCGGCCACCTCCACGCCGTGCATCCTCGACTTCTCGGGGATCGCGACCGACAGCAGGTGTCCGCGCAGCCGCTCCAGCGGGGCGGACTCGATGCCCAGGTCGGCGGCCCCGGACGGGTCGTCGCCGAGCCGCAGCCATGTCGCCAGCCAGGGCAGCGTCGGCCCCTGGACGAGGGTGTAGACGACGACGAGGACGAAGACGATGTTGAAGATCCGGTGGCTGCCCTCGACGTCCGACACCAGGGGGATGGTCGCCAGGATGATGGGCACGGCGCCGCGCAGTCCGGCCCAGGACATGAGGGCCTGCTCCTGCCACGGGATGCGGAACGGCGCCAGGCTGATCAGCACCTCCAGGGGCCGCGCCACCGCCGTGAGCACCAGTCCCACCATCACGGCGGGCCAGAAGTCGGCCAGCAGCTCGTGCGGTGTCACCAGAAGCCCCAGCAGGACGAACATGCCGATCTGTGCGATCCAGCCGAGCCCGTCCGCGAACCCGCGCGTCGCCGGCCAGTGCGGCAGCCTGGAGTTGCCCAGCACCATCGCCGCCAGATAGACGGCGAGGAAGCCGCTGCCGTGCGCGATGGCTCCGGCGGCGTACGCCGATACGGCGATGGCCATCACCGCGATCGGATAGAGACCGGACGCGGGCAGCGCCACACGACGCAGTGCGAACGCCCCGAGCCAGCCCATCGCGAGCCCCAGGCCCGCGCCGATCGCCAGTTCCAGGACGATCTCGCCGAGCAGCACGTACCAGTGGTCCACCGGACCGACCGTCGAGAAGGCGACCACCAGGATCACGACCGGGGCGTCGTTGAAGCCGGACTCCGCTTCCAGCACACCGGTGATCCGGGAGGGCAGCGGCACCTTGCGCAGTACGGAGAAGACCGCGGCGGCGTCCGTCGACGAGACGACCGCGCCGATGATCAGCGACTGGCGCCAGTCCAGCCCGACGAGATAGTGCGCACCGGCCGCCGTGACGCCCACGCTCACCGCGACGCCGACGGTCGAAAGGACGACCGCGGCGGGCAGGGCGGGCTTGACCTCTTTCCACTTCGTGCCCAGGCCGCCCTCGGCGAGGATCACCACGAGCGCGGCATAACCGATCACCTGCGTCAGTTCGGCGTTGTCGAACTTGACGTCGAAGATGCCGTCCTGCCCTATGGCGATCCCGATCCCGAGGTACAGCAGCAGGCTGGGGAGCCCGCTCCGGGACGAGATGCGCACCGCCGCGACGGCGAAGAGCAGCACGAGCGAACAGATGAGCAGGAGTTCGTTGAGCTGGTGGACAGTCAGTGGCCGTTCCTTCCGTCGCACGCCTGCCGGATCGTTCCTTCGGCGACTGGTACTTCGTTACCTTACCTAATCTTTAACGTTTCCTTGACGCCTTCGATCATCCGTACGATCACGGTTGGAGATACCGAGTCCGGAGCGCGGGAGCGCTGCGCCTATGGTTGCTCCAGCACTCCAGGACCACCCTGCCCCTCGAAGGACAGCGATGCCCGCCAACACCACCGCCTCCTCCCGCAAGAAGAAGGGGCGTCGCGCCCGTCTGCTCGTGATCGTGCTGGTGTTGGCCCTTGTCGCGGGTGTCGGCTACGGCACCTACTGGAGCATCAGCACGGTGCGCGCCTCCTTTCCCCAGACCACGGGGTCGATCGAGATCGACGGTCTGACGGAGCCCGTCGACGTCAAGCGCGACAGCTACGGCATTCCGCAGATCTACGCGGACACCGACGAAGACCTCTTCCGAGCCCAGGGCTTCGTCCAGGCGCAGGACCGCTTCTACGAGATGGACGTCCGCCGTCACATGACGTCGGGCCGGCTGTCCGAGATGTTCGGCGCGGGCCAGGTCGAGACCGACGCGTTCCTGCGCACGCTCGGCTGGCGCGAGGTCGCGCAGAAGGAGTACGACACCAAGCTCACGCCGGAGACGAAGAGGAACCTCCAGGCGTACGCCGCCGGCGTCAACTCCTACCTCGAAGGCCGCGACGGCAAGGAGATCTCCGTCGAGTACGCCGCTCTGGGGCTCACCAACGACTACAAGCCCGAGAAGTGGACGCCCGTCGACTCGGTGGCCTGGCTCAAGGCCATGGCGTGGGACCTGCGCGGCAACATGCAGGAGGAGATCGACCGTTCGCTGATGACGAGCCGGCTGAGCGCGAAGCAGATCAAGGACCTGTACCCGCCGTATCCGTACGACCGGAACAAGCCGGTCGTCGAAGCGGGCGCGATCGACGAGATCACGAAGAAGTACGACCCGGAGGCGTCACCCGCCTCGGGCACGGGCACCGGTACGGGCACGGCGGGCACAGGAACCGGCACCGGTACGGGCACGGCGGGCACAGGAACCGGCACCGGTACGGGCACGGCGGGCACCGGAACCGGCACCGGTACGGGCACCGGCACCGGCACCGGCAGCACCCCCGGCACCGCCGCCCAGGGCTTCCAGGCCCAGCTCTCCGGCGTCTCCGACGCCCTCGACGAGATCCCGGCCCTGCTCGGCCCCAGCGGCAGCGGCATCGGCTCCAACTCCTGGGTCGTCTCCGGCACGTACACGACGACCAAGAAGCCGCTGCTCGCCAACGACCCGCACCTCGCGCCCCAGCTGCCCTCGCTCTGGTACCAGATGGGCCTGCACTGCCGGAAGGTCTCCGCGACCTGCCAGTACGACACCGCGGGCTACACCTTCTCCGGCATGCCCGGCGTGATAATCGGTCACAACCAGAACATCGCCTGGGGCTTCACCAACCTCGGCGCCGACGTCACCGACCTCTACCTGGAGAAGGTCTCCGACGACGGCTACCTCTACGACGGCCGCACGAAGCCCTTCACGACCCGCGAGGAGACCATCGAGGTCGCCGGCGGCAAGCCGAAGAAGATCACCGTCCGCTCCACCAACAACGGACCGCTGGTCTCCGACCGCAGCGACGAGCTCGGGAAGGTCGGCGAGAAGGCCCCGGTCACCAACGCCGCCCCCGACCGCGGCGAAGGCTACGGAATCTCCCTCAAGTGGACCGCGCTGATGCCCGGCAAGTCCATGGACGCCGTGTTCGAGCTGAACCGGGCCGCGGACTTCAAGAGCTTCCGCGCCGCCGCCGCCCACTTCGAGGTCCCGTCCCAGAACCTCGTCTACGCCGACACCCGGGGCAACATCGGCTACCAGGCCCCCGGCCGCATCCCGGTCCGGGGCGCCGGCCACGACGGCACCATGCCCGCCGCCGGCTGGGACCCGCGCAACAACTGGAAGAGCTTCGTCCCGCAGGCCGAGCTGCCGTACGAGTACAACCCGGAGCGCGGCTACATCGTCACCGCCAACCAGGCCGTGATCGACAAGGAGAAGTACCCGTACCTCCTCACCGAGGACTGGGGCTACGGCGCGCGCAGCCAGCGGATCAACGACCTCATCGAGTCGAAGATCGCCGACGGCGGCAAGATCTCGACCGAGGACATGCGCACCATGCAGACGGACAACAGCAGCGAGATCGCCAAGCTGCTCACGCCCTACCTGCTGAAGATCGACGTGTCGGACCCGGACGTCCGCGAGACGCAGAAGCTGCTCGAAGGCTGGGACTACACCCAGGAGCCGGACTCGGCGGGCGCCGCGTACTTCAACGCCGTGTGGCGCAACGTCCTCAAGCTCGCCTTCGGCAACAAGCTGCCCAAGGAGCTGCGGATCAGGGGGCAGTGCCTCAGCGTCCGTCCCGCCGACAGCACGGGCCCGGTCGACGACCTCGACGAGCGCGTGCGCGAGTGCGGGCGGCGCTCCGGTGACTCGGCGCAGCCGGACGGCGGCGACCGCTGGTACGAGGTCGTCCGCACGATCCTGGGGGACGAGAAGAACGAGTGGTGGCAGACGCCGAAGACCCGTCTGGACAAGGCGACCGACACCCGTGACGAGCTGCTCGCCCGCGCGCTGAAGGACGCCCGCTGGGAGCTGACGGCCAAGCTCGGCAAGGACATCGACTCCTGGAGCTGGGGCCGCCTGCACCAGCTCACGCTGAAGAACCAGACCCTGGGCACCAGCGGCCCCGGCGCCCTCCAGTGGCTGCTCAACCGAGGCCCCTGGAACCTGGGCGGCGGCGAGGCGTCGGTCAACGCCACCGGCTGGAACGCGGCGGGCGGCTACGAGGTCATGTGGGTGCCGTCCATGCGGATGGTCGTGAACCTCGGCAACCTCGACAGGTCCCGCTGGATCAACCTCACCGGCGCGTCGGGCCACGCGTACAGCGCGCACTACACCGACCAGACCGACAAGTGGGCCAAGGGCGAGCTGCTCGACTGGGCGTTCCACAAGGAGGCGGTCGAGAAGAGCACCACCGACACACTGGTGCTCAGGCCGTAAAGCCTCAGGCCGTAAAGCGTGAGGCCGTAAAGCGTCAGACCGTAAAGCGCCTGACGCCGGCCGGCGTCACCACGGCGCTCACGAGGTGGTCGTGCGGTTCCCTCGGGACCCGCGCGACCACCTCTTCGTCGTACAGGAGCACCACCAGGTGAGGCTGCGCGCCCGCAGCCTCCAGCCGGGCGAGCACCCGGTCGTACGATCCACCGCCACGCCCGAGCCGCACCCCGCGTCCGTCCACCGCGAGCCCGGGCAGCAGCACCGCGTCGGCCTCCGCCACGGCCTGTACGCCGAGCCGCGCGCCCTGCGGCTCCAGGAGCCCGAGCCGGGCGCGCGCGAGCCGCTCCGCGCCCTCGTACGGGGCCCAGTCCAGGTCGTTGTCCGCGAGGAGTACGGGAAGCAGCACCCGGACGCCCCGCGCGCGCAGCGCGTCCAGCAGCGCCCGGGTGCCGGGTTCCCTCCCGACCGACACGTACGCGGCGACCGTCCCGGCGTCGGCGAGCTCCGGCAGCTCCAGCGCCCCGCGGGCCAGAGCCGCACCGGCCTTCTCCACGTCATCCCTGGTCAACCGGGATCTCATGTCGAGTAGTTCTCGTCGCAACCCGGCCTTGCCAGACTCGTCACACATCACCATGGCTCCACAAACCGCCCTTATGAGAATTTACTGACCTGAAGCTCATCTTCCGCCCATAGTCAACGGATATCGTTCTGACCATGACTCAGTCGCACCCCGGGATCAGCAAGGCTGTCATCCCTGCCGCCGGCCTCGGCACGAGGTTCCTGCCGGCGACAAAGGCCACTCCGAAGGAGATGCTGCCTGTCGTCGACAAGCCCGCCATCCAGTACGTGGTCGAGGAGGCCGTGACCGCGGGTCTCTCCGACGTCCTCATGATCACCGGGCGCAACAAGCGCCCGCTGGAGGACCACTTCGACCGCAACTACGAGCTGGAGTCGGCCCTCGGCCGCAAGGGCGACGCCGAACGCCTGGCCAGAGTGCAGGAGTCGAGCGACCTCGCCACCATGCACTACGTCCGCCAGGGAGACCCCAGGGGCCTCGGCCACGCCGTCCTGTGCGCCGCGCCGCACGTCGGCGACCAGCCCTTCGCCGTACTCCTCGGTGACGACCTGATCGACCCGCGCGACCCCCTGCTGGCCCGGATGATCGAGATCCAGGAGCAGTACGGCGGCAGTGTCGTCGCCCTCATGGAGGTCGACCCCGCCCAGATCCACATGTACGGATCGGCGGCCGTCGAGCCGACCGTCGAAGGCGACGTCGTGCGGGTCACCGGACTGGTCGAGAAGCCCGACCGGGCCGACGCGCCCAGCAACTACGCGGTCATCGGCCGCTATGTGCTGGACCCGGCCGTTTTCGACATACTGCGCAGGACCGAGCCCGGCCGCGGCGGCGAGATCCAGCTCACCGACGCGCTCCAGCACCTGGCCGAGGACGAGAAGGCCGGCGGCCCGGTGCACGGCGTCGTCTTCAAGGGCCGCCGCTATGACACCGGTGACCGGGGTGACTATCTGCGTGCCATTGTCAGACTCGCATGCGAACGTGAGGACCTGGGCCCGGAGTTCCGGACCTGGCTTCGCCGTTACGTGACCGAGGAGATGTAACACCTTGAGCAGCACGATCTGGTCTGTCGACGAACACCTAGAGGACATCCTCGCCACGGTCAAGCCGCTCGAACCCATCGAGCTGCAGCTCCCGGACGCGCAGGGCTGTGTCCTCGTCGAGGACGTCATGGTCCGGATCGCGCTGCCGCCCTTCGACAACAGCTCGATGGACGGGTACGCGGTCCGCACGAGCGACGTGGCGGGCGCCAGCGAGGAGTTCCCCGCCGTCCTCACCGTCATCGGCGACGTGGCGGCGGGCAGCGGCGGGACGCTCATGGTCGGCCCGGGCGAGGCCGCCCGCATCATGACCGGCGCCCCGCTGCCGCCCGGCGCCGAGGCCGTCGTCCCGGTCGAGTGGACCGACGGTGGCACGGGCGGCGGCCCGGCCGCCACCATGCGCGCCGCGAGCGGTGCCCCCGAGGGCGCGTCCGGCGAGGTCCGCGTCCACCGCCCCGTCGAGGCGCGGGCGCACGTCCGCGCGCGCGGCAGCGACGTCCAGGCCGGCGACCTCGCCCTGGAGGCCGGTACGGTCCTGGGCCCGCCCCAGATCGGCCTGCTCGCCGCCATCGGCCGCGCCACCGTCAAGGTCCGGCCCCGCCCCCGCGTCGTCGTCCTGTCGACCGGCAGCGAACTGGTCCAGCCCGGCCTGGAGCTGGCCACGGGGCAGATCTACGACTCCAACAGCTTCGCGCTGACCGCCGCCGCCCGCGACGCCGGAGCCATCGCCTACCGCGTCGGCGCCGTCACCGACGACGCCGAGACGCTCCGCGCCACCATCGAGGACCAGCTGATCCGCGCCGACATGATCGTCACGACCGGCGGCGTCAGCGTCGGCGCGTACGACGTCGTCAAGGAGGCGCTGTCCTCCGTGGGCGACGAGGACGAGCCCGGCAGCGGCATCGACTTCCGCAAGCTCGCCATGCAGCCGGGCAAGCCCCAGGGCTTCGGCTCCATCGGCCCCGAGCACACGCCGCTGCTCGCCCTCCCCGGCAACCCGGTCTCCTCGTACGTCTCCTTCGAGCTCTTCGTACGTCCGGCGATCCGCGCCCTGATGGGCCTCAAGGACGTGCACCGCCCGAAGATCCGCGCCGCCCTGAGCGCCGGCAAGCCGCTCTCCTCGCCCGCCGGAAAGCGCCAGTTCCTGCGCGGTACGTACGACGAGGAGTCGGGCACCGTCACCCCCGTCGGCGGCGCCGGATCGCATCTGATCGCCGCCCTCGCCCGTGCGAACGCCCTGATCACGGTCCCGGAGGACGCCACGGAGGTCGAGCCCGCCACCGAGGTCGACGTGGTCCTGCTCGGCTGACCGGGGGCCGGTGGGAGTACCGTGTCTGCCCTCACAGGCCCTGACCGGGAGCACCACACGTAATGAGTACGCACGAACGGCTCACGCACATCGACGAGGCGGGAGCGGCCCGCATGGTCGACGTCTCGGCCAAGGACGTCACCGCGCGCACCGCGCGCGCCACCGGGCGCGTCCTCGTCGCGCCGCGCGTCGTCGAACTGCTGCGCGGCGAGGGTGTCCCCAAGGGCGACGCCCTCGCCACCGCCCGTATCGCCGGAATCATGGGCGCCAAGCGCACGCCCGACCTGATCCCGCTCTGCCACCCGCTCGCGCTCTCCGGCGTGAAGCTCGACCTCACGGTCGCCGACGACGCCGTCGAGATCGCCGCCACGGTGCGTACGACGGACCGTACGGGCGTCGAGATGGAGGCGCTGACCGCCGTCACGGTCGCCGCGCTCACCGTGATCGACATGGTGAAGGCGGTCGACAAGGGCGCGGTCATCACCGACGTACGGGTCGAGGAGAAGACGGGCGGAAAGTCCGGCGACTGGAGCCGCTCATGAGCCCCGCCCCCCGCGCCGGAGAGGTGTACGGACACGGGCACGGTCATGACCACGGCCACGGCCCGGTGGCCGGACCCGCCCCGGTCCCCGCCCCGCCCCCCGTCCCGGCCCTCGCGCCGGACGGCGCCGTCGTGCCGCAGCCGCCGCGCCGCGCCCTCGTCGTGACGGCCTCCAACCGCGCCTCCGCCGGCGTCTACGCCGACCGGGGCGGCCCGATCCTCGCCGAGGGCCTGCGCGCCCTGGGCTTCGAGGTCGAGGGACCGCTGGTGGTCCCCGACGGCGATCCGGTGGAGCGGGCCCTGCGCGACGGGGTCACCGCCGCGTACGACGTCATCCTCACCACGGGCGGCACCGGCATCTCACCGACCGACCGCACCCCCGACGCCACCCGCCGCGTCCTCGACTACGACATCCCCGGCATCCCCGAGGCGATCCGCGCCGAGGGCCTGGCGAAGGTCCCGACCGCCGCGCTCTCCCGGGGCCTGGCGGGCGTCGCCGGCCGGACCCTGATCGTGAACCTGCCGGGTTCCACCGGCGGCGTACGGGACGGACTCGCGGTCCTGGAGCGCCTTCTGCCCCACGCCGTGGACCAGATCCGGGGTGGCGACCACCCCGGATCCGGTTCGGGCTCCCCTCGACCGGGGAGCCCGAGCTGAACGTTTCGTCCTGGCCCGTCGAGCTGGCGGACGGAGAGGTCGCCCTCCGCCCGATAAGACTTCGCGACCAGCGGGCCTGGCGCGAGGTGAACCGGCGCAACCGCGAGTGGCTGCGCCCCTGGGAGGCGACGATCCCGCCGCCCGCGCCCGAGGGCCCGGTGGCCCAGCGGCCGACGTACCGTCAGATGGTCCGCCACCTGCGCTCCGAGGCCAACGCGGGCCGGATGCTGCCCTTCGTCATCGAGTACCGGGGGCAGCTGGTCGGCCAGTTGACGGTCGCCGGGATCACCTGGGGATCGATGTGCTCGGGGCACGTCGGTTACTGGGTGGACCGCGAGGTGGCGGGCCGCGGCGTGATGCCGACGGCCGTCGCCCTCGCCGTGGACCACTGCTTCCGTACGGTCGGTCTGCACCGCATCGAGGTCTGTATTCGTCCCGAGAACGGGCCCAGTCGCAGGGTCGTGGAGAAACTCGGATTCCGCGAGGAGGGGCTGCGGCCCCGATATCTCCACATCGACGGCGGGTGGCGTGACCATCTGGTCTACGCGCTCACGGCGGAAGAAGTCCCCGAGGGGCTGCTCGACCGCTGGCACCAGGCACGATCCGGCCCATCCCGTAAATGAAATAAGTGTTCGAATTCGATCGGCTGTTGACTGCAAAAGCACCCACAAAGCGGGCTGCTGATCTGATCAGTCATAAAAAAAGTTCGAGTTATCAGCCAGATCGTGCGACACACCGGCTCAATTGGCGGATGGGCTTGCGCGAACCCCTCTACGGTGTGGGGTGTGAGCAGCAGCGGCCTCATCTACGCAGTCATCGTCGGGGCCTGGGCCGCCTACTTGGTGCCGATGTGGCTCCGCAGGCAGGACGAGCTCAACGAGGCCCGTCCGACCGAACGCTTCAGTACGGCCATCCGGCTGCTGTCCGGACGAGCGGCCATGGAGCGCCGGTACGCCAGGGAGCTGGAGGAACGCGCCGCAGGTGAGGCGGGACCCGACGTGGACCCGGACGCCGTCACGGACCGATTGAGTTCCGTCGACGTCCGGGCCTTCGCCGTGCCCCCGACGCAGACGGCACACCCTGCCGCGCGGGAGGACGCACCCGGGAACGCGCGCGAGGAAGCGCGGGAACACGCTCGGGAGGAACGGCGCGCGCGCACCGCGAGTGCCGCCGCCGAACGGGCCCGGCGCTCGAAGGTCCTCGCGCGCCGCCGGCGCACCACCGTGGTCCTCTTCCTCGCCTTCACCCTGGGCGCGATCGTCGCGGCGGTCGGCGGGCTCCAGTTCCTCTGGGCGCCGGCCGTCCCCGCCGTACTGCTGAGCACGTACATCGTGCATCTGCGGTCCACCGAGCGGCGTCGCTTCGCCTTCACCATGGACCGCCGCAGGGCGGAGGCGGCGGCGCAGCGCCTGCGCGAGCGCCGCCCGCACCCGGCTCGCCGGCCGGCCTCCGCGGAGCCGGACGAAGAGCCGGTCGTACGCCCGGAGCCCGAGCCGGCGCCCGCCGTGTCCCCGCAGGAGGCGGGGAGGCGCGCGCTGGTGGAGCAGACGGACCACGCGGAGTGGGTGGAGGACCAGCAGCGCGAGCGGGAGCGCGGCTCGGCCCGCGGCGAGAGCTGGGACCCGGTCCCGGTCCCGCTGCCGACGTACGTCACCGCTCCCGTCGCCCCGCGCGCCACGGGCGGCGTCGACTTCGGAGACCCGGGCACCTGGAGCTCGGCCCGCTCCAGCACCGCGGAGCCGACGCCCGTGCCCGAGCCCCCGGCCACCGCCGATCCGGCCCCGCGCCGGCGCGCGAACCCGGCGCGCCGTGACCGGGGTCACGGCCGCACACCGCTCTTCGACCAGTACGAGGACGGAGACCGGCCGCGCGCGGTCAACGAGTGACCTGGGGAGGAGCAGATTTCCGAGCACCCCGATCGAGGTGCTAAAGTTTCACTCGTTGCAAGGGCCTGTGGCGCAGTCTGGTAGCGCACCTCGTTCGCATCGAGGGGGTCTGGGGTTCAAATCCCCACAGGTCCACCGCAATGGAGAGCCCCCACCGGGAAGCCGGTGGGGGCTCTCCGCATGTTCCGGGGCGGGGGTGAGGGCAAGGCCCGACGGTCCCGGTCCCGGGACCTCGGCCCCGGCCGCTCAGCGGGGCGCCGAGGCCCGGGACTCCGGTGCGCCGGTGTCCGTGCGCGGGGTCTGCGCGGCGCGCAGTTCCAGCCGCGCGGTGTTCCGCTGCGACGGAAGGAACGCCGCCAGGAGCAGGCCGACGAGGACCGCGCCGGCGGCGATCGCGAACGAGATGCGAAAGCCCTCCATGCTGGGCACCGCGACCCCGCCGGTCCGGACCGAGGTGTGCGCCAGGACCATGCCGATCACGGCGCTCGACACCGATGTGCCGATGGAACGCATCAGGGTGTTCAGGCCGTTGGCCGCACCGGTCTGCGACGGGTCGACGGCGCCGACGATCAGGGCGGGCAGCGACGAGTAGGCGAGTCCTATGCCGGCGCCCAGCACCACCGAGACGACGACGGTCTGCCAGGCGGCGCTCATCAGGCCGAGCCCCGCGCCGTAACCGACCGCGATGATCAGCAGGCCGAGCATCAGCGAGGCCTTGGGGCCGTGCCGGGCGGAGAGACGGGCGTACACCGGGGCGACGAGCATCATCGCCAGGCCGAGCGGCGCCACGCACAGCCCCGCCACCACCATCGACCGGCCGAGCCCGTAACCGGTGGACGTGGGCAGCTGGAGCAGCTGGGGGAGGACGAGGGAGACGGCGTAGAAGGCGACGCCGACCATGATGGAGGCGAGGTTGGTGAGCAGCACCTCGCGGCGCGCGCTGGTGCGCAGGTCCACCAGCGGGGCCTCGATCCGCAGCTCCATGACGCCCCACAGTCCGAGGACGACGGCCGCCGCGGCGAACAGACCGAGCGTGGTGGGCGAAGTCCAGCCCCAGTCGCCGCCCTTGGTGACCGGGATGAGGAGGCCGACCAGGCCCGCGGTCAGGCCGATCGCGCCGAGTACGTCGAACCGGCCGGCGGCCCGCACCGAAGTCTCCGGTACGACGAGAACGGTCAGCAGCATCGACAGCGCGCCGAGCCCGGCCGCGCCGAGGAACAGCGCGTGCCAGTCGGCGTGCTGGGCGACGAGGCCCGCGGCCGGCAGGGCGAGCCCGCCGCCCACCCCGACCGACGAACTCATCAGCGCCATCGCCGCACCGAGCCGCTCGCGCGGCAACGCGTCGCGCATGATGCCGATGCCGAGCGGTATCGCGCCCATGGCGAAGCCCTGGAGCGCCCGGCCGGTCACCATCGTCACGAGGTCGTCGGTGAACGCGCAGACCAGCGAACCGACCACCATGACGGCGAGGCTGGCGAGCAGCATCCGCCGCTTGCCGAAGAGATCGCCGAGCCGGCCCATGACGGGGGTGGCGACAGCGCCCGCCAGGAGAGTCGCGGTCATGACCCAAGTGGCGTCGGCCGGCGATGTGTCGAGCAGTACCGGCAGGTCCTTGATGACCGGGACGAGCAGGGTCTGCATCACGGCGACGGTGATTCCCGCGAAGGCCAGCACGGGGACGACGAGGGCGGGGCGGTCGGTCGTCGTCTGCGTCATGCGTGCGGCCTCCGGGCGGGATGTGAGGGGGCGGCTGCCGGGTACGTGCCCGTGGGACGTTCTCGGGCGCGGTGGCATTCCACCGTGTCCGCCCGGGCGTCACGGCGTCAACACGGTCACGGCGTCAGGAGCTTGGCGAAGCAGCGGCTGTCCGGGTAGTCGCGGAAGTGGCCGAACTTCTCGGTCGGGGCGTAACCGCTGGACGTGTAGAGCGCGATGGCCTCCGGCTGCGCCGTGCCGGTCTCCAGGACCATCCGCGTGCGGCCGGCCGCACGGGCATCGTCCTCCAGGGCGGCGAGGATGCGGCGGGCCAGACCGAGGCCGCGGCAGTCGGGGATCACGTACATGCGCTTGAGTTCGGCGTCGCCGTCCGCGTAGCCCTCGCCGTTCTCGTCCTGGGCGCGCCAGCCGCCGCTGGCGACGGGGCGGTCCCGGTCGTCGTACACGAGGAGGTAGAGGCCGCGCGGCGGCTCGAACATGGTGGGGTCGAGGGGGGTGGTGTCGCCCTCGCCGTCGTAGCGCTCGATGTACTCCTGCTGCACCTCGGCTTCGAGCTTGACGGCGTCGGGGTGGTCGTACGGGCGTGTCTGTATATTCATGCGGGGTATCGTACTTCTATGCGGCTTCGGTGTCGGGGGATTCGCCATCTCTGTATTGTGCCGGGGTGCTCACTGTGACCTCCGTGAATGTAAACGGCCTGCGCGCCGCCGCCAAGAAGGGCTTCGTGCCGTGGCTGGCCGGGACCTCCGCCGATGTGATCTGCCTCCAGGAGGTGCGGGCCGAACCGCAGCAGCTCCCGGACGAGGTGCGCGAGCCCGAGGGGTGGCACGCCGTGCACGCCCCGGCCGCCGCGAAGGGGCGGGCGGGCGTCTCGCTCTACACGCGGCGGGAGCCGGAGCGGGTGCGGGTCGGCTTCGGCAGCACCGAGTTCGACGGGAGCGGGCGGTACGTCGAGGCGGACCTGCCCGGTGTCACGGTGGCCAGTCTGTATCTGCCCTCCGGTGAGGTCGGCACGGAGCGGCAGGACGAGAAGGCGCGGTTCATGGACGAGTTCCTGCCGTACCTGAAGGGACTGAAGGAGCGCGCGGCGGCGGACGGGCGCGAGGTGCTGGTGTGCGGCGACTGGAACATCGCCCACCAGGAGGCCGACCTCAAGAACTGGAAGGCGAACCGGAAGTCCTCCGGGTTCCTGCCGGAGGAGCGGGCCTGGCTGTCGCGGGTGTTCGACGAGGCTGCGTACGTCGACGTGGTGCGCGCGCTGCACCCCGACCAGGAGGGCCCGTACACGTGGTGGTCCTACCGCGGGAAGGCTTTCGACAACGACTCGGGATGGCGCATCGACTACGCGGTGGCGACGCCGGGGCTGGCCGGGCGGGCGGTCAAGGCGTACGTCGAGCGGGCGCCGAGCTACGACCTGCGCTGGTCGGACCACGCGCCGGTGACGGCGGTCTTCGAGCGGTGAGCCGCGGACCGGCCGGACCGGCCGGGTCGGCCGCACTGCTCGGACCGGCCGGTTCAGAGGTCTTTCTCGGCCCTGATCAGGCGGTCCAGGGCCATCGAGAGTTCCGCCTCGACCACGCTCTTGGCGAGCGGGCGCAGGCGTTCCAGGGACGCGGGGAGACCGCTCCCCGGCGCGTCGCCGCCCGGTGCGCCGTCCCCCGGCGCGTCGTCGCTCAGGTGGGAGCGGACCATGGCCGTGAAGATCTCCGCCATCGCCGTCGCGTGCTCCCGCACCTCCTTGCCCGCCCGGAGCACGGCGGCCAGCGGTACGCCTTCGCGCACCAGGGCCGCCGACACGTCCAGCAGGCGGCGGCTGATGTGCACGATCTCCTCGCCGTCGACGGCGAGATAGCCGAGGTCGAGCGCCGCGGCCAGGTTCTCCGGGGTGACCTCGCCCGCGAAGTGGTCGGCGAGGTCCTCGGGGGAGAGCCGGACCGGGGTCTCCTCGGTCCAGGTGGTGGGGGCGGCGTCCTCGCCGCGGCCGAAGAGTTCGCCGACGTCGCGGCCGCTCTCGAAGGCGGTGGTGAGGTCCGCGATGCCGTTCAGGGTGTGGCCGCGCGCCAGCAGGGCGGCGATGGTGCGCAGCCGGGCCAGGTGGCGGTCGTCGTACCAGGCGATACGGCCCTCGCGGCGCGGCGGCGGCAGCAGCTTGCGCTCGCGGTAGAAGCGCAGGGTGCGCACGGTGATGCCGGCCTCCCCGGCCAGCTCCTCCATGCGGTACTCGCGGGCTCCTGCGGCTCTGTCCACGCGCGAAGCCTATGTCGTACCCCCGGTAACTTTCCCGCGTCCGACCCCTACCCATGAGTACGCGGCTGCTCTACTCTCCGAATCGTGCCAGTGATTGCTGGCAGAGTCGTGAGACCGCGGGAGGCGTCGGCATGGCCGAGCACGAGCACGTACGAGTGGCGGTGATCGGATCCGGATTCGGCGGCCTGGGCGCCGCGGTCCGGCTGCGCCGCGAGGGGATCACCGACTTCGTCGTCCTGGAGCGCGCCGGCGCGGTGGGCGGCACCTGGCGGGACAACAGCTATCCGGGCTGTGCGTGCGACGTGCCCTCCCACCTGTACTCGTTCTCCTTCGCGCCCAACCCGGACTGGCCACGCACGTTCTCGGGGCAGGAGCACATCAGGGCGTACCTGGAGCACGTCACCGACACCTTCGGGCTGCGGCCGCACATCCGGCTGAACCACGAAGTGAGAATGGCGCGCTGGGACGGCGACGAGCTGCGCTGGGAGATCGAGACCGCGCGCGGGACGATCACCGCGGACGTGGTGGTGTCCGCGACCGGGCCGCTGTCGGACCCGAAGATTCCGGATGTGCCGGGACTCGACGGCTTCCCCGGCAAGGTCTTCCACTCGGCGCGGTGGGACCACGGTTACGACCTGCGCGGCAAGCGCGTGGCGATGATCGGGACGGGCGCCTCCGCGATCCAGATCGTGCCGTCGATCCAGCCCGACGTCGCGAAGCTGACGCTCTTCCAGCGGACGCCGCCGTGGGTGATGCCGCGCATGGACCGGGCGATCACCGGGCCCGAGCGGTGGTTGCACCGGCAGCTGCCGTTCACCGGGAAGGCGCGGCGCGGACTGCTCTTCGGAATAAGGGAGTTGCAGGTCACCGCGTTCACCAAGCACCCCGAGCGGCTCGGCGTTGTCGAGTCGCTCGCCAGGGCCAACATGGCCAAGGCCATCAAGGACCCGGCGCTGCGGGCCAAGCTGACACCGTCGTACCGGATCGGCTGCAAGCGCATCCTGCTGTCGAGTTCGTACTATCCGGCGCTCGCGCAGCGGAACGTGGACGTCGTCGCCTCGGGGCTGAAGGAGGTGCGCGGGTCCACGGTCGTGGCGGCCGACGGGACGGAGGCCGAGGTCGACGCGATCGTCTTCGGTACGGGCTTCCGCGTCACCGACATGCCGATCGCCGAGCGGATGGTGGGCGCGGACGGCATCACGCTCGCCGAGGCGTGGAAGGACGGGATGGAGTCGCTGCGCGGTGCGACGGCGGCCGGGTTCCCCAACTGGATGACGGTCATCGGGCCGAACACCGGGCTCGGGAACAGCTCGATGATCCTGATGATCGAGTCGCAGCTGAACTACCTGGCCGACTACCTCCGGAAGTTGGCGGACCTGGGCGGCAGGGCGGCGCTGGGCGCGCGGCCTTCGGCCGTGCACGCGTGGAACCGGCGGGTGCAGGACCGGATGAAGCGGACCGTGTGGAACACGGGCGGCTGCGACAGCTGGTACCTGGACGCGAACGGCCGCAACACCACCATCTGGCCGGGGACGCCGAGCGAGTTCCGGCGCGCGACGAGGGAAGTGAATCTGGTGGAGTACGAGGTGCTACGGGCGCGGGCATCGGCCGAATCCGGTGCGGGTGCGGGTGCGGGTGCGGGTGCGGGTGCGGGTGCGGGTGCGAGCGCCGGCGCGGGTGCCGGCACCGGGGCCGCGGAGGCAGTCGCGTGAGCCGGCTGATGCGAGCCGTCGGCGAGCCGCTCGTCCCCTCGCGCGAACTGACCGCCGTCTCCGCCGACGGATCGCGGCTGCACGTCGAGGTGTACGGGCCCGGCGGCGCCCCCGCACTCGTCCTGGCGCACGGCTGGACCTGCTCGACGCTCTTCTGGTCGGCGCAGATACGTGAACTCGCCGGCGCCGGCGGGTACCGGGTCGTGGTCTACGACCAGCGGGGACACGGGCGTTCCCCCGCCGTCGGGCCGGGCGGCTACAGCACGGACGCCCTCGCCGACGACCTCGAAGCGGTGCTCGCCACCGTCCTCGCGCCGGGCGAGCGGGCCGTACTGGCCGGGCACTCCATGGGCGGCATGACGATGATGGCCGCCGCCGGACGGCCCGGGTTCCGCGAGCACGCGGCCGCCGTTCTGCTGTGCAGCACGGGTGGTTCGCGGCTGGTCGCCGAGTCGCTCGTACTGCCGATGCGGCCCGGCCGGCTGCGGACGCGGATGACGCGCGCGGTGCTGGGGGCGCGTGCGCCGCTGGGGCCCGTCACGGCGCTGTCGAAGGCGCTCCTCAAGTACGGGACGATGGGGCCCGGGACCTCGCCGGAGCGGGTGGCGGAGTGCGCCCGTATCGTGCACGCCTGTCCGCGGGCCGCGCGCGTGGCCTGGTCGCACGTGCTCGGCGAGCTCGATCTCGTGGCGCGGATAAGGGAGTTGGACGTGCCCACCGCTGTCATCGCGGGGACCGCCGACCGGCTGACGCCGCCCGTGCACGCCCGCGAGATCGTGGCCGCGCTGCCGCATTCGCTGGGGCTCACCGAGCTGACCGGCGTCGGGCACATGACGCCGGTGGAGGCGCCCGAGGCCGTCACGGCGAAACTCCGCGAACTGGTGACCACGTACGTCACCCCCACCGTCCGTGACGAGGAGAAGGAGCAGACCGTATGAGCGGCAGGCGGAACCTGGAGGGGCAGGTCGCGGTCGTCACGGGCGCGGCGCGGGGCGTCGGCGAACTGCTGGCCCGCAAGCTGTCGGCGCGCGGCGCGAAGGTGGCGCTGGTCGGCCTGGAGCCGGACGGGCTGAAGCAGGTGGCGGGGCGGCTGCACTCCGACGCGGACTGGTGGTACGCCGACGTCACCGACCACGAGGCGATGGCGCGGGTCGCACGGGAGGTGAAGGAGCGGTTCGGGAAGGTCGACATCGTCGTGGCCAACGCGGGGGTCGCTTCCGGGGGGCCGTTCGCGGACTCGGATCCGGTCGCCTGGCGGCGGGTCGTCGAGGTCAACCTGATCGGCGGGGCGGTGACGGGGCGGGCGTTCCTGCCGGTGCTCCTGGAGAGCCGGGGGTACTTCCTCCAGATCGCGTCGCTGGCCGCGATCACGCCGGCGCCGATGATGACGGCGTACTGCGCGTCGAAGTCGGGCGTCGAGGCGTTCGCGCACTCGCTGCGCGCGGAGGTCGGTCACCGGGGGGTGCGGGTCGGGGTCGGGTACCTGTCGTGGACCGACACGGACATGGTGCGGGGCGCGGACGAGGACGACGTGATGCGGGAGTTGCGGCAGCGGCTGCCGTGGCCCTCGAACCGGACGTATCCGCTCGGCCCGGCGGTCGACCGGATCGTCGCGGGGATCGAGCGGCGCTCCTCGCACGTGTACGCGCAGTGGTGGCTGCGGGGGATGCAGTCCGTGCGCGGGTATCTGCCGACGCTCATCGGGGTCGTGGGGCAGCGGGAGATGAAGCGGTTCGGGCCTCGGCTGGCAGGGGTGGGGAAGGGGCTCGTGGGGGCGGGGGGCGAGGCGGACGAGAAGGCGCGCGCGGAGGGTGTGCGGCGCACGGAGCGTACGTCGGGTACACCGCATTGATGATCGAAATGCGCTGAATGTCCGGTCGTGTCAGTCTGGTCGAGGCCCAAGGGGGCCGACACGCCCCACTTCCCCTCACACCCCTCTAGGAGTGAACTTCATGGGCATCGCAGACCAGTTCAAGGACAAGGCGCAGGAGCTCGCCGAGCAGGCCAAGCAGGCCAAGCAGGGTTCGCGCGGCACGAAGGGCGAGGCGTCGGAGCATGTCCGGCGGGCCCGGGAGGGCCGGAGCCAGGTCATGGGCCGGGACCTGGACCTGGACCGGGACACGGTCGGGGGCCGGGACACGGACCGTGACCGGGACACGGACCGGGAGATGCTTGATGAGCGGGACGAGGGCCAGGAGCGGCTCCGGTCTTGACGCGGCGCGACGGCTGAGGCGGCGCGTCTTGTCGCGCCGTTGCTCCGCCCCCGCCGCATGACCGTACGAAGGGCGCACCCGGTCACCACCGGGTGCGCCCTTTCGCGTGGCCGCACGGTGTCGCTGTCGCGGCGCTGTCACGGTGTCGCGGTGTCGCGGTGTCGCGGTGTCGCGGTGTCGCGGCTGTCACGGTGTCGCGCGCGGCGGGAGGGGAGGGCGGGTCCTGTCGGGGACGTTCGCGTACGTCGGAGGGGTCGACGCCGGCCGCGCTGCCAGCAGGTCCAGCGCCACCCGGACCGCGTCGTCCAGTTGGGCGTAGCGGCCCTCCGCCCAGTCGAGGGGGGTGCGCAGGGCTTCGATGTCCGGCTCCACGCCGTGGTTCTCCACCGACCACCCGTACGCGTCGAACCACGCCGCGTTCATCGGCACCGTGATCACCGTGCCGTCGCCCAGCGTGTGGCGGCCGGTCATGCCCACCACCCCGCCCCAGGTGCGCTGGCCCACCACCGGGCCCAGGCGCAGCAGTTTGAACGCCGCCGTGATCATGTCGCCGTCCGAGGACGTCGCCTCGTCGGCCAGGGCCACCACCGGGCCCCGGGGCGCGTCGGAGGCGTACGAGACCGGTTGCGCGTCGCGCGTCAGGTCCCAGCCGACGATGGTGCGGGTGAGCTTCTCCACCACCAGTTCGCTGATGTTCCCGCCCGCGTTGCCCCGTACGTCGACGATCAGGGCGGGGAGGGAGACCTCCCTGCGCAGGTCGCGGTTGAACTGGGCCCAGCCGGAGCCGCCCATGTCGGGGATGTGCAGGTAGCCGCACTTCCCGCCGCTCAACTTCCGTACCACTTCCCGGCGTTTGGCCACCCAGTCCTGGTAGCGGAGGGGGCGCTCGTCGACCAGGGGGACGATCGCGACCCTGCGGGCCGGGCCCTCCCCCTCCGCAGGCCGGAACGTCAGCTCGACCGTCGTCCCCCCGGCCGCCGCGAGGAGGGGGTACGGGCCCGCCACCGGATCCACCGGCCGGCCGTCCACGTGGGTGAGGACCGCGCCCTCCCGGATGCCCGTACCGGCCAGCGGCGAGCGCGCCTTGGAGTCGGACGACTCGCCGGGGAGGATCCGCCGGACCAGCCAGGTGCCGTCCCGGCACACGAAGTTGGCGCCGAGCAGCCCCACCGCGCGCTGGTAGTGCGGCGGCCCCTCGTTGCGGCGCGCGGCGGCGACGTACGCGTGCGAGGTGCCCAGCTCGCCCAGGACCTCGCGGAGCAGGTCCGCGAACTCGTCCGGGGTGGCGACCCGCTCCAGCAGGGGGCGGTACTGGTCGAGGACCGCGTCCCAGTCGATGCCGCACATGCCCGGTTCCCAGAAGTACGCCCGGACGATGCGGCCCGCCTCCGCGTACGCCTGCCGCCACTGCGCCCCCGGGTCGGCCTGGTGCATGATGCGGCGCATGTCCAGGTAGACCGTCGAGTCGCTGTCGCCGGACTCGGTGGCGGGGACCGCGCGCAGTTCGCCCTCGTCCATGACCACCAGACGCGATCCGTCGCCGCTCACCGCGAACCAGTCGAGGTCGTTCACGAGCTCGGTCTTGCGCGCCTTGGTGAGGTTGAAGTGTTCGAGGGTGGGGCGGCCCGACACGTCGGCCGGGTTGGCGAACGTCTCGCCGAGCGCTCCCGAGATCGGCCAGCGCAGCCACACCAGGCCGCCGCCGGAGACCGCGTGCAGCCCCGAGTACTTGGACGCGGTCACGGGGAAGGGCGTCACCCGGTTCGGCAGGCCCTCGACCTCCACCAGGACCGTCGTGCCGTCGGCGCTCTCGCTCTCCCCGGCGTCCGCCAGGTCCAGCCCGCCGGCCGCCGGACGGCCTTCCGCGGACATCGCGAAGGGGGACGGCGTCGCGGAGGAGAGCGGGACCAGGTAGGGGCGGCAGCCCAGGGGGAAGGAGAGGTCCCCGGTGTGGACGTCGTACACCGGGTCGAAGCCGCGCCAGGAGAGGAAGGCCAGGTAGCGGCCGTCGCTCGTGAAGACCGGGTTCTCGTCCTCGAAGCGGCCGTCGGTGACGTCGACGACCTGCCGGGTCTCGATCTTGGCGATCCTGATCTGGCGCAGGGAGCGGCCGATGCCGGGGTGCGACCAGGTCAGCCAGGCCCCGTCGGGGGAGAAGGCGAGGTCGCGGACCGGGCCGTTGAGGGACCGGACCAGTTCGGTGACCTCGCCGTCCGCGTCCTCCGCGTCCTCCGCGCCCTCTGCGGCCTTTGCGGCCTTTGCGGCCTTTGCGGCCTCTGCGCCCTCTGCGCCCTCCATGGTGTCGACCAGGAGGAGCCGGCCGTCGTGCGAGGCGATCGCGATGCGCTCGCCCTCCGGATCCGACACCAGTTCGTGTACGCGCCCGAGCCGGCCGGACGCGAGGCGGCGCGGTGCGCGGTCGCCGCTGGCGCGCGGCAGGTACGCGATCTCGACGGCGTCCTCGCCCTCGGCGTCCGTGACGTACGCGACCTTGCCGCCGCCACCGAGCATCTCGGGCAGGCGGGTCCGTACGCCCGGGGTGTCCGTGATGGTGCGGGCCGGGCCGTCGCGGTGGGTGAGCCAGTACAGGCTGCCGCGGACGACGACGGCGCTGGCGCGGCCGGTCGTGTCGACGGACAGGCCGTCGATGTTGCTGGCGGCCGGGACGTGGTGGGGGCGCCGGCCGGCGCGGGGGCCGCCGAGACGGACGTCCAGGCGGCGCGGGGTCGCGCCGGGGGACAGGTCGTCCACCAGCCACAGGTCGCCCGCGCACTGGTAGACGACGCGGGCGCCGTCGCTGGAGGCGTTGCGTGCGTAGAACGCGTCGTGGTCGGTGTGGCGGCGCAGGTCGGTGCCGTCGTACGCGCAGGAGTAGAGGTTGCCCACGCCCTCGTGGTCGGAGAGGAACGCGACGCGTCCGTTCACGAACATGGGGCAGTTGAGGTGGCCGCCGATGTCGGGGAGCAGCCGCTCGCCGTGCAGCCACAGGCGGCCGGTCGCGCCGCCCCGGTAGCGCTTCCAGGCGGCGGGTTCGTGCGGGGGCTTGCCGGTGAGCAGGAGCGTGCGGCGCTCGCCGTCGATGTCCGCGACCGCGATGTCGGAGACCGGGCCCCAGGGCAGCTGGGCGCCGGGGCCACCGTCGGTGGGGAGGGTGTAGGCCCAGGAGAAGTGCGAGAAGGGCTGGCCGTGGGAGGCGACGGCCAGGATGTGCGGGGGGCTGTCGGGTGTTCCGGGTGCCCAGCCGCAGACGCGGGTGTCGAGCGAGCCCCAGTGACTGAGCCTGCGGGCGGGCCGGCCGCCGTCCACGGGCAGGAGGTGGACCTCGGGGTCGAGGCTGCGCCAGGTCGTGAACGCGATGTGGCGGCCGTCGGGGGAGAAGCGGGGGTGGGAGACCTTGGTGCGGTCGACGGTGAGGCGCCAGGCCCGGTCCGGCTGCTTTCCGGGGGGCGCGATCGCGGCCAGCCAGAGGTCGTCCTCCGCCGTGAAACAGAGGAGGTCGCCGTGCAGGTGCGGGAAGCGCAGGTACGGGTGGGTGCCGTCGGCGGGGGCGCCGTCGCTTCGGGGCGGTCGTGTCGCGGGGGCGTCGGGGCCGGTGCCGCGCCGGGGCGTCTCCTCGGGCGCCGGACGCCCGGGTACGCCGGTGCGTTCGGGGCGGTCGCGTCCGGCGTCCCGCGGGGAGCGCCCCGGCACGTCCCCTTCCGCCACCGTGTCGGGCGAGGCGGCGGTCGGCGCCTCCCGCGCGGGAGCGGCCGGAGAGATGCCCGTGGTGCCCAGGGGCTCGGGGGGTGCGGTCTCTTGCGGGCCGACGGACCCGGGTTCGTCGCTCACCCCCCAATGCTTTCCGCCCGGAGGGGGCGCGGCAACTTGTGGCGCAGAACACCACCGAAACGGTTTCGTTTCGATGAGGTGTGGGCGTATGTTGTGGTGTACGAAACCGTTTCGTTCAGGAGAGGGGTGGAGGATGGCGCGCACACGGCTCACGGCCGAGCGTGAGGGTGAGTTGTACGGAGCCGTGCTCGACCTGCTCCGCGAAGTCGGCTACGACGCCCTGACCATGGATGCCGTCGCGTCCCGCACCCGGTCCAGCAAGGCCACCCTCTACCGCCAGTGGGGGAGCAAGCCGGAACTGGTCGCCAGGGCGCTGCGCCACAGCAAGCCGGTCAGTACCGCCGACGTCGACACCGGCACGCTGCGCGGGGACTTCCACGCCCTGGTGGAGCGCTCCGACGACTGTCAGCTGGAGAGGGACTCCGCGCTGATGCGGGGTCTCGCCCAGGCCGTGCACCAGAACCCCGATCTCCACCAGGCGCTTCGGGAGCTGCTCGTCGCCCCCGAGCTCACCGGGCTCGACGGCCTGCTGCGGCGGGCCGTGGACCGGGGCGAGATCCCCGCCGGGACGCCCGCCCTGCGGTACGTCCCGCACATGATGCTGGGCGCCTTCGTCGCCCGGGAGCTCATCGAGGACCGGTCGCCCGACCGGGCCTTCCTCGCCGACTACGTCGATGCCGTGGTGCTGCCCGCGCTGGGTGTCGCCTGACGGCCGCAGTACCTCGGCGGCGCCGCGGGGTCCCCACCCGGTGCCCGTCCCCGTAGAAACGCCCCACCTGACGCGCACCGCTCTCGTCGTCGGGCTGGTTCCCCCTGCCCTGCTCGTCCCAACGACCTGACCGGGAGTACGCCCTCGTGGCCACTTTCCTTTACAGACTCGGCCGGTTCGCCTTCCGCCGCCGCCCCTTCGTCGCTCTCGCGTGGACAGTCCTGCTGGTGCTCGCCGGCCTCGGCGCCGCCTCCGCTTCCACCGCCGTCTCCAGTTCCTTCTCCATACCGGGGACCGAGGCCCAGAAGGCCTTCGACCTGCTCGACCGGCGCTTCCCCGGCGCCGCCGCGGACGGTGCCACCGCCCGCGTGGTGTTCAAGGCTCCCGAAGGGGAGCGGATGACCGACGCCGGACACCGGAGCGAGGTGGAGAAGGTCGTCGAGGGGCTCAGGTCCGGTGCCGGGGCCGAGCAGATCGCCTCGGTCGTCGACCCGTACGCCGGCAAGGCCGTGAGCCGTGACGGTACGACGGCGTACACCCAGGTCTCCTACAAGGTCAGCGGGATGGAGCTGACCGAGGAGGCCAGGCAGGCGCTCGTCGAGGCCGGGGACGAGGCCCGGGACTCCGGGCTGGCCGTCGAGATCGGCGGTGACGCGCTCCAGGCCGTGCCCGAGACCGGGTCGGGCGAGATCATCGGCGTCGCGGTCGCCGCGATCGTGCTGGTGGTGACCTTCGGGTCGCTGGTGGCCGCCGGGCTGCCGCTGCTCACCGCGCTCATCGGCGTGGGCATCGGGGTCTCCACGATCACCGCGCTCGCGAATGTCCTCGATCTCGGCTCCACGACGTCGACGCTCGCGATGATGATCGGCCTCGCGGTCGGCATTGACTACGCGCTGTTCATCGTCTCCCGCTACCGGGCCGAGCTGGCCGAGGGGCGTGAGCCGGAGGACGCGGCCGGGCGGGCCGTCGGAACCGCCGGGTCCGCCGTCGTGTTCGCCGGGCTGACCGTGGTGATCGCGCTCGTGGGGCTCGCCGTCGTCGACATCCCGATGCTGACGAAGATGGGCTTCGCCGCGGCCGGCACGGTCGTGATCGCCGTTCTCGTCGCGCTCACGCTGGTTCCCGCCCTGCTCGGGTTCGCGGGCAGGAAGGTCTTCGGGCGCAAGGCGCGGAAGCGACAGGGACAGCGACAGGGACAGGGGCAGGGACAGGCCGCCGAGGCGGGCAAGCCCAACATGGGTACGCGCTGGGCCCGTCTCGTACTGCGCCGGCCGATCGCCGTCCTGGTCACCGCCGTGGTCGGGCTCGGTGTGGTCGCCGTACCCGCCGCCTCGCTGGAGATGGGGCTGCCCGACGACGGGTCGCAGCCGGTCAGCACCACGCAGCGCAAGGCGTACGACCTCCTCTCGGACGGGTTCGGGCCCGGCTTCAACGGGCCGCTGATGGTCGTGGTCGACGTCGAGGGAGCCGAGCGGCCCCAGGACGCGGTCGGCCGGGTCACCGGCATCGTGAAGGGCCTGGACGGCGTCGCCGCCACCGTGCCCGGACCGCTGAACAAGGCCGGCGACACGGCGGTCGTCACCGTCGTCCCGAAGGACCGGCCCAGCTCCGAGGAGACCGAGGAGCTGGTGCACGCGATCCGCGACGCGGGTCCCGGCATCACGTCCGACACCGGTGCCGAGGTCCTGGTGACCGGTGCCACGGCCATGAACATCGACTTCTCGCAGAAGATGAACGACGCGCTGCTGCCGTACCTCGCGCTCGTCGTCGGCCTCGCGTTCCTGCTGCTGATGCTGGTGTTCCGCTCGGTCCTCGTTCCGCTCAAGGCGGCGCTCGGGTTCCTGCTGTCCGTGGTGGCGGCGCTCGGCGCGGTCGTCGCGGTCTTCCAGTGGGGCTGGCTGGCGGAGGTGATCGGTGTGGAGCAGACCGGCCCCGTGATGTCGATGATGCCGATCTTCATGGTGGGTGTCGTCTTCGGCCTCGCCATGGACTACGAGGTCTTCCTCGTCACGCGCATGCGTGAGGCGTACGTCCACGGGGAGCGGCCGGGACAGGCGGTCGTCACCGGCTTCCGGCACGGCGCGCGGGTCGTCACCGCCGCCGCAGTGATCATGATGGCCGTCTTCGCCGGGTTCATCGGATCGAGCGAGTCGATGGTCAAGATGATCGGCTTCGGGCTGGCGATCGCCGTCTTCTTCGACGCCTTCGTCGTACGGATGGCCATCGTGCCCGCCGTGCTGGCGCTGCTCGGTGAGAAGGCGTGGTGGCTGCCGCGCTGGCTCGACAGGGCGCTGCCGAACGTGGACGTCGAGGGCGAACAGCTGCGCAAGCAGCTGGGCGACGACGCCTCCGAGGGCGAGCGCGAGCTGGTGCGCGCCTAGGCGCCAGGCGCTGGGAAGCTCCGGGGCCGCCTCTTGAGCGGAGGGGCGGCCCCGGTCGCGCACCGGCTCGTGGGGACGGGATCCGGTGCGAGGGTGAGATCCCCCTGGTCCTCCTGGTCCTGCTGGTCCTGCTGGTCCTGCTGGTCCTGCTGCTCCTGCTGGTCCCCCGGCCCCCCTGGCCGGAAGACCAGGGGGACCTCACCGTTTCCCGGTTCTCAGCGGGCGGCTTCGGGGGCCACGGGCTCCTCGACCGCGTGCGTACGCTCCAGGAAGCGGCGCAGCGGCGCCCTGTCGAACTGGATCACCGCCGTGCCCTGCGGCGAACGCAGCTCCATCACGGCCTGTACCCGGCCGCACGGCCAGACCCGGACGTCGCCGGCCTCGGTCTCGGCCGGACGGGTCAGGCCCGCCTCCAGGAGGGCGCGGTCGAAGACCCACTCGTTGGCGGCGCCGTCGGGCGAGACGTCCGGCGGGAAGACCAGGCGCACCGCGCGCGGGTCCCTCTCCGGGTCGTAGCGGAGGGCGACGGGGACGGCGTGACGCTGGGGGCCATCGGTGATGAGGCAGGCCCGTGCGTGGCCCTCGATTGCCGGCTGCATCGGGCTACTCCTCAAATTTGCGGCTTTTGTCCCTTAATATCCCATATTCTGCGGTGCGCGCCAGGCTCCACTTGTGACCCGTTCGCTCTTGCGACCTCTTTGCAGGAGGGCACTATCATCGAACGGTTAACCACCCCGCAGGAAGCGGAGCCTCCCCATGCATGTCCCCGACGGATTCATCAACACACCTGTTTCGGCTGTGGCGGGCGTCGCAGCCGTGGCCGCCGTCGCCGTCAGCCTGCGCGGAGCGCGCCGCGAACTGGACGAGAAGACGGCCCCGCTCGCGGGACTCGTCGCCGCGTTCGTCTTCGCCGTGCAGATGCTGAACTTCCCGGTCGCGGCCGGCACCAGCGGTCATCTGCTCGGCGGCGCGCTCGCCGCGATCCTGGTCGGCCCGTTCACGGGAGTGCTCTGCATCTCGGTCGTCCTGCTGATGCAGGGCATCCTCTTCGCGGACGGCGGCCTCACCGCGCTCGGGGTGAACATCACCGTCATGGGCGTGGTCACGGTCGTCGTCGCGTACGCGCTCTTCCGCGGCCTCGTGAAGATCCTGCCGCGCGGGCGCCGCTCGGTCACCGCCTCCGCGTTCGTCGCCGCCCTGGTGTCCGTGCCCGCCGCGGCCGCCGCCTTCACGCTGATCTACGCCGTCGGCGGCACGACGGACGTGCCGATCGGCAAGGTGCTGACCGCGATGGTCGGCGTACACGTCCTCATCGGCATCGGCGAGGCCGCGATCACCGCGCTGACCGTGGGCGCCGTCATCGCCGTACGCCCCGACCTGGTGCACGGCGCGCGCGGGCTCGCCGCCCCGCTCAAGCTGCTGGTGGGCGGCGAGCTGGTGGACGCGGCTCCGGCCGAGGCGCCCGCTCCCGCCGAGGCACCCGGCCCCGCCGCCGCCCGCTCCACCCGCAAGGTCTGGGGCGCCGGGCTGGCCGCCGCGTTCGTCCTCGCCGGGTTCGTGTCGTTCTACGCCTCCGCCAGCCCGGACGGACTGGAGAAGGTCGCCGCCGACCAGGGCATCGACAAGAACGTCGAGGAGCACGACGCCGCCGGTTCCCCGCTCGCCGACTACACCGTCGAGAGCATCAGCGACGGCCGTCTCTCCGGCGGCCTCGCGGGCGTCGTCGGCGTCGGCGCGACCGTCGCCGTCGGCAGCGGCGTCTTCCGGACGGTGCGGCGCCGGCGCGGACAGCAGCAGCAGTCGGCGGCCGAGGCCCCGTCGGCGCGTACCGAGGAAAAGGAAACCGCCTGACATGGGCGCGGGCCACGCCCACAAGCTCTACCGGCACGGGCACACCGCCGTGCACGCCCTGCCGCCGCACTGCAAGCTCGTCGCCGTCTTCTGCTTCGTGCTCGTCGTCGTGTCGACACCGCGCGAGGCGATGTGGGCGTTCGGCGTGTACGCCGCGCTGCTCGGCGCGGTCGCCTACGCCGCCCGCGTTCCGGCCGGCTACCTGCTCAAGCGGCTGCTCATCGAAGTGCCCTTCGTCGCCTTCGCCGCCTTGATGCCCTTCGTGGCCGAGGGGGAGCGGGTGGAGGTGCTGGGCATGTCGCTGAGCGTCTCCGGCCTGTGGGGCGCCTGGAACGTCCTCGCCAAGGGAACGCTCGGAGTCGCCGCCTCCGTGCTGCTCGCCTCCACCACGGAGCTGCGCTCCCTGCTGCTCGGACTCCAGCGGCTGAAGCTGCCGCCGATGCTCGTCCAGATCGCGTCGTTCATGATCCGCTACGGCGATGTGATCACGGACGAGATGCGGCGGATGTCGATCGCGCGGCGCTCGCGCGGGTTCGAGGCGCGGGGCGTGCGGCACTGGGGCGTCCTGGGCAAGACGGCGGGTGCGCTCTTCATCCGCTCGTACGAGAGGGGCGAACGCGTGCATCTGGCCATGGTCAGCAGGGGGTACACGGGCACCATGCCGGTGATCGACGAGGTGACCGCGACGCGGACGCAGTGGTCGTACGCGGCCGCGCTCCCGGTGTCCGCGCTGGCGGTCTGTCTGCTGGGACGGACCCTGTGACCGATACGACGATGTCCCTCGAGGTCAGCGGCCTCGCCTACGCCTACCCCGACGGCCACCAGGCCCTCTTCGGCGTCGACCTGTCCGTCGCGCACGGCGAGCGCGTCGCGCTGCTCGGCCCCAACGGCGCCGGCAAGACCACGCTCGTACTGCACCTCAACGGCATCCTCACGGCCGGCGCGGGGTCGGTGACGGTGGCCGGGCTGCCGGTCGGCAAGCGGCACCTCGCCGAGATCCGGCGCCGTGTCGGCATCGTCTTCCAGGACCCCGACGACCAGCTCTTCATGCCGACCGTCCGCGAGGACGTGTCCTTCGGCCCGGCGGCGGCCGGCATGCGCGGCGCGGAGCTGGAGGCGTGCGTGAGGGGGGCGCTGGAGCGGGTCGGCATGGCGGAGTACGCCGACCGGCCGCCGCACCACCTGTCGTTCGGGCAGCGGCGCCGGGTGGCTGTCGCGACCGTACTGGCGATGGAGCCGGAGATCCTGGTGCTGGACGAGCCGTCGTCCAACCTGGACCCGGCCTCGCGGCGGGAACTGGCGGACATCCTGCGGGGGCTGGACATCACGGTGCTGATGGTCACGCACGACCTGCCGTACGCCCTGGAGCTGTGCCCGCGCTCGGTGATCCTGAGCGGCGGCGTGATCGTGGCGGACGGGCGGACGCAGGAGCTGCTGTCGGACGAAGCGGTGATGCGGGCGCACCGGCTGGAGCTGCCGTTCGGGTTCGACCCGGGTTCGGTGCGGGTGGAGGCGTAGGGACCGGCCGGCTGGGGAAAGCCCCGCGCGGCGCCACCCGCACCCCCCGCCACCCCGCCCCGCAGGGCCGTTGCACCATGGTGGGCATGAGCGCGAGCGCAGCAGTGGATGCACGGGGCACGGTGGCGGCCGGATTCGAACCGGTCAGGGACGCGTTCGTGCGCAACTTCGGGCAACGGGGCGAGCGAGGAGCCGCCGTCGCCGTCTACCGGGACGGCCGCAAGGTCGTCGACCTGTGGGCGGGGACGCGCGACGTGGACGGCGCCGAGCCGTGGGCCGTGGACACCGCCCAGGTCGTACGGTCCGCGACCAAGGGCGTGGCCGCCGCCGTGCCGCTGCTGCTGCACCAGCGCGGACAGATCGACCTGGACGCGCCGGTCGCCACGTACTGGCCGGAGTTCAAGGCCAACGGCAAGGAACGGGTCCTCGTACGGCACCTGCTGTCCCACCGGGCGGGCGTACCCGCGCTCGACCGCCCGCTGACGCCCGCCGAGGCGATCGACGGAGTGTCCGGCCCGCGCGCCGTCGCCGCCCAGGCGCCCGCCTGGGAGCCCGGGGCCGACCACGGCTACCACGCGCAGACGTACAGCTGGCTGATCGGCGAGCTCGTGAAGCGGGTGACGGGGCGGACCGTCGGGCGGTGGATCGCCGAGGAGATCGCCCGCCCGCTGGGGCTCGACTTCTGGGTCGGACTGCCGGCGGACGAGGCGCACCGGGTGGGCCGGGCCGGTCCGGTCGAGGCGCCGCCCGTGGACGGCGGGGCGCTGCGGATGCGGCCCAGGCGGAGCGTGAGCGAGGCGTACGCGGACCCCGCGTCGCTCACCCGGCGCGCGTTCGACGCGATCGACCCGCGCGCGGACCTGAACGACCCGGCGTTCCGGGCCGCCGAACTCCCCGGCGCGAACGGGATATCCACCGCGCGGGCGCTGGCGCGCTGCTACGCCGCGATGATCGGGCCGGTCGACGGGCACCGCCTGTTCGCCCCGGCGACGCTCACGCTCGCGCGCACCGAGGAATCGGCCGGCCCGGACCGGGTCCTGATCGTCAACACCCGCTTCGGGCTGGGCTTCATGCTGCACGGCTCCGGCGCGCCGCTCCTGGCCCCCGGCTCGTTCGGGCACCCGGGGCGGGGCGGCTCGCTCGGGTTCGCCGATCCGGAGTCCGGGATCGCCTTCGGATACGTGACCAACGGGCACCAGAAGGGAGTCACCTCCGACCCGCGCGCGCAGGCCCTGGTCAGGGCGGTGCATGCCGCTGCATGATCGGCCCATGCTGACACAGCGGTTCGAGGGGTACGGCGTACTGGTCACCGGCGCCGGACAGGGCATCGGCGAGGCGACGGCGCGGCGGTTCGCGGCAGAAGGGGCGCGGGTCCTGGTCACCGACCTGGACGGGGACCGCGCGGAGAACGCCGCGGAGGCGATACCGGGTGCGCGGGCGCTGGCCTGTGACGTACGAGACGCCGAGGCGGTCGAGGCGGCGGTCGCTCACGCCGTACGGGAGTTCGGGGCGCTCGACGTGCTCGTGAACAACGCGTACGCGTGCGGGCCGGACACGGAGCTCTTCGAGGACGACGACGAGGCGGCGTGGCAGCGCGACCTCGACGTCACGCTCACCGGCGCGTACCGGTGCGCGCGGGCGGCGCTGCCGCACCTGGCCGCGTCGGGGCGCGGGGTGATCCTGAACGTCGGTTCGGTGAACGGGGAGCGTGACTTCGGCAACCACGCGTACAGCGCGGCCAAGGCGGGCCTCGCGAGCTTCACCCGGACACTGGCGGGGCACGCGGCGGCGCGGGGCGTACGGGTCAACCTGGTGGCGCCGGGGACGGTACGGACGGACGCGTGGGAGGGCAGGGACGGCGCGCTGGGACGGGCGTCGGCGCACTATCCGCTGGGCCGGGTCGGGGAGCCGGACGACATCGCGGCGGCGATCGCGTTCCTCGCGTCCCGCGACGCGGCGTGGATCACAGGGGTGACGCTCCCGGTGGACGGCGGCCTGCTGATCAGCAATCTGGGGATGCGTGGCGCGTTCGTCGGCCCGCAGGACCGCTGACCCGGGCCGCGCCCCGCCGGGATCAACTTCGGCACCCCCGCGCGCCCCAAAAGCTTCCGCCGGGCAGCGTCACCCAGTCCCGACGTACTTCCATCACCGGGGTGCGGCGGGGCTTTCGGTGTTCCGTCAAGGTGTCGCGGGTGCTTACGTGGATACGCGCCCGTTCGGCGTACCGTGGCACAGAAGGGAAGGGGGTGCGATGACAACCGCACTCGCGCAGAACGTCCGCAAGTACCGGCGAGCTGCCGGGCTCAGCCAAGAGCAACTAGCCGACGGCGCAGGGGTCTCCATCGGCACTGTCCGAAAGATCGAACAGGGCGGCGACGTACGGACGGACACGCTTCACACCCTCGCGCGAACCCTGGGGGTGGAGACAAGTGCCCTGTTCGCGACGGATGTACCCGAGCCGGTTGTAGGCGACGAGGGGACTCGGCGCTCTCTAGTGGAGCTACGAAAGGCACTCATGCCGCCCGTAGGTCTCGCCGCACCGGTTGGTGGTGACGGGCGAACCCACGGACCTTGATGAGCTGCACCGCCGTATTGCGGATTGCCACACGCTGTATTGGGCGGACCGCTACGACTCCGTCGCGCGCAAGTTGCCCGCTCTGCTGCGGGAGTCCGAGGTGACTGCCGCGAGGGCGGAGGGAGACGAAGACACGCGTTCCGCGCTGGTCGCTCGCACGCACTCGTTGCTGTTGGCCGGGAAGTACCTGACTCAAGTCAGGCAATACGACTTGGCCTATCACTCCCTCGCCGAAGCCATCCGACTGGGTCGTGAAACGGGGCAGTCGCCCACGGCCGGTACGGGCATCGTTGGCATGTGTTGGCTGCTGCTGAGGCAAGACCGATTCGATGAGAGCGAAGCGCTTGCCGCCCAAACCGCGGAAGCCATGGAGCCCCGCGTGTCGTCGGCCACGCCCGGAGAGCTGGCGGTGTGGGGTGAACTGTGGCTACGCGTGGCGTCCAGCGCAATGCGCAACAACCGCCCCGATGTAGCAACGGAAGCCCGCCGCATGGCGGGAACCGCAGCAAGCGCACTGGGCCGCGAACACAACAGCTTTCCAAACCACTGGGGTGGGTTCGGCCCCGTAACAGCAGAGATGAAAGCAACCGAAGACCTGGCGTTGGTTGGAGACTCTCGCGGGGTTCTTCGACGAGCCGATGAAGGGGTGTTGAGCAGTAAGGCACTCAAGTTCCTTGGGACGCCAACGGCACCTAACTGGGGTCGGCATCGGCTTGACGTTGCTCAAGCGCATGTGCGGCTTGGCTCGCACAGTGACGCTATGGCCGAACTGGCCGGGCTCCGAAACACATCGGCCGCGTGGCTCCGGCATCAGCCGTTGGCACGGTACGTCATGGGAGACGTACTCAAGTCCCGCAGACGGACGCTGACCACAGAGATGCGGGACATGGCTTCCTACCTGGGGGTTTTCGAGTAACCACTACGAAACGTGGTAGTTGCGCCGTTACTTAGCGCGAACTACCACGGACGGCACGTGGTCTGACCTGGTGTCATGGCTTTACGGTCGGGTTTCCGCCCCCACGGAAACCGGGAGACCAGGCCATGAACCGAAGTCCCGTGCAACGTGCTCGGCGACGTGTCTTGTACGACGCTTCCGCCGGGAACTGGTCCGACGCTGTGCTCACCGAGCCGGCGTCCGGGCCCCCGAAGAAAGACCCGCGTCCGGGCCTGCGCAGCGTCTCGGAGCCGCTGGGATGAGCGCTCCGATGGTTGGCGCGGTCCTGGTGGACACCAGCCGTGACGATCGTGTCGGGGAGTTCCGGGGAATCGCCGGCCCGTACTGGTCGCTGCGCCCCGTCTGCGGCGGAGCCGAGTGGGAAGCCGAGCCCGAGTCGGTCCGCACGGCCACCCCCGCTGAGCGGCTTGGCGCCATAAAAACCGGCTGCCGGGCCCGCCCCCGTGAGCCCGTGGTCCCGACCCTGGCCCACGCCGATCCCCGAGCACATCCGAGCTCTGCACACCCCGCTGCGGGGTGAAGACGTGGCACTCATCCGTCCCTACGCCTTCGCCGAAACCGCGATGGAACTCGGCGTGATCCACGAGCGTCGCCGGGCTGCCGCGCTCGCCTCACTCGGCGTGGACTACCCGTACACGTACGAGGGCGCACCGTTTCCCCGGTCCGCGTTCGCCGCTGCGGGGGTGACCGCGTGACCCGCGAAGCGCTCACCAACGAACTGCCCACCGTGAACGTGGCGCTCTGCGTCAAGTGCCACCAGCTCACCGACGCCCCGGTCCCCGTCCGCTGGATTCAGAGCAACAGCGGCCCCGGAACGACCCTCTACGCGTGCCCGGACCACGCGGCGGAACTCGTCCCCGGCCCCATCCCCGGAGAGCTGGAGCGGGGCGCTTAGCCCTTCCCAAGCAGCGAGACGCCCCGTGCGGCCCAAGTGCCGTACGGGGCTTCTGTCTTCTCTGACGTGCGCGTATGTTCGGAACTGGTAGTCGGGTGTGGTGGGGTGCGCCATCGCGTTCCAGCCGGCGTGCGTGATCGCGGCGGTCAGGACCGCCGCCGCGACGACAGGCGTCACCCGGCCCGCTCGCGCACGTCCACCAGCGTGCCGCCCGCATGGGCGATCAGCGTCTTCGGCTCCAGCGGGAAGACGGTGTGCGGGGTGCCCGCCGCCGCCCACACCACCGCGTGTGCGAGCAGGCCCCGGTCGGCCGGTACCCGGGTCTGCGTGCGGTGCCCGAAGGGCGGTACGCGGCCGATCGCGTAACCGGTGGTCTGCCGTACGAGATCCGCGCTCGCCCGCTTGACCTTCTCCGCGCCCGGTTCGCGTCGTACGAGCTCCACGTCGACCCGCGACGAACCGTCCACCAGGACCAGGACGGGCGCCCCGTCGGCCTCGAAGACCAGGGACTTCACGATCTCGTCGGCCTCGCAGCCGATCGCCGCCGCCGCCTCGGCGGCGGTGCGCGTGGCGTCGGGGAAGCGGCGTACCCCGAGGTCCGGGATGCCGAGCGCGCGCAGGGCTTCGGCGAACCGGGGAGGGGCTTGGCTTTCCGGAGTGCTCATGGCCCGCACGCCAGCGGTGGTGGTACGGGCCACGCGAGCCGGTTCCGCAGCCCTCCGTCACCCCGCCCGCAGCACGGCCGCCACCAGCGGGCCCGCCGCGTCGCCGCCGTGGCCGCCCGATTCGACGGACGCCGCCGCCGCCACGTCGTCGCTGAAACCGGCGAACCAGCTGTTGGACTTGCCCTGCCCGTCGACCTCCGCCGAACCGGTCTTGGCGCCCTTGTCACCGCCGACCGGGGCCATCGCCTCCGTGGCCGTGCCCCAGGACGCCGTCGCCGTCTGCCGCATCATGCCGAGCAGCTGGCTGTGCACGGAGGGCGACAGGGAGCGGGTCGCGGTCGCCAGCTGCCGGCCGTCGAGCGACTGCGGCACGATGACCGGCTGCTTGAACGTGCCGGCCTTGGCGGTGGCGGTGACCGACGCCATGTTGAGGGCGTTCATCTCGATCGCGCCCTGTCCGATGTACTGCGCCGCCGCCTCGCCGCCGGTGACCTCGGGCACCGAACCGTCCGCGGTGACGATGCCGGCCTGCCAGTTGTCCAGGCCGAGGCCGAAGACCTCACGCGCCGTCTTGGGCAGCGCCGCCTCGTCCTTGGTGTTGTCGATCAGCTTGATGAAAGCGGTGTTGCAGGAGCGGGCGAAGCTGGTGGCGAAAGTGCCGTCGGGGATCGCGAAGCCGTCCAGGTTGTGAAAGCTCCGGCCCTGGTAGAGCACGGTCTGCGGGCACTCCGCCGTGCGGTCCGCCCCGGCCAGGCCCTTCTCCAGCAGCATCGCCGCCGTCACGATCTTCATCGTGGAGCCGGGCGCCTGCTTGCCGAGGGCCGCCGCGTTGTAGCCGTCGGCGCGGTGGTTGGCGATCGCCAGGATCTCGCCCGTGCTGGGCTTGACCGCCGCGACCGACGCCTCGCTGTGCCGCTTCACCGCCGTCTCGGCCGCCGCCTGCACCTGCGCGTCCAGTGTCGTGGGGAGCTCGCCGGGCCTGCCCTTGGTGAGGGTGAGCACGGTCCGGGCGGGTGACGCGCCGCCCGGGCTCTCGACAGCCAGCTCGATGCCCGGCGTGCCGCCCGCCTGCTCGCCGTACTTCTCGCGCAGCGCGTCCAGGACCGGACCGAGCGACGGGTACTTCTCCTTCGTCAGCTCGGTGCCGTCGCGGTCGACCGCCCGGATGGGCGGGGCCGACGCCTCGCCCGCCCGCAGCGTCTCGCCGTCCTTCAGACCGGGGTGGAGGACGGACGTCTCCCAGTCGACCAGGGCCTTGCCCGAGGTCTTCCCGCGTACGACGGTCAGCTCCGACGCGTACGAGAACGCCTTGCTCTTCCCCTTGTACGTCACCGTGGCGTCGGCGGTGAACGGCACCGTCGCGCCGGCCGCCGTGCCCGGCGTCAGCCGCACCTCGCTGATGTGCGCCTCGTCGCGGTAGGCGAGCAGCGCGGGCTGCGCGGCGGCGGCGTTGTCCGTCAGCTCACCGGCCGCGCGGGCGTCGCCCTTCGCCCAGGCGGCGAGGAAGTCCTTCGTGGTCCGCTCGACCTCGTCCGCGCTCGGCGGCCCGGTCCTCTTCGGCGCCGAGGCGCCCGTGAGGTCCGTGCCGCCGGTTTCGCCGCTCACCACGGAGTAGGCGCCGTAGCTCACGCCCCCGGCCGCGACCAGGAACACCCCGCCGACTATGGCGACCTTCGCTCCACCACGCATGCTGTGCCGTCCCCTCCCCAGGAGTCCTCCTGAACTGAACGTGTTCAAGAAGTGCTGTACCGCACTGTACGGGACACCGGTGACACCGGGGGGCGACCGTTACAGGACCGGGACGGACGGTTCGGACGGCCGGGGAGGGGGGCGCCCGCACTCACACCCAGGTGTCGAGCCAGATGCGGTTGCGCCACTCCTCTGTCGGGATCGTCCGGCCGGTGTAGATCGGCCAGAAGTAGATGAAGTTCCAGATGATGAGGAGCACGAGGACCCCCGCGCCGACCGCCCCCACCGTCCGCCGCCGTTCGTCCGAGCCCGGTGGCCCCAGCATCGCGCCGATCATCATCGCCACCGCCAGGCACAGGAACGGCACGAAGACGACGGCGTAGAAGAGGAAGATCGTGCGCTCCTGGTAGAAGAACCAGGGCACCCAGCCCGCCGCGATGCCGCACGCGATCGCGCCCGCGCGCCAGTCGCGCCGGAAGGCCCACCGCCACAGCACGTACAGCACCGCGAAACACGCAGCCCACCACAGCAGCGGGGTGCCGAGCGCCAGCACCTCCTGGGCGCAGTCGCCGGTCCCGGTCGCCGGGCAGCCCTCCTTGCCGGGCTTCGGCGACTCGTAGAAGTACGAGACGGGGCGGCCCAGGACGATCCAGCTCCAGGGGTTCGACTGGTAGGTGTGGCCCGACGTCAGGCTGATGTGGAAGCTGTAGACCTCGGTCTCGTAGTGCCACAGGCTGCGCAGCCAGTCGGGCAGCCAGGTCCAGTCGCCGCCCCTGCCGTCGCCCTGGGCCCAGTTCCGGTAGTAGCCCCCCTTGGTGACGATCCAGCCCGTCCAGGAGACGAGGTACGTCACGAAGGTGACCACGACCGTCGCCACGAAGGCGGGCACGACGTCCCGCTTCAAGACCGCCGCGTACGGCCGCAGCGCGCCCGCCGTCCGGCGCGCGCCCACGTCCCACACCACCGTCATCAGGCCGAACGCCGCCAGGACGTACAGGCCGTTCCACTTGGTGCCGAACGCCAGCCCCAGGCACACGCCGGCCGCGATCCGCCACGGCCGCCACCCGAGCCGCAGCCCCTGTGCGACACCGGCGTCCGGGCGCAGCACGCCCTCCTCGGCGTCGTACGGCAGCGCCGCCGCGAGCCGGCGCCGGGACCGGTCGCGGTCGACCAGCAGACAGCCGAACGCGGCCAGCACGAAGAACATCAGCACCTGGTCGAGCAGCGCCGTGCGGCTCATCACGAAGTGCAGGCCGTCGACCGCGAGCAGCACGCCCGCCAGACACCCCAGGAACGTCGAGCGGAAGAGGCGGCGCCCGATCCGGCAGAGCATCAGGACCGAGAGGGTTCCGAGTACGCACACCATGAAGCGCCAGCCGAAGGGCGTGAACCCGAAGAGCTGCTCGCCGATCCCGATGACCCACTTGCCGACCGGCGGATGCACCACGTAGCCGGGATCGTCCGGGACCGGGACCGCCGACGGGTCGGCGAGGATCTTCTTGTCGACGTCCTTGGGCCACTGGCCCTCGTACCCCTGGTGGATGAGCGCCCAGGCGTCCTTGGCGTAGTACGTCTCGTCGAATATCACCGCCTTGGGGCTGCCCAGGTGCCAGAACCGCAGCAGCCCGGCGACGAGCGCGACCAGCAGCGGCCCGCCCCACGCGGCCCAGCGCACCAGGTGCCCCGCGAGTACGGGCGGCACCCCGAGCACCCGCCAGACCTGGGTGCCGGGCCTGCTGTACGGCGGCACGAGCCGCATCCGCAGCCCGACGTGGCGGCCGGGCCCGGGCGCGTAGCCGAATCGGCGCAGCCGCCGCTGCCATGGAGGCGGCTGTTCCCCGGGGGCCCGGCCCTGCTGGGCTTCTGACGCGGTACTGGTCACCGCGCCATCGTAGGGAACACATCTGTGCGCGTCGCCCGTGCGCCCTGGGAGGATGGTCCTTGTGACTGGAACGACTGGAACGACCGGAACGCTCGTCCTCGCGGGGACTCCCATCGGCGACGTGGCCGACGCGCCGCCCCGCCTCGCCGCCGAACTGGCGACGGCCGACGTCGTGGCCGCCGAGGACACCCGCCGGCTGCGCCGCCTGACGCAGGCGCTCGGCGTGCAGACGACGGGGCGCGTGGTGTCGTACTTCGAGGGCAACGAGTCCGCCCGTACGCCCGAACTCGTCGAGGCGCTGGAGGACGGCAAGCGGGTCCTGCTGGTCACCGACGCGGGCATGCCGTCGGTCTCCGACCCCGGCTACCGGCTGGTCGCCGCGGCCGTCGAGAAGGACATCAAGGTCACGGCCGTGCCGGGCCCGTCGGCCGTACTGACCGCCCTGGCCCTGTCCGGCCTGCCCGTCGACCGCTTCTGCTTCGAGGGCTTCCTGCCGCGCAAGGCGGGCGAGCGCCTCGGCAAGCTGCGGGAGGTGGCGGAGGAGAAGCGCACGATGGTGTTCTTCGAGGCGCCGCACCGCCTCGACGACACCCTCGCCGCGATGGCCGAGGTCTTCGGCGCCGAGCGCAGGGCCGCCGTGTGCCGCGAGCTGACCAAGACGTACGAGGAGGTGAGGCGCGGCCCGCTGAAGACGCTCGCCGCCTGGGCGGCCGAAGGGGTACGGGGGGAAATCACCGTCGTGGTGGAAGGCGCCCCCGACGCCGGACCGCAGGATCTGGACCCGGCGGAACTGGTGCGCAGGGTGCAGGTGCGCGAGGAGGCGGGGGAGCGGCGCAAGGAGGCGATCGCGGCGGTCGCCGCCGAGGCGGGCCTGCCCAAACGCGAGGTGTTCGATGCCGTCGTCGCGGCAAAGAACGCGGCACGGACGGGCTCCGCGGACGGCAAAGGACTATCGTGAACAGGTAAAGCGCAGACCGCGCACCGGGCCTTTTTCCATGGAAAGGCCAAGTCCGCTCCATATTTCGACAGGCCCCGATGCGCTCCCGCCGAGACAGGCGTCCACTGGACCAGTGGAAAGGAGCTGGCATGAGCGAGATCGCAGACCCCGCCGGCACAGGAACCGTCGTTCACGAGGCCTACGCCTTCGCCTGCATGAGGTGCGGCCACGGGTGGGAGCAGTCGTTCGAGATACATCACCACGTCGACGCCAAGGGCCACGCATTCGTGACCTACACGGCTGACGGCGAGCGAGTTCCTTCGCCGCTTTCCCGCCCCACCTGTCTGAACTGCGGCGGACACGTCGTGCGCATCATGAAGGCCGGTCAGGTCTCCTCGATCAGGGAGATGCTGCGGGCCGCCGTGGTGGACGTCCCCGTGGGCGGACCGGTGGTGGGAATGCCGGGGCCGGCGCCGGACCGCGACGACGCCCCGGGTCCGGTACGGGTGAAGCGCCACCGGCACCTGTCGGATCTGCTGCATCCGTTCCACCACCGGAAGTAGCCGGAAGCAGGGGGCCGCCGCACCGGGCCGCCGCACCGGACCGCCGCGCCACGGGCACGGCGTGTGGTTTTCGTACGATCGTGACCATGAGCCCCAAGGACGCACTTCCGCCGCTGCCCGAGCCCCTCCGGGGAGAGGTCGCCGATTCGCACACCCACCTGGACATGCAGGACGGCACGGTCGAGGAGGCACTGGAGAAGGCCGCCTCGGTCGGCGTCACGACCGTCGTCCAGGTGGGCTGCGACGTGCTGGGCTCGCGCTGGGCGGCCGAGACCGCGGCGGCGCACGAGAACGTCCACGCCGCCGTGGCCCTGCACCCCAACGAAGCCCCCCGCATCGTCCTGGGGGACCCTGGGGGAGGCGGGTCGCGGCAGGGCGCCCGGACCGCGGGCGGGGACGAGGCGCTCGACGACGCGCTCACCGAGATCGACCGGCTGGCGGCCCTGCCGTACGTACGCGGTGTCGGCGAGACCGGTCTCGACTACTTCCGTACGGGCCCCGAGGGCATGGCCGCCCAGGAGCGGTCCTTCCGCGCCCACATCGAGATCGCCAAGCGCCGCGGCAAGGCGCTCGTCATCCACGACCGCGAGGCGCACGAGGACGTGCTGCGCGTTCTGGAGGAGGAGGGCGCCCCCGAGCGGACCGTCTTCCACTGCTACTCCGGCGACGCCGCGATGGCCGAAGTCTGCGCCCGCAAGGGCTACTTCATGTCCTTCGCGGGGAACATGACCTTCAAGAACGCCCAGCACCTGCGGGACGCGCTCGCCGTCGCGCCGCTGGAACTGGTGCTCGTCGAGACGGACGCGCCGTTCCTGACCCCCGCGCCCTACCGCGGACGGCCCAACGCCCCGTACCTCATTCCGGTCACCGTGCGGGCCATGGCGGCGGTCAAGGGGGTCGAGGAGGACGTGCTGGCCGCGGCGCTCGCCGCGAACACGGCCCGCGCGTTCGACTACTGACGGTAGTCGACGCGACTCTCCGTGGTCGGATTGCCTTGGAGAGTGACCGCGGCTCCGCTAGTGTCCCGGCCCGCAGCGTCATCGGGGCGGACCGGACTTCTGGAGCGTCGTGGGCAATTCGCAGGGCAGTCACCGGGCGGTGCGCGGCAGCGGCCGCCGTACGGCGGAGTACGGCGCGCCGCCGCTGGTGGTGCCGTCCTACGGGCTCCGGGAGGTGCGGCTGCCCCGCCAGAGCCCCGGCGCGTCCGCCCCGCCCGCCCCGCCCGCCCCGCCCGAGGTGCCCGGCGGTGGGAGCGGCAGGGCGGAGGCCCGGCGCGCCGCCGGGCGCCGCAGGGGCGCCGAGCGCCCGGAGGCGCTGCGCCGCCTCGTGCCGCAGGCGCTGCTCGTCGTGTTCCTGGCCGGCGGCACCTCGGCGTTCGTCGCCCACGACAAGGCGGTGAAGCTGAGCGTCGACGGCGTACCCCGCACGATGCACACCTTCGCCGACGACGTCACCGAGCTGCTGGAGGACCAGGGCGTCGAGGTGGGGGCGCACGACCTCGTCGCGCCCGCGCCCGGCGAGGCGCTGGCGAGCGGCGACGAGGTGGTGGTCCGGTACGGCCGCCCCGTGGCCCTGACACTGGACGGGCAGCGGCGCCGGGTGTGGACCACCGCCCGTACGGTCGAGGGCGCACTGCGCCAGCTCGGGGTGCGCGCGGAGGGCGCGTACCTCTCCGCCTCGCGCTCCCTGGAGATCGGGCGGGCGGGGCTGGCGCTGGACGTACGCACCGAGCGGGCCGTCACGTTCATGGCGGACGGGCGCGAGCGCACCGTCCGCACGAACGCCGCGACCGTGCGGGAGGCGGTCGAGGAGGCCGGCATCACCCTGCGCGGCCAGGACACCACCTCCGTGCCGCCCGGCAGCTTCCCGCGCGACGGGCAGACGGTCACCGTGATGCGGATCAGGGGCACGGAGGAAGTACGCGAGGAGATCATTCCGTTCGCCGTCGAGAGGACGGCCGACCCGTCCCTCTTCAAGGGCACCGAAGCGGTCGTGCAGGCCGGGCAGTACGGCTCCAGGAAAATCACGTACTCCGTCCGGATCGTCAACGGGGTCAGGCAGAAGCCGAGAAGGATCGCCGAGGAGATCGCGCGGGAGCCGGTCGCCCAGCGCGTGAAGGTCGGCACCAAGGAGCGGCCGGCCTCCGTGTCCGGGGCCGACGGGCTGGACTGGGACGGGCTCGCCCGCTGCGAGTCCGGGGGGCGGCCCGGCGCGGTGGACTCCACGGGCCATTACGGCGGCCTCTACCAGTTCGACACGCAGACCTGGCAGGCGCTGGGCGGCCGCGGGCGGCCGCAGGACGCGAGCGCGGGCGAGCAGACGTTCCGGGCGAAGAAGCTGTACGTGCAGCGGGGGGCCAGTCCTTGGCCGCACTGCGGGGGCAGGCTGCGGGGGTGAGGCGGGAGGACTTCGGGGGCGGTGCGGTCGCCGTTCTCCGCAGGGGCTCCGGGGCCGGTGCCGCGCCGGGGCGTCTCCTCGGGCGCCGAACGTTCGGGTACGGGGCCTTGTCCGGGCGTGTCGCGTGCGACGCCCTGCGGGGAGCGCCCCGGCACGTCCCCTCCCGGCACCCCGGTGTGCGAAGCGGCGCGGGGGCGGACCACGCGGGACGAGGCCGGTGCCGGGGGCCTTTACGCTTGAGCGGTGAGCAGCACTGAGCCTTCCGAGACGCCTCCCGAGCCCCTGCACGACCTGCTGGGCCCCGCCGACATCCGGGAACTGGCGGCGTCGCTCGGCGTACGCCCGACCAAGCAGCGCGGCCAGAACTTCGTCATCGACGCCAATACCGTCCGCCGGATCGTGCGGACGGCCGGCGTGCGGCCCGACGACGTGGTGGTCGAGGTCGGGCCCGGTCTCGGCTCGCTGACCCTCGCGCTGCTGGAGGCCGCCGAGCGGGTGGTCGCCGTGGAGATCGACGACGTGCTCGCCTCCGCGCTGCCGGCGACGATCGCGGCGCGGATGCCGGAGCGGGCCGAGCGGTTCGCCCTGGTGCACTCCGACGCGATGCAGGTGACGGAGTTGCCGGGGCCCGCTCCCACGGCGCTGGTCGCGAATCTTCCGTACAACGTCGCGGTCCCCGTGCTGCTCACCATGCTGGAGCGCTTCCCGAGCATCGAGCGCACGCTGGTCATGGTCCAGGCGGAGGTCGCGGACCGGCTCGCGGCCCGGCCGGGCAACAAGGTGTACGGCGTTCCGTCGGTGAAGGCCTGCTGGTACGCCGACGTCAAGCGGGCCGGGTCGATCGGGCGGAACGTCTTCTGGCCCGCCCCGAACGTGGACTCCGGGCTGGTGTCGCTGGTGCGGAGAAGCGAGCCGGTCAAGACCTCGGCTTCGAAGGCGGAGGTCTTCGCCGTGGTCGACGCGGCCTTCGCACAGCGCCGCAAGACGCTGCGGGCCGCGCTTGCGGGCTGGGCGGGATCGGCTCCGGCGGCGGAGGCCGCGCTGGTCGCGGCCGGGGTCTCGCCGCAGGCCCGGGGCGAGTCGCTGACGGTGGAGGAGTTCGCCCGTATCGCGGAGCACAAGGGAGCGGCGGCATGACGGTCACGGTCCGGGTGCCCGCGAAGGTCAACGTCCAGCTGGCGGTGGGCGGGGCGCGCCCCGACGGGTTCCACGACCTGGCGAACGTCTTCCTGGCGGTCGGGCTGTACGACGAGGTCACGGTCACGCCGGCGGATTCGCTGCGTGTCACCTGCTCGGGGCCGGACGCGGACCAGGTCCCCCTGGACCGTACGAACCTGGCGGCCCGGGCGGCGATCGCGCTGGCCGCGCGGCACGGTGTGTCGCCCGACGTGCACATTCACATCGACAAGGACATCCCCGTCGCGGGCGGCATGGCGGGGGGCAGCGCGGACGGCGCGGGCGCGCTGCTGGCGTGCGACAGGCTGTGGGGTACGGGGTCCTCCCTGCCCGAGTTGCTGGCCGTCTGCGCGGAACTGGGGAGTGACGTGCCGTTCAGTCTGGTGGGCGGGGCGGCGCTGGGGACGGGGCGCGGCGAGAACCTGACGCCTCTTGAGGTGGGCGGGATGTTCCACTGGGTGTTCGCGGTGGCGGACGGCGGACTGTCGACGCCGGCGGTGTACGGCGAGTTCGACCGCCTGACGGCGGGCACCGAGGTCCCGCCCCCGGTGGCGTCCCCGGTGCTCCTGGACGCCCTGCGCACGGGCGACGCGACGGCCCTGGCGGGCGCGCTGGTGAACGACCTCCAGCCCGCCGCCCTGTCCCTGCGCCCCTCCCTCGCCGCCACCCTGGCCGCGGGCACGGAGGCGGGCGCCCTGGCGGCCCTGGTCTCGGGCTCGGGGCCGACGACGGCGTTCCTGACGAAGGACGCGGAGTCGGCGGAGTCGGTGGCCGCCGCCCTCACCGCCTCGGGCACCTGCCGCACGGCGCGGGTGGCCCGGTCGCCGGCGCCGGGCGCGACGGTGACCTGCGCCTGAGCAGCCCGGAACCGGGCAGTCGTCGGCAGGGCGCCGGGGGCGACTACGCTTGAGCGTCTGTCCCTTTCCTGTCCCTGGAGTGCGCACTCGTGGCCGTCAACCTTGTCAATGTCGAGGCCGTCAGCAAGGTCTACGGCACCCGTGCCCTGCTCGACGGCGTGTCCCTCGGCGTTTCGGAGGGCGACCGGATCGGTGTCGTCGGCCGCAACGGCGACGGCAAGACGACCCTCATCCGCATGCTGGCCAAGCTGGAGGAGGCCGACGCCGGCCGCATCACGCACAGCGGCGGCCTGCGTCTGGGCGTCCTCACGCAGCACGATTCGCTCGACCCCGCCGCGACCGTCCGCCACGAGATCATCGGCGACCTCGCCGACCACGAGTGGGCGGGCAACGCCAGGATCCGCGACGTACTGACCGGCCTCTTCGGCGGGCTGAGCCTGCCGGGCTTCGAGCACGGGCTGGAGACGGTCATCGGTCCGCTCTCCGGTGGTGAGCGCCGGCGCATCGCCCTCGCCAAGCTGCTCATCGACGAGCAGGACCTGCTGGTCCTCGACGAGCCGACCAACCACCTCGACGTCGAGGGCATCGCCTGGCTCGCCCAGCACCTCCAGGCCCGCCGCTCCGCGCTCGTCTGCGTCACGCACGACCGCTGGTTCCTCGACCAGGTCTGCACCCGCATGTGGGACGTGCAGCGCGGCGCCGTCCACGAGTACGAGGGCGGTTACTCGGATTACGTGTTCGCGCGCGCCGAGCGCGAGCGCATCGCGGCGACCGAGGAGACCAAGCGCCAGAACCTGGTCCGCAAGGAGCTGGCGTGGCTGCGCCGCGGCGCTCCCGCCCGTACGTCGAAGCCGCGCTTCCGCGTCGAGGCGGCCAACGAGCTGATCGCCGACGTGCCGCCGCCGCGCGACACCTCCGAACTGATGAAGTTCGCCAACTCGCGGCTCGGCAAGACCGTCTTCGACCTCGAGGACGTCACCGTCCAGGCCGGGCCCAAGACGCTGCTCCAGCATCTGACGTGGCAGCTCGGTCCCGGCGACCGTGTCGGCCTCGTCGGCGTGAACGGCGCGGGCAAGACGTCACTGCTGCGGGTGCTGGCCGAGGCCGCGCGCACGCAGGGCGACGTCCAGCCCGCCGAGGGCAAGGTCGTCGTGGGCAGGACCGTGAAGCTCGCGTACCTCTCCCAGGAGGTCGGCGAGCTCGACCCCGGCCTGCGGGTCCTGGAGGCCGTCCAGCGCGTACGCGACCGGGTGGACCTGGGCAAGGGCCGCGAGATGACGGCGGGTCAGCTGTGCGAGCAGTTCGGGTTCACCAAGGAGAAGCAGTGGACTCCGGTCGGCGACCTGTCCGGTGGTGAGCGGCGGCGGCTGCAGATCCTGCGGCTGCTGATGGACGAGCCGAACGTGCTGTTCCTCGACGAGCCGACCAACGATCTCGACATCGAGACGCTCACGCAGCTCGAGGACCTGCTCGACGGCTGGCCCGGATCGCTGATCGTCATCTCCCACGACCGGTTCTTCATCGAGCGGACCACGGACAAGGTGTACGCGCTGCTGGGCGACCGGACGCTGCGGAACCTGCCGCGCGGCCTCGACGAGTACCTGGAGCGCAGGCGGCAGATGATCGAGGCCGCGGGCCCGGTGCCCGCTGCCGCCGCCCCCGCCAGGAAGAAGGCGTCCGGCGACGCCCGCGCGGCCCAGAAGGAGATGCAGAAGATCGAGCGGCAGCTCGGCAAGCTCTCCGACAAGGAGACGAAGCTGCACGCCCAAATCGCGGACAACGCGACCGACTTCGAGAAGGTCGCCCTGTTCGACGCCGAACTGCGGGAGCTCGTCACCGCGCGTGACGAGCTGGAGATGCGGTGGATGGAACTCGCGGAGGACGCGTAGTCCATACGTAAAGCTGAATAACGAGCGCGTCACGGGCCGGTCCTCCCTTGGGAACAGGGGCGGACCGGACCCTCGTCGGGAGGGGTCCGGGTGATAGAAAGAAGCCCCGCTCGACTGACGTAGATCTGCGGGGCTCAAGTCCGATTCGCTCCGTTCCGAAGGGATTACGCCGCCGGAATTGCGGGGGAGGCCGAACGGGCGGCGGTCTCGTGTGAAGAGGTAAGCGCTGATGTCTCAGCCGCCCAACCAGCCGCCGCAGGGCGGCTTCGGAGCCCCCCAGGACCCCCGGCAGCAGCCGCCCCAGCCCCCGGCCCAGCCGCCGCAGGCGCCCCCGGCCCCGCCCGGTCCGCCGGGCGCCCCGCCGCAGCAGCCCCCGGCCCCGCCCGGGTACGGCTACCCGCAGGCCCCGCCGCCGGGGTACGGCTACCCGGGCCAGGAGCCCGGCCAGCCCGGCCAGGCGGGACCGTACGGCCAGCAGCCCGGCCCCTACGGCCAGCCGCAGCCCGGACCGTACGGCCAGCCGCAGCCCGGACCGTACGGCCAGCCGCAGCCGGGTCCCTACGGCGGCTACCCCGGCGCACCCGCCCCGGGCAACGGCGGCAACGGCGGCCCCTTCAAGGGCAGGCCCGCGGTCATCATCGGCGCGGCCCTCGCCGCGGTCCTCGTCGTCGGCGGCGGTGTCTACCTCGCCACCAGCGGTGACGGCGGTGGCAGGAAGAAGCCCGTCGCGGGCGGAAGCAAGGACGCCGGGACGGGCGGCCTGCCCTCCGGGGACACCGGCTCCGCCGACGGCGGCTCCGCCGGCGGCCGCGACGCCGACGACGACCTCAACGGCGGGCGCCAGTCGGGCGAGGCCAAGGTCATGTGGCTGCAGAAGAACGACGTGGACCTGCCGCGCAACGGCGCGGACGTGCTCGGCCCGTGGTTCACCGACAACGGCCTCGTCGTCAAGGCCATGTACAAGAAGGTCGCGGCCTACGACACCAGCGACGGCAAGGAGAAGTGGAGTCTTCCGCTCCCCACGCAGCTCTGCGCGGCGCCCAGCAGGGCCGCCGACGACGACAGGATCGTCTTCGGTGTCAAGAGCGACACCACCGAGCGGGCCAAGTGCAGCAAGCTCCAGATGGTCGACCTCAAGACCGGCAAGGCGGGCTGGACGGCCGAGGTGAAGAAGGAAGGGGCGTTCGACCTCCTCTCCGACATCACGGTCGCGATCAGCGGCAACACCGTCACCGCCGGCCGCACCGGCCACTCCACCGCCTTCAGCATGACGGACGGCAAGAAGCTCTGGGGCAAGCTGCCCGGTGAGTGCCAGCCGTACGCCTTCACCAGCAGCGCCAAGCTGATCGCCGCCGCGGCCTGCTCCACCGGTGAGGCCGCCAAGAACCACCAGCGCATCCAGGAGCACGACTCCGCCACCGGCAAGGTGAAGTGGTCGTACCCGCTGGCCGAGGGCTGGGAGGTCGACCGGGTCTACTCCGTCTCCCCGCTCGTCGTGTCCGCGACGCACCGCGAGAAGAAGAGCTGGAGCGTCATCTCCCTGACGGACAGCGGCAAGCTGCGCTCGGAGATCGACGGCGGCAAGGACAAGTTCCAGCCGAAGTGCGGCGGCACGTTCGTCATCTTCGGCAAGAACCTCGAAGGATGCACCGGCGTCGCCGCAGACGAGGACACCTTCTACATGGTGACCGCGGACAAGACGAGCGGCCTCAACCGCACCAACGAGGTCGTCGCGTTCAGCCTCGACACCGGCAAGCCCAAGTGGCGTTCCTCCCCGGGCGCCGACCGCACGATGACGCCGCTGCGGATGGAGGGCGGTGACCTCGTGGTCCACATCGACGGCTCGTACGACAGGGGCGGCGCGGTCGCGACCATCCCGGCGTCGGGCGGCAAGCCGAAGGTGGTGCTCCAGAACCCGAGGTCGACGGCCTCGATCGAGAACGCCTTCTTCGCTCCGGAGATCGCCTACGAAGGCGGTCAGCTCTACGTCGTCAACTCCCGCGTCAGCGCCAGCAACGACAAGGAGGAGAAGGAGCAGAAGACCATGATGGTCTTCGGCAAGTGACGGCACGTGACTGAGTTCCGGGTCCACGTTCTCGACGTCTTCACCCCCCCTTCTCCAGAGGTACGTACGCCATGACGCAGCCACCGCCCCCGCCCCCGCCGCCCAACGAGCCCCCGCAGGGCGGGTTCGGCGCCCCGACCCCGCCGCCCCCGGAGGGCTTCGGCGCTCCGGCACAGCCCGGGTACGGCTACCCGCAGACGCCGCCGGGACCGCCCGCCCAGCCCCAGCCCGGGTACGGCTACCCGGCCCAGCCCGGCCAGCAGCCCGGGTACGGCTACCCGGGTCAGCCGGGTCAGCCCAACCCGTACGGCCAGCAGCCGCCGTACGGCCAGCAGCAGCCGCCGTACGGCTATCCCCAGGGTCCGCCCCCGCAGGGCGCGGGCGGCGGCAAGAAGATCAGCACCGCGACGACGATCGTCGTCGCGGCGGTCGTCGCGGTGGCGCTGATCGTCGGCTTGGGCGTCTGGTACGCGTCCGGCAGCGACGAGGGCGGCAAGGACGACCCGGCCCGGAGCTCCTCCGCGGGCGCGTCCGGCGGAGGGGGCGGTGACGGCAAGCCCGCGCCCGACGGCGCCGGCAAGGAGGAGAAGCCGGCCGACACCGACGCCCGGCTCCTCTTCCGGCTGCCCGCCCCGGAGGTGAAGGAGTCGGTCGCCGGTGTCAACGGCTCCTGGATCACCGACGACGCGTACGTCAAGAGCGGCCTCAACGAGGTCGTGGCCCACGACCTCGACAAGGGCACGGAACTGTGGACGATCCCGCTCCCCGGCGAGGTCTGCGCGGCGTCGCCCCACGTCACCGAGGACAACAGGACCGCGATCCTCTTCGCGGGGCCGATGCCGGCGGGCAAGACGTACTCGCCCTGCACCGAGGTCGGGGTGATCGACCTCGCCGAGGGCAAACTGGTGTGGCAGAAGTCGGTCGAGGCGGGTGACCAGAAGATCGCCTTCAGCGAGGTCACGGTCGGCGGCGACGCGGTCGGCGCCGGCGGTACCGGCGGCGGCGCCGCCTTCGACGTCGCCACCGGCAAGCTCCGCTGGCAGCCGGACGACAACGCCGAACAGTGCCGCGACGTCGGGTACGCGGGCGGCGAGGCGCTCGCCACGGTGCGCAGCTGCGGTTCGATCAGCGCTCCCCAGCTCTCCGTCCAGTACCTGAACCCGAAGGACGGCACGCCGCTCGCCACGTACAAGATGCCCAGCGGCGTGGACCGGGCGAGCATCGTCTCCACCAAGCCGCTGGTCGCCGCCGCCGACGTCGGTGACACGGCGGGCGACGGCAGTGGTGTCACCGACTTCTTCTCGATCGACGAGAAGACCGGCAAGCTGCGCGCCAGGATCGCGGCCGACGCCCAGAAGTACGCGCCGAGGTGCCGGGACACCGAGGGGTGCACCAAGGTCGTCGTCGGCAACGACAGGATCTACGTGCCGACCGAGGAGCACGAGGGCAGCGGGGTGGGCGTCCGTACCAACGAGATCGTCTCCTTCGACCTCGCGACCGGCAAGCCCACCAGCGACCGGGCCGACGCGGGCGAGCGCTACACGCTGCACCCGATCCGCATGGACGGCGGCAACATCATCGCGTACAAGTCGCCGCCCTACGACAAGGGCGGCCAGGTCGTGAGCCTCGACGGCGGTTCCATGAAGGAGACGCTGTTGCTGGAGATCCCGGTCGGTGACGCGGTCCGCGATGTGGTGACCAGCTTCGGTGTGGATTCCGCGCACTACCGCTACGCCGACGGCCGGCTGTTCATGGGGGCGCGCCTCATGAGCCAGCAGCGCGACGGTTTCAAGCGCTACCTGGCGGCCGGCTTCGGCACCGGCTGACGCGCCCGGCGCGCTCGACACTCCTGGCGCGCTCGACGCTCCGGACGTGCTCGACGCGTCCGACGCACAGGTCACAACGGCCCCGGCAGTGGTTCGTCGCCACTGCCGGGGCCGTCCCTTGTCACACACCGACCGGCAAGTAGTCCTGAATCGCCAGGAATTCGGCAATCCGGGGGGCTTCTTACCGGTAAGGGGCGCGCAACGTCGGACAAGCGTGTAGCTTGCCGGGTCAGGAGGCCGGGGGGCCAGCTTCAGGGGCAGGGGTATGGGGGATTCGTCGATGGGCGTGCGGCTCATGGTGGTCGACGACCACCGACTGCTCGCCGAGGCGCTCGCCTCGGCACTCAAACTGCGCGGGCACCGGGTGCTGGCGGCGACCGCTCCGACGTCCGGGGCGGCGGCGGAACTGGTCGTCAGCAGGGCGCCCGAGGTGTGCCTGTTCGGTACGGCGGCCCCCGCCGGACCGGGGGTCTTCGACCCGATCGCCCACATCAAGCGCGAACGGCCGCAGGTGGCCGTTCTGGTCCTCGGCCCGGTGCCCAGCCCGCGCGGCATCGCCGCGGCCTTCGCCGCCGGGGCGTCCGGTTACGTACGCCATGACGAGCGCATCGAAGGCGTCGAGCGCGCCATGGTGAAGGCGCGGGCGGGGGAGGCGGCGGTGGCGCCGCAGCTGCTCCAGAGCGCCTTCGCCGAGCTGCTCAACCCGGCGGCGCTCCCCGACGACGAGGGCCGGCGGCTGCTCCAGATGCTGACGCCGCGCGAGGCCGAGGTCCTGGTGCGGGTGGCGGACGGCGAGGACACCCGGCTGATCGCGGCCGGCATGGGCATCGCGCCGAGCACCGCCCGTACGCACGTCCAGCGGGTCCTGATGAAGCTCGGCGTCGGCTCGCGGCTGGAGGCGGCGGCGCTCGCTGCGCGCACGGGGCTGCTGGACCGGGCGGTGCTGGACCGCTGACGGCGGGTGGGGCGCCGGACGGCGCCGGTGTAGGGAGCGTGACTTCGTGAGCACTGGCTCCTGCGGAAACGCCGGATTCCGCGTCTCATGAGCAGCACTCGTATGGGGGGACCGTGAGCAGAATCGCCCGCTGGGCTCTGGCGGTAGTCACTGCCAGTAGTGGGCCCTGGGTTCGCGGGCCGCGAGGGGGTGTGTTGTTCATGTTCTGCGCGGGAAGCTCGGGGTCAGGGTGAGCTTCGATAGTCGCGACGATCACCGGTTGCCCAAACCGGCGATCGTCGGCTGTGTTGCGGCCGGGATCAGGGGAGAGCAGCCCGGTCAGGAGGTCTCGACCCTCCAGCCCTCAACGTTGTTATGGCTGCGGTCCAGTAGCGCGTGCACAACATGACCGCGGTGGTGCTTGAAGATCGCGAATCCCACGGTCGTCTTTGGCTTCTTCAGACACCTGTTGAGGGAGGTTCGGGGGATGCTGAGCCTGAGTGCAGCCGCGCGGCGGGGGCGACCAGCCAGATCGCCCGCCTCAAGCAGGTCGTCGTCGTACTCCGCCCGGGACACGCAGACTGCCACCCAGGACGCAGAACTGCGGTGCCTGCGGAAGCAGTTCGAAGGCGGCATCGTACGACGGCTGGCCACGCCAGGCTCACCGCCTTCGGTTCGTGCAGCTGATCAGCGCCCGGCTGGCGCGTCGCCGGGCCGGGCGGTCAGTGAGCTATGACGGTCCCGCCCCGGTCCGCCACCCATGCCATGCAGATCGTGACCATGGTGCAGAGAGCGTAGCCGCAGCGGATGCCCCGGGAGTTGATGTCTTCTCCAGGGCACCATCAAGGGGCGGCGGACCTGCGTGCGGGAGGCAGGGCAGGCCATTGGTCTGCCGCTCGGATGCGGTGGTGCAGGGTGGCGGCGTCGGCGTCCAGTCCCCGGTCGGCGTAAATGGAAGCGGCTTCCTGCCAGCAGTCGATTGCCTCGTTCACGCGTCCGAGGGCGTGCAGCGAGGTGGCGAGGACGGTGAGAGGCCCGGCGAGGGTTTCTTCATGGCTGCCCAGGGACGCGCGGCCGAGTGCGATGGCGCGTCGGCAGTGAACGATCGCCGTGTCGTGGTCGCCGATGCCCTGCCATCCCACGGCGATGGCCGCGAGAGCGCATGCTTCGCCGTCCGTGTCGCCGAGCTGGTGGCGCAGTGCCGCGCTGCGTGTGCCGCAGTCGATGGCCTGCTGGTGATTGCCGAGATCGGAATGGAGTGTGGCGAGGTGCCCTTCCGCCACCGCTTCCCACCGGCCGGTGTCGAATCCTCTGCTGAGCTCGCGGGCTTCCTCGAAGTGGTGCTGCGCTTCGACGAAGCGGGTCTGCTGACGCAGTAGCTGGCCGAGTTCGATGCGGGCGGCGATCTGGACGTGGACGTTGCCGGCGTCCTGGGCGAGCCGGCAAGCGCAAGTGAGGTCCGCCTGCGCGTCGGGGTGCCGCAAGTGCGCCAGCGCCTCTCCGCGGGCGAGTAGGGCGTTCGCTTCGTGGACGGTCCGACCGGACCGCCGTGCCGCGTGCAGACCCGCGCTGGCAGTATCGACGCGTTCCTCCCAGCCGCCCATGAGCACGAGGAAGCCGAGAGCGTCGATGAGGTACAGGGCGTAGTCATCCATGGTGCGGTCCACTGCGTGGTACAGAGCGGCGATCAGGTTGGCGCGTTCGTCGGTGAACCAGGCCCAGGCAGCATCGCGGTCGGCCAAGGGCAGGGGGTGGTCGGGCTCTGCGACGGTCGTCACCACGCGTGTGTTGGTCGGGTAGAGCTGGCGGTCGGCGGTGTGAGCGGTGTGGCTGTACCAGGTGAGCATGGCGTCGAGGGCGTCGCGCCGCTGATCCTCGGTGTCGTGCTCACCGGACAATTCTTCCGCGTAGGCGCGCAGGAGGTCGTGGAAACGGTATCGGTCGTGCGCGAGGGGTTCGATGAGGTGTGCGTCGGCCAGCGCGTTGAGCAGTTGCCGTGTCTGGCGTGGTGGCCGATGCGCGAGGGCCGCGGCCGCGGGTGTCGAGATGTCCGGGCCCGGGTGCAGGCCCAGACGCCGGAACAGGTTCGCCTGCCCGATGGTCAGCTGATCGTAGGACCAGGCGAGTACGCTGCGGACCGCCGCGTAGGGGTCTCGGCCCCAACTTAGGGCGTCGAGCTTGGAGTTCTCGTCGGCGAGCTCGCCGACGATGTCGGCGACGGAGACGTTTTCGTACGCAGCTGCGCGCCCCGCGGCGATCCGCAGCGCCAGAGGCAGCCGCGCGCACAGCTGGATGAGGTTCTCCACTGCGGCGGGTTCCGCCTGGGCTCGGGAAGGACCGATGACGCCGACGACCAAGTCCAGCGCCTCGGACGGGGTGAGCACGTCGAGGGTGAGCCGCTGCGCGGCTTCGGTGACCACCAGGCCGGTCAGGCTGTCACGGCTGGTCACCACCACCATGCAGCCAGGTGCTCCGGGCAGCAGCGGCCGGACCTGCTCGGCGCTATGGGCGTTGTCCAGCACGATCAGCATGCGCCGTCCCGCCACGAGTGTGCGGAAGAGTCCCGAGCGGGCGCCGGTCCCAGCAGGTACCGCCGCCGGGTGTACGCCGAGCGCGACCAGGAAGTCGTCGAGAATCTCGTCCGGATGCGCGGGCTTGCCGGGACCGTAACCGCGAAGATTCGTGTGGAGTGTGCCGTCGGGGAACCGGTCCTGGACGCGGTGGGCCCAGTGCACCGCGAGCGTTGTCTTGCCTACTCCGCCCGAGCCGTCGAGTGCGGAGATCACCACGGCCTGCCCCGCGACCGGCGGTAGCAGGGCGTCGAGCGCGTCCAGGTGATCAGCCCGGCCAACGAAGTCTCGGACTGCTTGCGGAAGTTGACGTGGCACTGATGGGGCGAGGGACCCCGGCTGTCTCATGGCGGGCATGCGGTAGACACCCTGAGTGCGATGGTCCGGGCGGGACCTGGGTTGTTCACCGCGCAGGATCTGCTCATGCAGGCGCCGCACATCCGGCCCAGGGTCGACTCCGAGTTCTTCGGCGAGGCGGGTTCTGAGGCGATGGAAGACGTGCAGCGCGTCCGCGCGTCGTCCGCAGTGGACCAGCGCCTCCATCGACAGCATATGCAGGGTCTCGCGCAGTGGATGGTCATGCACGAGATCTGCCAGGTCATCGGCGACCTCGTGGTGCTCGCCCAGTTCCAGCTGCCATGTGACAGACAGCTCCAGCGCGCTGAGTCGCTGCTCGTCCAGCCGTGCGGCGGATCTGGTCAGCGCTGCGGTGCCTAAACCCTCAAGCGCGGTCCCGCGCCAGAGGTCCAGTGCTGTTCGGATCTCCGCGACTGCCTGATGCAGCCTTCTCTCCGCTGCGTGGCGACGGCTCTCGGCGACCCCAGCGGCGAACCGGAGCGAGTCGAGGTCCTGTTCCCCAACGCGGATCAGGTAGCCGGTGTCCTCGGTACGGATGAGCCGCTGCGCGGTATCGCCCAACCGCTCACGCAGCACCGACACCGAGTTCTGCACCTGCTTCACAGCAGTCACGGGCGGCTCGTCATCCCAGGTCATGTCCGCGAGCCTGGACAGCGGCACCACCGAGTTCGGTGCCAGCAGCAAAGCGGCCAGAACCCGCTGCCGCCGCGCTCCCGGCACCAGTAACCGTTCCTGGCCCGTCCGGACCTCAAGCGTGCCCAGTACGCGAAAGTCCATCCCCCGAACCGCCCCCGTCACCCAAAGTAACCCGTCGGAGCATAACGTGCGCGGAACTGATCCCTCAACGCCGGCGGTGACGCGGTGATGACGACATGGTGACGGCACACGAGAAGGTCATCGACATCGCCACCCAGTCCCGGTCGCCGGGGCAAGGGCACGCCGCCCCTGCCCCGCACGACCCCGGCCGGTGGTCGATCGCCGGTCAGGCGAGGAAGGAAGCGAGATTCCTCTTTCTCGCACGGAGCATCAACACAGAGGACGGAAAACAATGAGAAAGCTCATCGGCAGTCTGTTCGTCATCAGCACCGTGCTGATCGCGACACCGGCTTCGGCCTCACCGCGGACGGAACCCACACCGACGGCCTCGACCGGGCCGTACTGCTCGACAAGCCTGAGCACAGGCCGATCCGCCTGCTTCGAGAGCGAAGCCGCCCTGAAGCAGCATGTGTCGGCGTCAGCAGAGCTGGATCTGGTCTACCTCTACAACTGGTACAACTTCCAGACGGGAGGTGGCTACAAGATCCTGACCGGCAGCCACGCCTGTTCGGCGGACACCAACACGGTGGAGTACTACGACGGCAACCTCGGCGACAACGCCTGGTATCCCAACGGGTTGAACATGAACGACACCATCACGTCCGTCAAGACCGCGAGCCGGTGCGACATCAAGTTCTTCGAGGGGACGAACTTCACCGGAGCCTCCACCACGTACATCAACCAGTGCTCCTTCCTCGGCGGAGGAGGAACAGGCGACTGCCCGGCCGGCAACTGGAACGACAGGGCCAGTTCCTACACCATCAGCTGACAACCGGGCGCGCGACACGGGCCCCTCACAGTTGGAGCCCTACGCCCCGGCCCTGACCTCCACTGATGGCGTCTCCAACTGACTCATGCGGTGCCCCCGCCGCTGGCGGTGATGCCCGAAACCCTGAAACGTTCCGGGCATCACCGTCCCCATCAGGCTGCGCCAACCACCATCAACGAGCCGCCGCTGGCTGCTCACTGGGCTGCATCTCCGGGCGCATACAGAAGATCATCGACAGCCATCAACTGACCGCCACCGAACGTCACCGTTGCTCATGATCACGCGGAAGTGCTCGCGAAACTGCGGAACTTACAGCATGGGTTCGCTGCGCGGGGCCCTTTTCTCCTCTCCGTCCCGCCCCTTCCCGAACCGGGTCGCTGCCCCGGACCCCGGCCCGTCCCGTACCTCCAGCCCTACGGGTGTCTGAGGACACGCCCGTGGAGCCGAACTGGCCAATAGCCTCCCAACAGCCTCGAAGGCGTCTCCTCCCGGTACCTGCGCAAGAAGTACGGCACGTACGTACGCCGCTGCCTGTGGGGCGGACGCTTCTGGTGCGGCTGCTCCTTCGCAGGCTCCTGCGGCGGCGCACCGCTGACCGGCGTACGCCAGTACATCGAGAGCCGGCAACGCCCAGCATGAACCTGCCCGGCCCGGAGGCGCGGCGAACTCCGGCGCTTCGCGCCTCCGGGCCAAGGACGTCCTCCACTGTCCGCCCTCGGGGGCGGAGCGCCGGGCGGGGGCGGAGAGGCAGGGCGGGGTCGGAGGCAGATCGCCGGAATCGTGCAGCCGGGCCCGTGGGCGGGGAGCCGAAGCCCTTCGGCCAGGCAGCGCACGGGGGCCTGCTCCCTCTCCGCCGAGCGAACGGATCGGAGGATCGGAACGGAACCTACGCGTCCGGGGTGAAAGTGAATACTTTTGGTGGTGTTCTTTGTTCGATCGTGAGGGAACGGTCGGGCGGAATCCGGGGGAGGGTGTTGACTGTGCTGTTCTCTCATGGTTGTTTGTGTTCGGTTGTGTTGGGTGGATGTGATGAGGAGCCTGCGTGTGAAGAAGACGTCGACCCGGCTGGCCGACGGCCGGGAGCTGCTCTACTACGACTCCCGTGACGACGCCGTGCGCGATGCCGTCGATCAGCGGCCCCTCGACCCGATCGCGACCACCTCGCAGGTCCGCCGCGACCCGCTGCTCGGGGACTCTGTCGCCGTCGCCTCGCACCGCCAGGGCCGCACCTACCACCCGCCCGCCGACGAATGCCCGCTCTGCCCGTCGCGCGGCGGCCGGCACAGCGAGATCCCGGCCGCCGAGTACGACGTGGCCGTCTTCGAGAACCGCTTCCCCTCACTGGCCGGGGACGCGGGACGCTGCGAGGTGGTCTGCTTCACCTCCGACCACGACGCGTCCTTCGCCGCCCTCACCGAGGAGCAGGCCGGCCTCGTCCTGGAGGCGTGGACCGACCGGACGGCGGAGCTGGCCGAGCTGCCGCAGGTGCGGCAGGTGTTCTGCTTCGAGAACCGGGGCGCGGAGATCGGCGTCACCCTCGGCCATCCGCACGGCCAGATCTACGCCTACCCCTTCGTCACCCCGCGCACGGCCCTGATGCTGCGCTCGACGGCCGCGCACCTGGCCCGGACCGGCCAGAACCTCTTCGACGACATCGTGGCGCGCGAGCGCGCCGAGGGCACCCGGGTGGTGCTGGAGGGCGAGCACTGGGTGGCCTTCGTGCCGTACGCCGCGCACTGGCCGTACGAGGTGCACCTCTACCCGAAGCGGCGCGTGCCCGACCTGCGGGCCCTCGACGACGGCGCGCGCACAGAGTTCCCACAGATCTATCTGGAACTGTTGCGCAGGTTCGACCGGATCTTCGGCCCCGGCGAGCCGCCGACGCCGTACATCTCCGCCTGGCACCAGGCGCCGTTCGGCGACGTGGGCGATGTGGACGGCGCGGAGGGGCTCGGCCGACACGAGTTCGGACTCCACCTCGAGCTTTTCACCATCCGACGTACTTCGGGCAAGCTGAAGTTCCTCGCGGGTTCCGAGTCCGGCATGAATGTGTTCATCAACGATGTGCCGCCGGAGGCCGCGGCAGCGCGACTGCGAGAGGTAGCGAGCGAGTGAAGCAGAAGTACCTGGTCACGGGCGGTGCGGGATATGTGGGCAGCGTGGTCGCGGCCCATCTTCTGGAAGCCGGTCACGAGGTGACCGTCCTCGACGACCTCTCCACCGGCTTCCGGGAGGGCGTCCCGGACGGCGCCGCCTTCGTCGAGGGCCGCGTCCAGGACGCCGCGCGCTGGCTGGACCCGTCCTACGACGGCGTCCTGCACTTCGCCGCGTTCTCGCAGGTCGGCGAGTCCGTCGTCGACCCCGAGAAGTACTGGACGAACAACGTCGGCGGGACGGTGGCGCTGCTCGCCGCGATGCGCGGCGCGGGCGTGCGCAAACTGGTCTTCTCCTCGACGGCGGCGACGTACGGGGAACCGGTCTCCACGCCCGTCACGGAGAGCGCGGCGACCGCGCCGACCAATCCGTACGGCGCCTCCAAGCTCGCCGTCGACCACATGATCAGCGGCGAGAGCGCCGCCCACGGGCTCGCCGCGGTCTCGCTGCGCTACTTCAACGTCGCGGGCGCCTACGGGGCGTACGGCGAGCGGCACGACCCGGAGTCCCACCTCATCCCGCTCGTCCTCCAGGTCGCGCAGGGCCGGCGCGAGGCGATCTCGGTGTACGGCGACGACTACCCGACCCCCGACGGCACCTGCGTCCGCGACTACATCCACGTCGCCGACCTCGCCGAGGCGCACCTGCTGGCGCTGGGCGCGGCCGAGCCGGGGTCCCACCTGATCTGCAACCTCGGCAACGGCAACGGCTTCTCGGTCCGCGAGGTCGTGGAGACCGTACGCAAGGTCACGGGACACCCCGTCCCCGAGGTCATGGCGCCCCGCCGGGCCGGCGACCCGGCGGTGCTCGTCGCGTCCGCCGACGCGGCGCGCGAGAAGCTCGGCTGGATCCCGTCCCGCGCGGACCTCGCGGGCATCGTCGCGGACGCGTGGGCGTTCGCCCGCCGGGAGGAGCAGGACGTATGACCGCCACCACGACCACCGGGACCACCACGGCCGCCGTCGCCGAGGCCGTCGCCGGTACCTTCGCCGAGCTGTACGGCGCCGGGCCCGACGGGGTCTGGGCGGCCCCCGGCCGCGTCAACCTCATCGGCGAGTACACCGACTTCAACGACGGCTTCGTGATGCCGCTCGCCCTGCCGCACACGGCGGTCGCCGCGGTCGCCCGCCGCGACGACGGCGTACTGCGCCTGCACTCGGCGGACGTCGACGGCGGTGTCGTCCGGCTCCGCCTCGACGAGCTGGCCCCGCTGTCGGACGGCGGCTGGGCGGCGTACCCGGCGGGCGTGGTGTGGGCGCTGCGCGAGGCCGGGCACCGGGTGCCCGGCGCCGACCTGCACCTGACGTCGACCGTCCCCACCGGCGCGGGCCTGTCCTCGTCGGCGGCGCTGGAGGTCGTCACCGCGCTCGCCCTCAACGACCTGTACGCACTCGGGCTCAGCCGCCCGGAACTGGCGCGCATCGCGCAGCGCGCGGAGAACGACTTCGTCGGCGTGCCCTGCGGGATCATGGACCAGACGGCGTCGGCGTGCGCGGTCGAGGGCCACGTGCTGCACCTCGACTGCCGCTCGCTGTCGATCCGGCAGGTCCCCTTCGACCTCGCCGCGCACGGCCTGTCGCTGCTGGTCGTCGACACCCGGGTGAAGCACGCCCTCGGCGACGGCGCGTACGCCGCGCGGCGGGCGGGGTGCGAGGAGGGCGCGCGGGTGCTCGGGGTGAGCCACCTGCGGGACGTGCCGTACGCGGACCTGGACGAGGCGCTGGGGCGGCTGGAGGACGAGACGGTACGGCGCTACGTCCGGCACATCGTGTCGGACGACCACCGGGTCGTCCGGATCGCGCAGCTGCTGGCGGACGGTGACGTGCGGGCGGCCGGGCCGCTGCTGACGGAGGGCCACGCCTCGCTCCGCGAGGACCTGCGGGTGTCGTGCGACGAGCTGGACCTGGTCGTGGAGTCGGCGGTCGCGGCGGGCGCGCTGGGGGCGCGGATGACGGGGGGCGGGTTCGGCGGCTCGGCGGTGGTCCTGGTGGAGTCGGCGGCGGCGGACCAGGTCACCCGGGCCGTCGAGGCGGCCTTCGCGGCGCACGGGTTCGCCTCGCCCCGGGTCTTCCCGGCGGTCCCGTCCCGGGGGGCGCACCGCGTCGCCTGAGCCGGCCGCGGCATTTCCTGTCGTCTTCTGTTGCCTTCTGTCTCCCTGCTGAACAGGAGACACACCTCAACCACACCGGCCGACCAGTTCTGCGAATCGCCTCCGGCTTCCCGCCCTCCGCCGTACGCTGAAACAGAGCGCCGGTGGGGGCCGGTGCTTGATCAGGGGCGAGACAGTCGGGTACGTCGTCCGGGACGGGCAGGGGCAGATGCGCGGCGGCGGCCGTGCGTCCGGACCGTCCGCTTCCCCGGGCGCCGTACCCGCATGTGGTCCGCCTCCCCGGGGGTCCAGGGGGGACACTTCGGCACAACGCGGCATGGGGGTGTCTGTGGCTCGTATCCGGGTACTGGTGGTGGACGATCACCGCATCTTCGCCGAGTCGCTCGCCGCGGCCCTCGCCGCCGAGCCCGACGTGGACGTCTCCGCGGCCGGCAGCGGCCCGGCCGCGCTGCGCTGCCTGGAGCGGGCGGGGGCGGAGGGCCGCGGGTTCGACGTCATGCTCGTCGACGCCGACCTCGGCGCCACCACCGCGGTGACGGCCCGCGCCGTGCGCGTGCCGGAGCCGGGCGGGGACACGCCGGTGGACGGCATCTCCCTGGTGGCGGGCGTCCGTACCGGCCGTCCGTCCGTCCGTACGGTCGTGCTCGCCGAGAAGGACGACCCGCACCGCGCCGCCCTCGCCCTCCAGGCCGGGGCCTCGGGCTGGGTCGCCAAGGACTGCTCGCTGCAGCGCCTGCTGGCCGTCGTCCGCGGCGTACTGCGCGAAGAGACGCATCTGCCGGCCGCGCTCCTGACGGGCGTGCTGCGGGAGTTGACCGCCGCCCGCAAGCACCGCACCGAGAGCGAGCGGCTCGTCGAGTCGCTGACGCCGCGCGAGCGCGAGGTGCTGCGGTGCATGGTGGCCGGGCTGGGCCGCAAGGCGGTGGCGGAACGTCTCTTCCTCTCTCCGCACACCGTGCGCACCCACATGCAGAACGTGCTGGGGAAGCTGGGGGTGCACTCGACGCTCGCCGCGGTCGCGCTGGCGCGCCGGGCGGGGGTCGGGCCGGTGGACCTAGCCGGGGATGTTGTCGAACGGGGCGGTCAACTGGCGTAGCAGACCGGCCAGTTCGCCGCGCTGCGTGCGCGAGAGCTCGCTGAGGATGGCCCGCTCCTGCGCGAGCAGGCCGGCGAGCGCCTGGTCGGCCCGGTCGCGCCCCTCCGCGGTGAGCCGCACCAGTACGCCGCGGCGGTCGCTCGGATCGGGCAGCCGCTCGACGAGGCCCTTCTTGGCGAGCCGGTCGATGCGGTTGGTCATGGTGCCGGAGGTGACCAGGGTCTGGGTCAGCAGCTGGCCCGGCGAGAGCTGGTACGGGTCGCCGGCGCGCCGCAGCGACGTCAGCACGTCGAACTCCCACGGCTCCAACTGGTGCTCGGAGAAGGCTATGCGGCGGGCGCGGTCGAGGTGGCGGGCCAGCCTGGAGACACGGCTGAGGACCTCGAGTGGTTCCACGTCGAGGTCGGGGCGCTCGCGGCGCCATGCAGCGACCAGTCGGTCGACCTCGTCCTCCATGACGATCAGTGTAGTTGGTCTGTCGACATGAAGTCTCTTGGGGTCGAGAATCTTGACATCGAGAGAAAAGGTCCGCGAGGCTGCCGTCATGACCGTACGACCGACCTGGGACCCGGACCAGTACCTCCGGCACGCCGGCCACCGCACCCGGCCCTTCCTCGACCTCCTCGCCCGCGTCGGCCCCGGACCCGGCCCCGGCGCTGGAACCGGCGATGGATCCGACCCCGGACCCGGCGCCGGGCCCGCCCGCATCGCCGACCTCGGCTGCGGCGCGGGCAACGTCACCGCGCTGCTGGCGGACCGCTGGCCCGCCGCCCGCGTCACGGGCTACGACAACTCCCCGCAGATGCTGGAGCGGGCCCGGCGGTACGCGGGGCCGCGCCTCGACTTCGTCCACGCCGACGCCGCCACCTGGGAGCCCGGGGGCGCACCGTACGACCTGATCGTCTCGAACGCCCTCCTCCAGTGGGTCCCGGGCCACGCCGACCGCTTCCCGGTCTGGCTGGACGCCCTCACCCCCGGCGGCACCTTCGCCTTCCAGGTCCCCGGCAACTTCACCGCCCCCAGCCACACGATCCTGGCGGCCCTGCGCGACTCCCCGCGCTGGCGCTCCCGCCTGCGCGGGGCGGGCGACCGCGCGGCGGCCGTCCTCGAACCCGGCGCGTACCTCACCCGTCTCGTCGCGCTGGGCTGCGAGGCCGACGTGTGGGAGACGACGTACCTTCAGATCCTCCACGGCGAGGACCCGGTCCTGGACTGGGTGAAGGGCACGGCCCTGCGCCCGGTCCTCACCGCCCTCGCCGACGACCCCGAGGCGGGCGAGGCGTTCGTCGCGGAGTACGCCAGGGCCCTGCGCACCGCCTATCCGGCGGGCCCGCACGGCACGGTGTTTCCGTTCCGGCGCGTCTTCGCCGTCGCCAGGAGGGCGGGACGCCCGCGCTGACCTTGCCCTTTTTCTACCGTTTGCGAGCAATTGGAGCCCATGTAAAGCTGGTTATACCGCCTCAACAAGGAGATGGTCGCATGATTACGGACCGCACTTCCCGCGCCGAGACGGCCGCTCTGACCGCCGAGGTCGAGGGGTTGCTGGACTCAGCCGAACCCGAGGGATTCTTCCGCGACACGCGTGAGTGTGGCGCCATACTTCTGCTCGCCGGGTCGCTCAAGAGCTCACCGCCGACCCCCCGTCCGAAGAAGGAATCCCGTTAATGGCGGATGCGTTGGCCGAGCAGACAGGAGCGGGAGCAGCCCCGCTGAGCGCTGTGATCGCTGATGCCGCAACAGGAGTCGTCCTCGCCCTCCGGGGCGAGGGCGACCCCTATGCGCTCTCCCGCCTCCTGCGGCAGGGCGACGCGCTGGCGTCGGCCGCGATCCGGGTGCTGGGCGCCGACGCGCTCGCGCCGTACGCGCTGGACCACCGGGCGACGCCGGGTGGCGCGGACGACGAGGCGGTGGTACGGGAGGCGCTGACGGCGTACCCGCCGGGACCTGACGCGTCGGAGGTCACGGTGTGGAGCTACCGGGGACTGGTCGAGGCGTCGCACGCCTTCCTGCCCGGTGGCGCGGACCACTGGCCGCAGGCGCCGCGGGCCGGATCGGCCTGGGTGACCGACGACCCCTGGCCCAAGTTCTCCCACCGGACGTCACAGCTGGCCGCGCTCGCACTCCCGGGAATCGCGACGGACCTGGCCGGCCGGCTGGCGCCGCGCACCGACGACCTGGCCCGTGGTTTCGTCCGGGCGGTGCGCCGCAGGGACTGGCTCCAAGCCGCCGGCCTCGGGCGCTGGCTGGCCCGGCTGGGGCAGGTGCCGCCGACTCTCGGCCTCGACAACGGGCTGGCGTTCGTACGGCACATGAGCGACGGAGACGCCCGGGTGGCGCTCCATCTCGCGGCAGCGCGGCAGTTCTACGGGCGGAGTGGATGACCGGCTCCACGGCCGCCCCGGCGCTGCTGCTCGACCGCATGGTCGGTGACAGCCTGGGGTGGCTGGACCGGGCGCGCGCGCACTTCCGGCTGCTTCCGGACGTCACGACCGACGCCGACCCCGATCTGTCCCTCAAGCCCCTCGGAGAACTGGCCGAACTGACGCACCTGATCAGGACGTCACATCCGCGCGCCGACCTGCGCTCGGTGGCGGACGGACTGTTCGCCTTCGCCTGGAGCGAGACCCGCGACGGGAAACTGTTCGCCGAACTGATCCGCGGCGAGCCGCATGCGACGTATCCGGTGGAGATCTACGGGGTCTTCGCACAGGCCGGGCTGCGCGACACCGCCGTGGACGAGCTGCTGACGACGACAACAGGGCTGCGCAACTGGCGGATCGCCCGCGGGGACCACACCCGGACGCTCTCCGTCCTCAACGCCGAGCAGCGCATCGGTCTGCGCCGGCACGCCGATTTCCAGGCGGTGCTGGAACTGACCGGCCTCGGCCTGACGCCGGAACCGTGGACGCTGGACCGCGAGGCGGCGTACGGCCTGACCCATGACGTCTTCCACCTCACCGACTGGGGCCGCGCCCGCGGGCGGCTGCCTCGGCCGCTCGCCGGCTATCTGCGGCTGTGGCTCCCCGCCTGGCTGGAGAGCTGGCTGGACGAGGAAATGTGGGACCTGGCGGGTGAGTTGCTGGCCGTGACGGCCTGTCTGCCCGCCGCTCCGTACGATCCGGTGGCCTGGCAGCGGCTGGCCGAAGCGCAGGCACCGGACGGCGGCGTGCCCGTGATGGGCGCCGCGCCGCCCGAGGGCGACCGCGCCGGGGCGTTCGCGGCCTGCTACCACGCCACCCTGGTGACCGCCTTCGCCGCCACCCTTGCCCGTATCGCCCTGGACGAGAGCGCGGCCGCACCGGGCGAGACCGTGACGACGACCGCCGGGCGGCAGTTCCACGAAGACGAGGTGGCCCCATGACCGTCACATCCGCAGCCGCTTCCCCCGCGCTGCTGCACGGCATCGGCGACCGGGCTCTGGCCTGGCTCGACGACCACCGTGAGCACTTCCGGCTGACCCCCGAGGACCGGGCCACCAGCAGAGGTGTCATCGAACGGCTCAAGCCCATCGGTGAGTTGTCGATCAACCTGCGGGTGCTCTTCCGGGAGGGCGTGGCGGGCTCGCACCAGCACGCCCGCGCCGGGCACCTGCTGGACTTCGCCTGGCGGGAACTGCTCGACGGCGGCAATGTGCTGGCCGCCTTCCAGCACGAAGAGCCGTTCTCCTCCGTACCTCTGGAAATCTATTCGACCTTCCACGAGCTGGGTTTCCGTCACCCGGGACTGGATTCGGCCGTGGAGGCCAGCCGCCGCACCCTCACCTGGTCGGCGCTGGAGATGGTGCCCAACCGGCGGCTCGGCGTGATCAATTCCGAACGCCAGACGGGCCTGGTGCCGAGGGAGGACTTCGACCGGGCCCTGAGCCGCACCTGGCTGGGACGGCTGCCCGAACCGTGGACCGTGCAGTACCACATCGCGTACGACATCACGCACACCGTCTTCCACCTCACCAACTGGGGCGAGAATCCGGACGGCATTCCCCCGGACATCGCCTCCTATCTCGCGCTGTACCTGCCCGCGTGGCTCGAGGACTGGGCGGACCTCGAACACTGGGACCTGCTCGGCGAACTCCTCTTCGTCGACACGTGCCTGCCGCGGCCCGTACTGGACGCGGAGATCTGGGAGCGGTACGCCGCCGCGCAGTCCGACACCGGGGCGATGCCCCTCCACCACGGCATGCCGGACGGCGACGCGGCGGAGGTCTTCGACATCGTCCACCACCCCACCCTGGTCGCCGCGTTCGTCTCCGCGATGGCCGTCTCCCGTGCGATGTCCGCCGCGTGATGAGCACGCTCGCACCCGCCGCCAGGACGCCCGTCACCCCGCTCGCGGTCCGCCTCGCGGACACGCTCACCGCGATCCGCGCCCCGGACGTCGTGCTCGCCGTCACCCGCCACGGCCGGCGGACCACCGTCACCGGTGGCACCGGGCCCGCCCCGGCCGTGCCGCGCCACGCGCTGCGCTACGAACTCGGTTCGATCACCAAGACCTTCACCGTGCTGCTCCTCGCCCACCTCGCCCGCTCCGGCGTCCTGCACCTCGACGACCCGCTCGCCGCCCACCTGCCCCAACTGCCCCTGCGCCACCCCGACTCGCGCCGTATCACCCTGCGCCACCTGGCCACCCACACCGCGGGACTGCCCCGCATCCCCGTTGGCCTGAAGCCCCGTGCCCTGCTGCGTCCGCACGTCGACGGCTACGCCACGTACGACGCCGAAGACCTCCTGCGCGCCTTCGCCCGCACCCGGCCCCGCCACCGCCCCGGCACCCGCTGGCACTACTCCAACTTCGGGGTGGCCCTGCTCGGCCCCGCCATGGCCCATGCCACCGGCACCGACTGCCCCACCCTGCTCACCCGCCACGTGACGCACCCCCTCGGCCTGACCGGCACCACCCTCGGCCCCGGCGACCCCGCCACCACCGCGACCGGCCACCGCGCGGACGGCACCACCCCGGTCCCCGGCATCGGCATGGGCCCCTTCCTCGCCGCGGGCGCCGCCCGCTCCACCCCCGCCGACCTGCTCACGTACCTCGAAGCACACCTCGACCCCGAGCGAGCGCCCGTGCCCCTGCGCCTGCCCCTGCGCGACGTCCAGGTCCCGCAGCTGCGCCGCGGCCTGCGCCACCGCAACACCCACACACTGACCTGGTACCACCACCCGGCCCCCGGCGGGCCGCTGCTCTTCCACAGCGGAGAGACCTTCGGCCAGCAGGCGTTCCTCGGCTTCCACCCGGCCTCCGCGACCGGCGTCGCCGCCCTCGTCACCCGTCCGGGCCGCGGCTCCCGCCTGGTGAACACCGCCTACGAGCTGCTGTACGCCCTCGCCGCCGACCCGGCGGTGTGAGTGCGCGTCCCGTTGGGGACGTGACCACGTCCGACGCGGGCTCAGGCGTCGTGGACGTCAGCCGTACCAGGTGATGTTGCAGACGTAGACGCATTCATGGCGCGGTACAGCGAGAAAGCTGATGAATCCGCGCCCGCCCATCAGATCGAACTCTCGGAGCCCACCCTCGCGGTCGATGGGCCGGCCGACTTTCACCGAGTCGTGTCCGAGTGCGGCCAGCTCGGTGGCCAGCCGCTCTACTTCTGCCACGACACCGAGTGGCAGTCCACTGGTGAGGTCCTCGGCGCTCGGGTTGTGATCCCACGTCCAGTCCGTCACAGCCGGGCCTCCGCCTCGGCTGCCTCCCGGATCCGACGGATTTCGACGATCGCGTCGGTGGGATCCTGCTCGCCCGCGTCCACGATGCGCTCCAGTTCACGCAGCTGAGCTGCGCGTTCCGGATACCGCTCGATCGCGACGAACACGGCCCACGAATGCACGAAGGCACGCAGCGGAGCGAGGCTCTGCGTCTGCTGGGCGTTCGTCGTGGCCTCGAACAGGTGCTGGGTGAGCGCGGGGACCCGGCTGGGGGCGATGCGGGAGACTGCGTTCCGCAGCGCGTCGGGCGTGAGCTCGGGCATGGGGATCAGTGGTCCGTACGGGCCACTGGACCGGGCACTCACGGTGGCCTCCGGTGCGGGTGATTCAGTCTTCGTACAGTACCGGCAGCTGTGGTGGCGGGCTCAGAGCTGGTGGAGTGCGTCCAGCGTGATGTCGATGTCGATCGTGTACGGGACGCCGGTCTTGACCCGGTCGTGGTGGATGCCGGACACGGCGTACGTCTTGGACAGCGGATCGAGTTCGTAGACACGCACAACGGGGTGCTGGTCCGCTCCGGCCATCTCGACCAGCCAGAAGTTCGGGATGCCGGCCGCGGCGTACTTGCGGGGCTTGGTGTCGCGGTCGCGCGCCTCGGAGTCCGGGGAGACCACCTCGATGGCGAGAAGGACGTCGGCCGCCTGGAAACGGGTCTGCTCAAGACCGGTGACCGCCTCGGCGCGGACGACGCAGACGTCGGGCTCGGGACCGTTGCGACGGTCCAGGACAACGGTCATCTCGCGTGTGACCTTCAGCTCCGGGAGCACGGTGTGACGCAGGCCGTTCATCAGCAGGTCGATCATGCGGCTGTGGAAAAGTCGCTGCGGACTCACGAAGACGAGGCTCCCGTCGATCAGCTCGGTGTGCGGCGGGAGATCGGGCAGCGTGTACAGGTCGTCCACGGTGTAGCCGTCCTGCGGCGGCACCGGCCAGCGGCAGCCCGGCTCGGCGATCGGTTCGGCGGTCATGGTTCCTCCCACGAGCGGGATTCTGGCCTGTTCCCTCACCGTAGCGGTTGGAATCCAGCGGCGTCATCACAAGGAGTGACGGCGGGCTCGGCGGTAGTGATCCCGGCCCAGACCGTGAGCCCGCCGCAGGTCCGCCGCTGCCCCCAGCGGGTGGCCAGCGCGTCGGTGATCAGCAGCCCGCGTCCGTGTTCCTGTTCGGGCTCCGGCGTGTCCGGTACGGGCACCCGTCCGCCGCCCTGCCCTTCGTCGGTCACGCTGACAGTGGCTTCGTGAGCGGTGCGGGAGAGCGCGATCGTGAGGGAGCGACTGTCGGTGTGCTCCAGCGCGTTGGCGGCGAGCTCCCCGGTGATCGTTTCCAAGGCGTCCGCCGTGTCCGGCGGCAGCCGCCAGGACAGGGCCGCCATCCGTACGTAACGCCGGGCGACGCCCGCCGGGGCGAGATCCCCGCCGGGGAGTGAGAGCAGGCCCAGGGCCTGGGACGCGCCGGGGCAGTGGGCCAGGGCGTCGTGGGCGACCCCGATCAGCGGAGGCACGCCGTGACCTCCTTCGGGGGCGAGGCGGGCGCCCCGGCTCTCCGCGACGAGCCACGTCGTCGTCCGGGCCGGTCAGCTCTTGCGGTGGCCTATCAGGCGGGGCTTCGCCTCCAGGTTCTCCAGGCCGTGCCAGCACAGGTTCACCAGGTGCGCCGCGACCTCCGCCTTCTTCGGCTTGCGGACGTCCAGCCACCACTGGCCCGTCAGCGCCACCATGCCGACCAGGGCCTGGGCGTACAGCGGGGCCAGCTTGGGGTCGAAGCCGCGGGCCTTGAACTCCAGGCCCAGGATGTCCTCCACCTGAGTGGCGATGTCGCTGATCAGGGAGGCGAACGAGCCCGTGGACTGGGCCACCGGCGAGTCCCGGACCAGGATGCGGAAACCGTCGGTGTACGTCTCGATGTAGTCGAGCAGGGCGAACGCGGCCTGTTCGAGGAGCTCGCGCGGGTGGCCGGCGGTCAGCGCGCCGGTGACCATGTCGAGCAGGCGGCTCATCTCCCGGTCGACCACCACGGCGTACAGGCCCTCCTTGCCGCCGAAGTGCTCGTACACCACCGGCTTGGAGACGCCCGCCTTCGCCGCGATCTCCTCCACCGACGTGCCCTCGAACCCCTTCTCGGCGAAGAGGGTGCGGCCGATGTCCAGCAGCTGTTCGCGGCGCTCCTTGCCGGTCATGCGGACGCGGCGGGCACGCCGGCTCGGAGTGGGCCTGCTCTTCTCGCTGTTCGTACTGCTGCCGTCGATCGCCACGTCACCCATCATGCCGCTTCGGAGGGCCCGGTCCTGCGTCGGGAGTCGATACGGTCCGCGCTCGGCCACCGGACGTCGTACGCCCAGCCGGCCTGCTCGAACCAGCGGATCAGGCGGGCGCTGGAGTCCACCTGTCCCTTCATCACACCGTGCCGGGCCGAGGTCGGATCGGCGTGGTGCAGGTTGTGCCAGGACTCGCCGCAGGACAGCACGGCCAGCCACCAGACGTTGCCGGACCTGTCACGCGACTTGAAGGGGCGCTTGCCCACCGCGTGGCAGATGGAGTTGATCGACCAGGTGACGTGGTGCAGGAGGGCGACGCGGACCAGCGAGCCCCAGAAGAACGCCGTGAACGCGCCCCACCACGACATCGTGACCAGACCGCCCACCAGCGGGGGGATGGCCAGGGACAGGATCGTCCAGTAGACGAAGTCGCGGGAGATGCGGCGGATCGCCGGGTCCTTGATCAGGTCCGGTGCGTACTTGTCCTGCGGCGTCTGCTCCTCGTCGAACATCCACCCGATGTGCGCCCACCACAGGCCCTTCATCAGGGCGGGCAGGGTCTCGCCGAAACGCCAGGGGGAGTGGGGGTCGCCCTCGGCGTCCGAGAACTTGTGGTGCTTGCGGTGGTCGGCCACCCACCGGACCAGGGGGCCTTCCACCGCCATGGAGCCCATGACCGCCAGGGCGATGCGCAGCGGACGCTTCGCCTTGAAGGAACCATGGGTGAAGTAACGGTGGAAACCGATGGTGATGCCGTGGCAGCCCAGGTAGTACATGAAGACCAGCAGGCCCAGGTCGAGCCAGCTCACACCCCATCCCCACGCGAGCGGCACGGCCGCCAGAAGGGCGACGAAGGGAACGGTGATGAAGACGAGAAGTGCGAGCTGCTCGATGGAGCGCTTGGACTCCCCACCGCGCGTGGCGGAGGGGGCCGAGGTGCCGGCCGTCGCTCCGCTGGCGTCTTCGAGCACGTCGGAACGTGTGGTCATGGGGTCCCCTGGGGGTGAGGGAAGTGACTGATGCGTTGGCTACGGATGCGTAACCTACGGCATCGTAAGTATGGCAGCGCTTTGTCTCGCGGCAAGAGGCCGAGGAGCACAGGTTCAGCCGCGCCGCATATCCTGGGCCTCGTCGGACAGCGTGGTCCACAAAACCTCCAGACGTGCTGAAACACTGCAAGGAGCCGCACCTGTGAGCAGTGCCGACCAGAACTCCACCACCAGCGCGGAGCTGCGTGCCGACATCCGCCGCCTCGGCGACCTGCTGGGCGAGACGCTCGTACGGCAGGAAGGTCCCGAACTCCTCGAGTTGGTCGAGCGGGTGCGCGCCCTGACGCGCACCGACGGCGAAGCCGCCGCCGAGCTGCTCGGCGACACCGACCTGGAGACCGCCGCCCGGCTGGTGCGCGCCTTCTCCATCTACTTCCATCTTGCCAACGTCACCGAGCAGGTGCACCGCGGCCGCGAGATGCGCGCCAAGCGCGCCGAAGAGGGCGGGCTCCTCGCCCGTACGGCGGACCGGCTCAAGGACGCCGACCCCGAGCACCTGCGCCACACCGTCAGGAACCTCAACGTCAGGCCCGTCTTCACGGCGCACCCGACCGAGGCGGCGCGCCGGTCCGTACTGAACAAGCTGCGCCGCATCGCCGAGCTCCTCGAAACCCCCGTCATCGCCTCCGACCGGCGCCGCCACGACCTCCGTCTGGCCGAGTCGATCGACCTCATCTGGCAGACGGACGAGCTCCGCGTCGTACGCCCCGAGCCGGCCGACGAGGCGCGCAACGCCATCTACTACCTCGACGAGCTGCACGCCGGCGCGGTGGGCGACGTCCTGGAGGACCTCGCCGCCGAACTGGAACGCGTCGGCATCGAGCTGCCCGCGGAGACCAGGCCGCTGACCTTCGGCACCTGGATCGGCGGCGACCGCGACGGCAACCCGAACGTGACGCCGGCCGTCACCTGGGACGTGCTGATCCTCCAGCACGAGCACGGCATCACCGACGCCCTGGCGCTCGTCGACGAGCTGCGCGGCCAGCTGTCGAACTCCATCCGCCACACCGGCGTCACCGAGGAGCTGCTGGCCTCCCTCCAGGCCGACCTGGAGCGGCTGCCCATCAGCCCCCGCTACAAGCGCCTGAACGCCGAGGAGCCCTACCGGCTCAAGGCCACCTGCATCCGGCAGAAGCTCCTCAACACGCGCGAGCGCCTCGCCAAGGGCAGCCCGCACCGGCCCGGCATCGACTACCTCGGCACCGGCGAGCTGATCGCCGACCTCGCGCTCATCCAGACGTCGCTGCGCGAGCACCGCGGCGGCCTCTTCGCCGACGGCCGTATGGACCGCACGATCCGCACCCTCGCCGCGTTCGGGCTCCAGCTCGCCACCATGGACGTGCGCGAGCACGCCGACGCGCACCACCACGCCCTCGGGCAGCTCTTCGACCGGCTCGGCGAGGAGTCCTGGCGGTACGCCGACATGCCGCGCGACTACCGGCAGAAGCTCCTCGCGAAGGAGCTCAGGTCGAGGCGCCCGCTGGCCCCGACGCCCGCGCCGCTGGACGCCGCGGGGGAGAAGACCCTCGGCGTGTTCACCACGGTCAGGGAAGCCCTGGAGCGCTTCGGGCCCGAGGTCATCGAGTCGTACATCATCTCGATGTGCCAGGGCGCCGACGACGTCTTCGCCGCCGCGGTACTGGCCCGCGAGGCGGGCCTGATCGACCTGCACTCGGGCTGGGCGAAGATCGGCATCGTGCCGCTCCTGGAGACCACGGACGAGCTGCGCGCGGCCGACGTGATCCTCGACGAGATGCTCGCGGACCCCTCGTACCGGCGGCTCGTCTCCCTCCGCGGCGACGTGCAGGAAGTCATGCTCGGGTACTCCGACTCGTCGAAGTTCGGCGGCATCACGACCTCGCAGTGGGAGATCCACCGCGCCCAGCGCCGGCTGCGCGACGTCGCCCACCGGTACGGCGTGCGCCTGCGCCTCTTCCACGGCCGCGGCGGCACCGTCGGCCGCGGCGGCGGCCCCTCGCACGACGCGATCCTCGCGCAGCCGTGGGGAACGCTGGAGGGCGAGATCAAGGTGACCGAGCAGGGCGAGGTCATCTCCGACAAGTACCTGGTGCCGTCCCTGGCCCGGGAGAACCTGGAGCTGACGGTCGCCGCCACGCTCCAGGCGTCCGCGCTGCACACCGCGCCCCGTCAGTCCGACGAGGCGCTCGCCCGCTGGGACGCGGCGATGGACACGGTCTCCGAGGCCGCCCACACGGCGTACCGCAAGCTCGTCGAGGACCCGGACCTGCCGGCGTACTTCTTCGCCGCGACACCGGTGGACCAGCTCGCGGACCTGCACCTGGGCTCGCGCCCCTCGCGCCGCCCGGACAGCGGGGCGGGCCTCGACGGCCTGCGCGCGATCCCGTGGGTCTTCGGCTGGACGCAGTCACGGCAGATCGTGCCCGGCTGGTACGGCGTCGGGTCCGGCCTGAAGGCGCTGCGGGAGGCGGGCCTGGACACGGTCCTGGAAGAGATGCAGGAGAACTGGCACTTCTTCCGGAACTTCCTCTCCAACGTCGAGATGACGCTGGCGAAGACCGACCTGCGCATCGCCCAGCACTACGTCGACACGCTCGTCCCGGACCATCTGAAGCACGTCTTCGAGACGATCCGCGCCGAGCACGAGCTCACGGTGGCGGAGGTCCTGCGGATCACGGGCGAGGAGCAGCTGCTCGGCTCCAGCCCGGTGCTCCACCAGACGTTCGCGATCCGCGACGCCTACCTGGACCCGATCTCCTACCTCCAGGTCTCGCTGCTGGCCCGCCAGCGCGCGGCGGCCGAGCGGGGCGAGGAGCCCGACCCGCTGCTGTCGCGGGCGCTGCTGCTCACGGTCAACGGTGTCGCGGCGGGTCTGCGCAACACGGGCTGACCCCGGCGGGACGTACGAGACGCACGAGAACGGCGGTGGTCCGGGAGGACCACCGCCGTTCGTGTGCCGGTCAGCGCCGGCGTCAGTGCTTACTGGGCCTGCGCCTGGGCCTTGCGACGGCGCATCACCAGGTAGCCGCCGGCGGCGACCAGGGCCGCGGCGGCGGCGGCGAGAGCACCGACGGGCGCGCCCGAACCGGTCTCGGCGAGGTCACCGGAGGCATCGCCCTGGCCGGACGGGGCCGGGGACGCCGGGGCGGGCGCCGCCGGAGAGGCACTGCCGTCCGGCTGCTCGCCGTCGCCGGCCGGGGTGGGCTCGGCGGACGGCTCCTCGGCGGGCTTGTCGCCGGGCTTTTCGCCGGGCTTTTCGGTGGGCTTTTCGGTGGGTTCCTCACCGGGCTTGTCACCGGGCTTGCCGCCCGGCTCCTCGCCCGGCTTCTCGTCGGGCTTGCCGGGCTTCTCCGGCTTGCCTTCGTCCGGCTTGCCTTCGCCCGGCTTGTCCTCGGTCGCGCAGTCGGTCTTGAAGACCTTGTGCTTGGCCTTGCCGTTCTCCCCCTCGAAGTTCCAGAACAGCTTGTACTGGCCGTCCGGCAGGACCATGTCCTCGGTGCGCTCGTGGCCCGAGCCGTCGAGCGTCAGCGAACCGGACTTGACGGTCTCGCCCTTGGGGGCGGTGTTGTTCGCCCAGGCCTCGATGTGCCAGACGACCTTCTGGGCCGCGTCGAAGCCGAAGGCGTCGAGGTAGAAGGAGCAGACCTTGGGCTCGTTCTTGCGAAGCTCCTCGCCGGTCGTGCTGTCGTGGATCTTCACCGTGCCGTTGTCGCCCTTGGGCGTGGCGTGGGCGGAAGGGGCCAGGAGCAAGGAGGCGGTGACAGCCGTCACCAGAGCGCCGGAAGGAATGAGGGTGCGCATAGGGGCAGTCCAACGTGAGAGAAGTGGGTGCCGTGGGGGGCGGCTCAGCCTCCTGCGGCCTCTGCGCCCAGTCAAGGACGATCTTGGCCCATTCGCCCCATGCGCCGTGACTTGACCCAAAGGTCTCGGATAACGATCAGGCGTACGCCGTTCCGGAACGGGGCCGCACGGCCCGGGGACGGCCCCGGGAGCGGCCCCGAGCCCGGCTCAGAGCGCGAAGAACGACGCGAGCAGCAGTGCCCCGCCGGCCGTCCCCGCTCCCCACGCGGCGCGGGTCAGCCGCAGGCCGCCGCCGATGACCAGGCCCGCGAGCAGCAGGGCGCCGCCCAGCGGGGTCCAGGCGTGGAGGATGCCGGGGGCTTCGGCGCGTACCGCTTCGGACGTGCCGGGCTTCAGGACGACCGGCAGGGCCGCGCCCTTCTCCACCGCGACCGACCTGTCGATGGTCACGGGGGAGCGGCGGGGCGCGGGGCTCTCGGGGACGTACGGCCCCGTACAGGTCTCGGCGCCGCAGCCGGCGACCGTCAGCGTGCCGTGCTCGCGCCCCTTCGCCAGCATGACGTGCTGGGCCGTCTCCCAGGAGGAGCGGACGCCGGCGACGAGCAGCAGCAGCGCGATGCCGGCCATCGCCGCCCGTCGGACGTACAGAAGGGCTTGGATCCGCTTCGAGGCCATGGAGCGCGATCCTTGGCCATGCGGCCACGCTCGGTCAACCTCTGCCCATCATCTTCGGAGGTTGTCCTCAGGAGTTGTACGTACTCTGCACACGCTCCAGGCCCTCGGTGACCAGGCACTCCACCGCGTCCGCCGCCCGGTCCACGAAGTACCCCAGCTCCTTGCGCTCCGTCGAGGAGAAGTCCTTCAACACGAAGTCGGCCACCTGCATACGTCCCGGCGGCCGGCCGATGCCGAAGCGCACCCGGTGGTAGTCGGGACCCATCGACCTGGTCATCGACTTGAGACCGTTGTGGCCGTTGTCGCCACCGCCCAGCTTCACGCGCAGCATGCCGTAGTCGATGTCCAGCTCGTCATGGATCGCGACGATGTGCGCCGTCGGCACCTTGTAGAAGTCGCGCAACGCCGTGACCGGGCCGCCGGACAGGTTCATGTACGACAGCGGCTTGGCCAGCACCACACGGCGGTTGGCCGGACCCGGCGCGCCCATACGGCCCTCGACGACCTGGGCCCGCGCCTTGTGCGCCTTGAACTTCGCCCGCATCCGCTCGGCGAGCAGGTCGACGACCATGAAGCCGACGTTGTGCCGGTTGGCCGCGTAGTCAGGACCCGGATTGCCCAGACCCACGATCAGCCAGGGATCGGCTGCGTCCGTCATCTGCATGTCTCCTTCATACGCCCTCGCACGCCCTCACACGCTCTGCGCCCTCGTACGCCCTCGTACGCCCTCATACGCCAGCCGCCGTCCCGCGCAGAGGCGCGGGACGGCGGCTGGACGGCGAACAGCGAGGCTCAGACCTCGGAGCTCTCGGCACCCTCGGCGGGCGCCTCCTCGGCCTGCGGGGCCAGGACCTGGATGACGATCGCGTCCGGGTCGGTCTCCAGGGTGGTGCCCTCGGGCAGCGGAACGTCCTTGGCGTGGATCGTGGCACCGGCCTCGAGGCCCGCGATGGAGACCGTGACGGACTCGGGGATGTGCGTGGCCTCGGTCTCGACCGACAGCGTGTTCAGCACGTTCTCGAGCAGGTTGCCGCCCGGGGCCAGCTCGCCCTCGGTGTGGACGGCGACCTCGACCGTGACCTTCTCGCCCAGCTTGACCGCGAGCAGGTCGACGTGGGTGATGGTGCGCTTGATGGCGTCACGCTGGACGGCCTTCGGGATGACCAGCTCGGACTTGCCGTCGACGTCGAGGCGCAGCAGCGCGTTGCTGGTCTTGAGCGCCATCATGAGGTCGTGGCCCGGCAGGGTGACGTGGACCGGGTCGGCGCCGTGGCCGTAGATGACGCCGGGAACCTTGTTGGCACGACGGGTCTGACGGGCGGCACCCTTGCCGAACTCGGTACGTACTTCAGCGGCGAGCTTGATCTCGGCCATGGCTGCACTCCTCGTGGGTGACGGAAAACGGAAGGGTCACCCGGCCACGAAACGGCCTGCTACGAAGAGCGCGTCGATAACGGATCCGCCGTACCCCATGAGTACGGCCTCCCTCGCCGAGCAACTCGGGGAGTCTACCCGGCGGGGAGGCCGCACCAGAAATCGATCTTCGGATCAGCCTCGCGGCCGGACGGTCACGCCTGCTCCTCGAAGAGGCTCGTGACCGAACCGTCCTCGAAGACCTCGCGCACCGCGCGCGCGATCGTCGGCGCGATCGAAAGCACCGTGATCTTGTCGAGCTCCAGTTCGCCCGGCGTCGGCAGCGTGTCCGTGAACACGAACTCGCTCACCTTGGAGTTCTTCAGACGGTCGGCGGCGGGACCCGACAGGATGCCGTGCGTGGCCGTCACGATGACGTCCTCCGCGCCGTTCTCGAACAGGGCGTCCGCGGCGGCGCAGATCGTGCCACCCGTGTCGATCATGTCGTCGACCAGGACGCAGATGCGGCCCTCGACGTCACCCACGACCTCGTGGACCGTCACCTGGTTGGCGACGTCCTTGTCGCGGCGCTTGTGGACGATCGCCAGCGGCGCGTCCAGGCGGTCGCACCAGCGGTCGGCGACCCGCACCCGGCCGGCGTCGGGCGACACGATCGTCAGCTTCGAACGGTCGACCTTCGCGCCCACGTAGTCCGCGAGGACCGGCAGCGCGAACAGGTGGTCGACCGGGCCGTCGAAGAAGCCCTGGATCTGGTCGGTGTGCAGATCGACCGTGACGATGCGGTCCGCACCCGCCGTCTTCATCAGGTCGGCGATCAGACGGGCCGAGATCGGCTCGCGACCACGGTGCTTCTTGTCCTGACGGGCGTAGCCGTAGGACGGCACGACCACGGTGATGCTCCGCGCGGAAGCCCGCTTCAGAGCATCCAGCATGATCAGCTGTTCCATGATCCACTTGTTGATCGGAGCCGTGTGGCTCTGGATCAGGAAGCAGTCGGCACCGCGCGCCGACTGCTGGTAGCGGACGTAGATCTCACCATTGGCGAAGTCGAAAGCCTTCGTCGGCACGAGGTCGACGCCCAGCTGGTGCGCGACCTCCTCGGCCAGCTCGGGGTGGGCGCGGCCGGAGAAGAGCATCAGCTTCTTCTCGCTGGTCGTCTTGATCCCGGTCACAGCACTGTCTCCTCGGACGTGAATCATTGCTGCTGCGCCCACACGCCTTTGAATCGCATGCGAGCCAGCCGAATTGTGTGCACCTATCACGGTACGCCGTGAAGGACGCACCTGTTTCCGGTCAGCTTTCGCCGTCGGCCGTCACGGCCGCCGACTGAGCCGCCTGCGCGGCAGCGCTTCCCGGACGCTTGCGAGCCACCCAACCCTCGATATTCCGCTGCTGCCCGCGGGCGACAGCGAGGGAACCGGGCGGCACATCCTTGGTGATGACGGAGCCCGCCGCGGTGTACGCGCCGTCCCCGATCGTGACAGGAGCCACAAACATGTTGTCCGAGCCCGTCCGGCAGTGCGAACCGATCGTGGTGTGGTGCTTGGACTCGCCGTCGTAGTTCACGAAGACGCTCGCGGCGCCGATGTTCGTGTACTCGCCGATGGTCGCGTCACCGACGTACGACAGGTGCGGCACCTTCGTGCCCTCGCCGATGACGGCGTTCTTCATCTCCACGTACGCACCGGCCTTGGACTTCGCGCCGAGCCTGGTGCCGGGCCGCAGATAGGCGTACGGGCCCACGCTCGCCCCCTCGCCGACCTCCGCTCGCTCCGCCACCGTGTTGTCCACCCGGGCGCCCGCGCCGACGACCGTGTCCGTCAGGCGCGAGTTCGGACCCACCGCGCAGCCCTCGCCGAGGTGGGACGCGCCGAGCAGCTGCGTACCCGGGTGCACGGTCGCGTCCTGGCCGAATGTCACCGTCACGTCGATGAACGTCGACGCGGGATCGACCACCGTCACACCACCGAGCATCGCGCGCTCCAGCAGCCGGGCGTTCAGCAGCCTGCGCGCCTGGGCCAGCTGCACACGGTTGTTGATGCCCAGGATCTCCCGGTGGTCGGCGGCGACCGCCGCACCCACCCGGTGACCGGCCTCGCGCAGGATCCCGAGGACGTCGGTCAGGTACTCCTCGCCCTGGCTGTTGTCGGTGCGGACCTTGCCCAGCGCGTCCGCGAGCAGCCGGCCGTCGAAGGCGAACACCCCGGAGTTGATCTCGCTGATCGCCCGCTGCGCCTCGGTGGCGTCCTTGTGCTCGACGATCGCGGTGACGGCGCCGCTGACGTCGTCCCGGACGATCCGCCCGTACCCCGTCGAGTCGGGGACCTCGGCGGTCAGCACGGTGCAGGCGTTGCCGTCGGCGGCGTGCGTGCGCGCGAGGCCGGCCAGCGTGTCGCCGGTCAGCAGCGGGGTGTCGCCGCAGACGACGACCACGGTCCCGTCGATCCCGCCGCCGAGCCGCTCAAGGCCCATGCGCACCGCGTGCCCGGTGCCCTTCTGCTGCTCCTGCACGGCGGTCACGGCCTCGGCGTCGATCTCGCCGAGGTGCGCCGCGACCTGCTCGCGGGCGTGGCCGACGACGACGACGAGGTGCTCGGGGCCGAGCTCCCGGGAGGCCGCGACGACATGGCCGACGAGCGAGCGCCCGCTGATCTCGTGCAGGACCTTCGGGGTGGCCGACTTCATGCGGGTGCCTTCACCCGCTGCGAGGACGACGACGGCGGCAGGGCGGGAGGCGCTCACGGTGATGCCCTTCGGCTTCGGGTGGTGGACACCCGCAGGATACCGGGGGGCCTCAGGACCGAAACGCGCGCGGGTCCTGACCAGTGTGGTCAGGACCCGGATGGAACTGCTCCCCTGCCAGGACTCGAACCCGGACATAAGGCACCAAAAGCCTCAGTGCTGCCAATTACACCACAGGGGAATATGGCTGACTGAACCCGACATCGCGTCAGGCTGTCGTCGTGGCTGCAAACACTATGCCGTAACAGCGGCCTCCGATGCGACGGGCATGCGGCCCGTTCCACGCTCGTCCGGTCTCCGGATATTGGGTGGCGGCCGCCCGTAGGGTGGACGGCATGACCGTGACGGGGGCAGATCAGGACGCCCCGGGTATGACCGCCCGGCGCTACTGGTGGTGGGACAGGCGGCGCAGTGTCGTCCTGGATGTGGGGCTGGCGCTGGTTTCGGCGCTCGAATGCGCGTTGGAGGGTGTGAGGTTCGCGGGGAGCGCGGGACTGCCGGTCCCGGTGGGGGCGGGGTTCGGGCTGGTCGCGGGGGCGGTGCTGCTGGTGCGGCGGCGGTGGCCGATCGCGGTGGTGCTGGTGGCGATCGCCGTGACGCCCGCCGAGATGGCGTTCCTGATGGGCATCGTGTCGCTGTACACGCTGGCGGCGTCGGAGGTGCCGCGCCGGATCATCACGGTGCTGGCGGGGATGTCGCTGGCCGGGACGCTGATCGTGACGTTCGTACGGACCCGGCAGGACGTGGCGAACGCGGCGGACGGGGATTTCGACCCCGGACCCTGGTACGTGCCGCTGGCCTCGCTGTTCCTGTCGCTGGGGCTGACCGGGCCGCCGGTGCTGTACGGGCTCTATATAGGGGCCCGGCGGCGTTTGATGGAGAGCCTGCGGGAGCGCGCGGATTCGCTGGAGCGGGAGCTGTCGCTGCTGGCCGACCGGGCGGAGGAGCGGGCGGAGTGGGCGCGTACCGAGGAGCGGACGCGGATCGCGCGTGAGATGCACGACGTGGTCGCGCACCGGGTGAGCCTGATGGTGGTGCACGCGGCGGCGCTTCAGGCGGTGGCGCTGAAGGACCCGGCGAAGGCGGTCAGGAACGCGGCGCTGGTCGGTGACATGGGGCGGCAGGCGCTGACCGAACTGCGGGAGATGCTCGGGGTGCTGCGTTCGGGGGACCGGGCGAGGCCGGTGGCGTCGGAGGTTCCGCTGGCGTCGGTCGCCGCGGCCGCCGCGTCGGTCGCCGCCGCGGAGGCGGAGGACGGGCCGTGCCTGGCCGATCTGGAGGCGCTGGTGGGGCAGTCGCGGCAGGCCGGGATGGTGGTGGAGTTCTCGGCGGAGGGTGCGCCGGTCGGGTGCGGGGCGCTGGTGGAGCAGACGGCGTACCGCGTGGTGCAGGAGGCCCTGACGAACGTGCACAAGCACGCGGCGGGGGCGAAGACGTGGGTGCGGCTCGCGTACCGCGGGTCGGAGATCGCCCTGCAGGTGGAGAACGGCCCGTCGGACGGCGGTACGGCCGACGCGGGGCTGCCGAGCGGCGGCAACGGGCTGGTGGGGATGCGGGAGCGGGTGACGGCGCTGGGGGGCGTGTTCGTGTCGGGGCCGACGGACGCGGGGGGCTTCCGGGTGTCGGCGGTGCTGCCGGCGCGCCCGCGCGGGGCGTAGGCGGCTGCGGGGCGGGGTGGTGCTGTGCACTCCTTCCCGCTGCGGCACTTGGGCCCATGTGCCATGTGCCATGTCGCGGTGCCGGGAGGGGACGTGCCGGGGCGCTCCCCGCAGGGCGTCGAACGCAACCACCCCGAAGGAATCTCCGTACCCGAACGTTCGGCGCCCGAGGAGACGCCCCGGCGCGGCACCGGTCCCGAAGCCCCCGCACCGCGCGGGACGCCGGGCCCCGGGACGCCGTACGGCCCCGGCGCGACCCCTACACCGGGGCCAGCCGGCTCGGCTGGGTGCCGGTCACCAGGGTGGCCAGGGCCTGGTCGAGGTCGGGGCCCAGGTACCAGTCGCCGGTGTGGTCGAGGCTGTAGACACGGCCCTGCGCGTCGATCGCGAGTACCGCCTGGCCGGCGTCCCCGCCGCTGCTGAGCTCCGTGCCGAGCGGACAGACCTCCGTACCGAGCGCGCGGCCGAGGTCGGCGAGGGTGCGGGCGTGGTGGAGGCCGCTCAGCGGGTCGAAACGTACCGGTGTCGGCGCGATCTGCCGGCCGGGTCCCGGTGCGGTGATGTGCAGCCCGCCGAACTCGGCCCAGACCTCGACGGCGGCGGGGAAGACGCTGTGCCGGTGGCCCGCCGGTGAGGTGTGGGCGCGCAGGGTGTCGGCCCAGTGCTCCGCCTGCCGCATGTCCCAGCGTCCCGGCTGCCAGCCTGCTGCGCGCAGGGCGGCGTCCACGGCCACCGGGAAGCGGGTGGTGCTGGTGTGGGAGCGGGGGGCGGCGGGGTGGGGAATGGGGCCCGGCATCGGCTGCGGGTCAGCCCTTCTCGGTAGGGGACGCGGTGGGGTCTACGGTGCGTACGCCGAAATGGGCGAGCATCGGCGTACAGGAGCGGCACGGCGGGGCGTAGCTGCCGTGCAGCGGGTCGCCGTCCTCGCGGATGCGGCGTGCGGTGAGCTTGGCGTGCTTGAGGGAGCGGCGGGCTTCGCCGGTGGTGAGGGGTCTGCGGGAGGCGCGCTTGGAACGTGAGCCTTCCACGGCGGTGATGTGCCGGGAGAGCAGGATCGCTTCCGGGCAGCGGCCGGTGAAGCGTTCTCGCTGGCCGCTGGTGAGGGTGTCGAGGAAGTCCTGGACGAGCGGGTGCAGCCGGGGCGGCCGGTCGCCCCGGCCTGCGGTGCACGTGAGGGTGTCGGCGCCGCGCACGGAGAGTGCGGCGGCGACCGTCGGCAGGATGCCGTCGCGGCGGTGGCTGAGGGCGGGCGCGCGGGTGGGCTCGTCGCTGCTCCAGCTCAGGCGCGGGTCTCCGGCCGTCGTGGTCGCCGGAGGTGCGCTGGTCGCGGTGGTCGCCGTGGTGGTCGTGGCCGTGCCTGTCGGTGTCGTCGTGGCGGTTGTCTGTGCCGTGTGCATGGTGGTGCTCCCCTCCGTGCCCGCGGCGGTAGCCGCTGGTGTGCACGCCCCCGCGTTGCGGGGACAGCCTGCCAAATGTGTCCGCCGGTGCGGAAGCTGGGTCGGTGAATCGTGTACAGGTGTCGCCGGGTGGTGACCCGCACGTGACGGTTCGTTACGCAAGGCGAGGGGCAGGCCCCCTGTTGTCCCACCGCATAGGCTGTGGCGAACCAGCCAGCAGCAGCAGGGGGCAACCGCCATGACGACAGGTCGGCTCGGGCAGCAAGCCGCGCCACCGAACGCGGCCTACGCCGGGCAGGTCGTGCATTTTCCGGACCCGGTCCGGGCCTCTCGTCACCCGCGCGGTGTACGGGTCGACGAGGACGGCTTCCCGGTTTTCTCGCCGTACGCGCGTGCCGCCGCGGAGATCGCCGAGCCCCCGGAGGGCTTCGGCGTCGACGAGCTGCGGCTCACGGACTACGTGTCCGCCAACGCGGCGCTGGCCGCCGACGGGCACGCCCTGTGGGACACCATTCCGGCGGTCGCCACCCCGCACGGCTGGACCTGGCACCACGTGGCGGGCACCCGGCGCATGGAGCTCGTACCGGTCGAGGTGAAGGCGCTGCTGCGGCATCACGGCGGGCTCACGACGGCCGCCGTCGACCAGGACAAGCGCGGCACGCGTCCGTTGCAGGAGACGCGGCCGGCCCACTTCGGGCTGCCGAGGGGTTCCGTGGCGGTGAGCGAGCAGCAGATCCTGGGCGTCGAGGAGGACCTCGGCTACCGGCTTCCGGGCGCCTACCGGTCCTTCCTGAAGGCGGCGGGCGGCTGCGCGCCGGTGGGTACGGCGCTCGACGCGGAGCTGGGGCTGCTGGTCGACCAGCCGTTCTTCACGGTGCGGGACGAGGCCGCGGTGAACGATCTGGTGTACGTCAACAAGTGTCTGCGCGACCACATGACCAAGGACTACCTGGGTGTCGCCTTCGTCCAGGGCGGTCTGCTGGCCGTGAAGGTGCGGGGCGAGGGGGCCGGGTCGGTGTGGTTCGTCGCGTACGACGACGCGCGGGACCGCGACGGGCTGACGGTGCACGAACGTGTGGAGCGGCTTCTGCTGCCCTGCGGTGAGGACTTCGACGCTTTCCTCCAGCGGCTGGCGGGCAGTCCGCCGGAGCTGGAGACCGTGGCGAATCTGATGGTCGACGGCGGCTTCGCGCGCGCCGTCCCGGTTTCGGACGAGGGGTGAGGGTCCGATGGTGACCTTCGCGCAGGCGCAGGAGCGCGCGGAAGAGTGGGTCAACGGGGACGTGCCGGCGCCGTCGCACCGTGAGGTGCGGGTGCGGGAGTTCGAACTCGGTTTCGTGGTGTGGGCGGAGGACCGTGAGAACGGTCCCGCGTCGGACGGCGGGCGGCAGCGCCTGGTCATCGCCCGGGACGGCGGTGAGGCCACGCTGTGGCCCGGCCTGCCGGTGGGCGAGGTGATCCGCCGGTACGAGGAGGAGTACGGGACGCCGGAGGTGGCACCGGCGGCGGACGCGGGGCCGGCTCCGGCGCAGCGGGTGGACCTGGAACAGACGTCGTTCCTGCTGACGCCGCCGGAGTGGCTCCAGGAGGCGGCGGACAGCCTGGGCCTCCCGGACCGTCCTGTGCCGGGTTCGTCTGCCGGTTCACCGGTGGGTCCGCCGGTGGCGGGCGGTGCGGGTTCGCCTTCCGCGGGTGCGGTTCTGCCCCCGGAGGCGGGCGCGGATTCCGCCGGCACGGGTGGCGACGGGCCGGCGCCGGGCGCGGCTTCGCCTTCCGCGGGCGCGGATCGGGCCGGTGCGGGCGGGAGCGCTTCGCAGGCCGGGCGGGGGACCGGGGAGGTCTCCTGGCCCAGTGCCGGCGCGGAGCGGGCGGACTACGAGCCCACCGCTTCCGACGGGGTGCCGGCGGCGCCCGCGATGCCTGTCGGGGCGACCCCCTGGTCCGGGACCGACACCACCCCGGCCTTGGGCTCCGACGACGCGTCCGTGCCGCTGCCGGCCACGGTTTTCGCGCCGCCGCTCTCCGGTTCCGACGAGGACGACTTCCCGCCGCCCGGTGTGGCGCCGGAGGCCAGGACGGCGCTGATGTCGGGCGGCAGCCGGTTGCCCTCGACCACGGTGGCTCCCGCCGTGCCCGGTGAGGTTCCGCAGCCGCCCGGGGCGCCCGCGCGCGCCGCCGGGCTCGGGCCCGGCGCCGAGGAGATCGCCGACGCTACGACCGGCAAGGCTCCCGTGACGCCGCCCGGTGCGCGGCCCGGCGCGGTTCCGCCGCCGCCGGCGCCCCCGGCTCCGCCGGAGGGGCCCAACGAGCCCGGTGTCCCGGCGGGCGGGTACGTACCGACTCAGCTCGTTTCGGCGCTCGGTCCCGACGGGCCGCAGCCGCCCGGCCCGCCCGCGCCGCCGTCCGGTGACGGTGTCCACCACGCGGCGACGATGCTCGCCCACCCGAGCCAGGGCAGGGGCATGCCGGGTGCCGCTCCGCACCCCCCGGGTCCGCCCGGCCCGCCCGGCCCGCCCGGCCCGCCCGGTCCGCCCAATCCGCCCGGCCCGCCCGGTCACCCTGGTCTTTCTGGTCCGCCCGCGCCGCCGTCCGGCGGAGGCGTGCACCACGCGGCGACGATGCTCGCCGACCGGAGCCAGGGCGGCGGCATGCCCGGCGCTCCGCAGCCGCCCGGTCCGCCCGGCGGCGGTGTGCACCACGCGGCGACCATGCTGTCCGGCCCCCCGCCCGGCGCGCCGCAGCCACCCGGTCCGCCCGGCCCTCCGGGTCCGCCCGGCCCGCCCGGGATGCCGCCGGGCGTCGTGCCGCAGCCACCCATGCCCATGCCGCAGCCCCCGGCCTACGGCTACCCGCAGCCGGGACCGACCGGGCTGCCGACGGTCGGCCCCGGTTACCAGGCCGTACTGCGCTACCGCGCCCAGGACGGCAGCGAGCAGCAGCTCATCCGCCGCTCCGCGCCCGGCACCCCGCACCCGGAGTGGCAGATCCTGCACGAGCTGCGCGCCATGAACGTGCCGCCGCAGCAGGTGCTGGAGCTGCACACGGAGCTGGAGTCGTGCGAGCTGCCCGGCGGTTACTGCGCCCGCATGATCCGTGAGACCTGGCCCCAGGTGCGGATCACGAGCGTGGCGCCGTACGGGAAGGACCACGCCGGCCGTCAGCAGGGCATGCGGCATCTCCTCACCCACCAGGGCGAGTTGCACCAGGTCGCGGACGGCCCGGCGCGCCCCGCGCCGGTGCGGGCGCCGCTGCCGCCGCCGGGGCAGCTGATGCCGGCGCCGCCGATTCCGCCCGAGGGTGTGGCGCACGAGCTGATGGGTGCCTTCGGGCCGCAGGGCGTCTTCCGTTTCGACCGGGCGGCGGTGTCGCGCCAGGGCGTGCCGGACATCGTGGCGCACACGCTCGTGGTGGCGGGTCTGCCGGTCGATTTCGGGCCGTTCTTCTGGGCGCAGGCGGTGCCGGGCCAGCCGGTGCCCACGCTCGCGGAACTCGCCGCGCAGCGCGGGGTGCAGCCGGCCGCGGACGCGGGCTCGTACCTCGTCATGGGCAGCGACTTCGGGCGGGCCCTCTGCGTCCAGTACGGCACGGCGAACATCGTGGCCGTACCGGTGGAGGCGGGCCCCGGCGGCCACCCCGTGCCGCCGCAGTTCGTGAACACCGGCCTGCCGGAGTTCACGCGCTCGCTGGCGCTGCTCGGCCACATGTGGCGGCTGCGTTTCGGGCTCACGCCCGAGCAGGCGGGCCGCTGGACGGTCGACTTCCAGGCGCAGCTGGCGGCGCTGGACCCGGTGGCGCTGGCGTCGCCGGAGAGCTGGTGGTCGGTGCTGCTGGAGCAGATGTGGGACGGCCTGCTCTGACGGCTTCCCGGCGGAGTTCCTGAGGGCGTACCGGGGTGCCCGGCCTGCGAGGGGCCGGGCACCCCCGGCCGGTCTCCGTACGACGGACGCCTCCGCCCGGTACGGGCAACGGGGGTACGGGCAACGGGTACGGGCGCGGGTACGGGCCGGCCCGGGGCGGCGGCCGGAAATCCCTTCCACGCGCCCGCCCGAGGACACTCCGATTCCGGCTTCCGGTGCCCAGGGGCGCATCCTTGAGCGGGACGGTCGGGCGGAGTGTCGTGTTTTGCGCCATCCACCCCATCCGTCAGGATTGCGCAGAATCGCGTTGCGTGTCGGAGAGAGGCTTCAAGGATGAGTGCATCGGTTCCACCGTCACCTCACGGCTTCGTCGCCGTACGGGGCCGCGGCTACCGTCCGGAACAGGTGGAGCGGTACGCGGCCGGGCTCTCCCAGGACCGCGACGCCGCGTGGGAGCGTGCCGCGTGCCTCACCGTCCTCACCAAGGAGATGGAGGCCGAGGCGGCACGGATGCGCGAGCAGGCGGACGGGCTCGCTCCCCAGACGTACGAGGCTCTCGGCAGGCGCGCCCAGCACCTCCTCGCGGTGGTCGAGGAGGAGGCGGCGGAACTGACGGCCGCGGCCCACGACCGGGCCCAGGAGACGCACGACGCGGCCGTGGCGGAGGTCGCTGCCGTCCGCGACGCGGCCCGTGAGTACGCGGAGAGGGTGCTGGCGGACGCCGAGGCCCGCGCCCAGGAGGTCCTCGCCGGTGCCCAGCGCGCCGCCGAGGAGATCAGGGCCGATGCCCGCCGGGACGTGAAGGAGTGGCGGAGCGAGGCCGTCGCGGCGCTGAGGGAGATGCGGCAGCGTACGGCCGGCCTGCTCGCCGACCAGGAGAAGGAGCACGCGGACCACTGGGAGAAGGCCGAGCGCGAACACGCCGGACGCGAGGCGGAACTGGCTGCCCGCGAGGCCGAACGGACGGCCCGCGCCGAGAGCGGCCTCGCGGACGCGAAGCGGGTCTTCGCCGAGGCGCAGGAGGCCGCCCGCCACGGCCAGGAGGACGCGGAGGCGCGCGCCGCCGAACTGCTCGTCGAGGCGCGGGTGCGCGAGGAGCGCGCCGCACGCGAGACGGAGCGCATCCTGCGCGAGCACGACGACGCCCGCGAGGAGGTGCAGGCCCACATGGCCCACGTACGCACCAGCCTGGCCGCCCTGACCGGTCGCGCCGCGGCGGAGGGCTGAGCGGCGCAGGAGCGCGGCGGGCCGCCGTCCCGCGCCTCAGGCGGCCGGGCGGCGGTGGGCCGGCAGGGCGCAGGCCGGTGTACCGCCCGGCATCCGCTCGCGGTTGTTCGCGACGAGCCGGTACACGCCGTGGGCGAGCCACCGCAGGGGCGGCAGCGTGAGCAGCGCCCCCAGCACGGCCCACCCCCGGCCCGCGTTCAGCAGCAGCTTGGCGACGCCCTGTGCGCCGCCGTGCACCGCTCCGGCGGGCGTGACCCACAGGACTTCGTACGCGGCCCGCTGCCGGGTGACGCCGAGGGAGTCCAGATCCGCGAACTGCCACGGGGTGATCTCGCAACGGGGCCGCAGGAGGCGTTCGGCGAAGTTCACCGAGGTGGTGCAGAAGGCGCAGTCGCCGTCGTAGACGAGTACGGGTTCGGTCCGCATGGCTCCATGGTGCCGCGCCCGGCGGATGCGGATCACAGCAGGGCTGCCTCCGGGGCCGTGGCGGCGGGGGCGTCGTCATGCTCCAGGCGCGAGCGCGGCCGGCCTGTGCGGCAGGCCGGTCTGGGCCGTACGGGCGTAGTGCGCCTCGGCCGCCGCCTCCCGGCGGCAGGGGCCGCAGTGGGTTTCGTCGCCCACGGGGCGGAAGACGTGCTCGTTGCCGGGGCCCTGGCAGGTGACCGGCAGGAGCCCTGTCCGCTGCTCGTGGGGCGGCGGTGGCGGCGGGGCGGTGGGAGCCAAGGGGCGGGCGTCGGGGAGCTTCTGGATCAGGCGGTGGCGGAGGAAGCCGACCGCCGAACGTACGCCTTCCGGGGGGAGCTGGGTGGCGAGTGCGCGGCACAGGTCGTTCGGCGACACCCCCCGGCGCAGCCACTCGGCCGCCGACTCGGCCAGGCTCCGGGCCTCCCGTACGCCGAGGTGGAGATCCCGGTGCGTATGGCGCAGGGAGAGCAGGACTTGCTCGGCCTCGGCTCGTTGGCCGGTCTCGGGAGCCGGTTCGGGCGAGGCGCCTTCGGACGGGGCGCCTTCGGAGGGTGGGTGGGGAGTGTTCTTCTCCCCGTTGTCGTCTTCCGGAGGGTAGTCACCGACCACCCGTGGGGTCGGTCCGCCGACCGTCGGATTCTGCTCACCCGGTGGGGGCGCGTCACGGAGCCGCGCCGCCTCCTCGCTCGTCAGGGTGACGTTCGCGAGCAGCTGGGTGGTGACCCACCGCCCGCGGTCGTTCTGCGCACGCCACTCGTGCAAGTGGCCGGAGGCGATGAGGAGTTCCTTCGCCCGCTGGTACGCCCGGCCCTTGATGCCGAGCTTCGCCGCGTGCTCGCTGAGGGCCTTGTGCGAGAGCCCGTCGGGGAGGCCGTGTACGTACAGCAGCAGGATCTTCGCGTCGGAGTTCAGCCGCGCGTGGCGGACGACGTCGTGCGAAACCTTCAAGAAGCGCCGGACGGGCGCGATAGCATGCCGAAGCATCCCGGTGGACCTCTGAATCCATTCGGTGGTGAAGGTCCTCGGCCGGTGTTGCTAGCACCGCCGGGGACCGCTCCACTCCCCGTATGCGCGCATGCGCGGAGTGTGATGACGCGGTCACGGTACACCACCCTCTGTGTGCGCCGCACCAACTTCCTTACCCTGTGGGCGACTTGCCCTTGGCTGTGGTGACCCAGACCAGGCTGCCGGTGCTTCCGGGGCGGCGTGAGATCCACTCGGCGGCCCGGTCGGGGGTGCGCAGCGACATGCGCAGGGTGCCGTCGGTGGAGGTGACGTGCGCGGTGCCGTCGTCGTGGGCGAGGCCCCAGGCGGCGACCCGGGCGTCGGGTTCGCCGTCCGGGGGATCGAACTCTTCGACGACCGCGAAGAGTTGCGGGGCGGTCGCTTCGACGAGTTCGCGGATGTGCCGGGTGAAGCTCTCTCTGTCCTGTGCCGTTCCCATGTGCGTGGCGCCTTCCCGGAGGCTCGTGCTTCTTTCGCTCATGAGCATCGGCGCGTAGGGCTACGATCACCAGGGGTAACGATTTTCGCGGTGACGTAACGAAAACAGGGGGCACCGATGCCCGCACCGAAGGAACTTGACCCGTCCACGTCCTTGGCCGCGCTGTACGGGGCGAAGCTGCGCAAGTTTCGCCTCCGGGCCGGGTGGACTCAGCGCGAGCTTGGGGACCAGGTCCCCATCGCCCACAACCGGATCGCCCAGTTCGAACTGGGTAAGGAGACGCCCCCCGAGGACATCGACAGGAAGCTGGATGAGCTCCTGGGCGCGGACGGCGACTTGACCGATCTGTGGGGGCACGTCAAGCGGACGCCGTTCCCCGACTGGGTACGGACGTTCATGGCCTATGAAGCCAGGGCGGCCAGGATGTTCAAGTACATGGCGCACGCGGTGCCGGGCCTGTTGCAGACGGAGGCTTATGCGCGTGCCCTGCTGCGCATCAGCCGGCCTCGCGATACCGACGCTCAGGTCGAGGTGTTGGTTGCGGCCCGGCTCGAACGGCAGGCCATCCTGGCAGGAGGATCCCCGCCGCTGTTGTGGTGCATCCTGGACGAGGCGGTGATTTGCCGGCCTGTGGGGGGCCCGGCGGTCATGCGCGACCAGCTGGACCACTTGCTGCGTATGGCGCGGACTCCTCATGTGGTGGTGCAGGTGCTGCCTTTTGACAAGGGTGAGCACCCTGTAATGGGTGGTTCTCTGACCCTGCTGGGCTTCGACCGGAGGCCGGATGTGGCTTACATGGAGAGTTCGCACTCCGGACAGCTCGTGGAGGCTTCGGAGGGAGTGGCCGAATACGCGCTGGCATACGATCTGTTGCAGGCGAAAGCCCTGCCGCCAGATGAGTCTCTGGCCGTGATCCGGTCAGTAAGGGAGGGGTACAGCGGATGTGCGCCGCACGAGCCGACCTGAGCAACGCCAGGTGGCGCAAGAGTACGTACAGCAACGGACAGGGCGGCGACTGCGTCGAGATCGCCGACGGCTTCCCGGAGCTCGCCCCGGTCCGTGACAGCAAGAGCCCTGACGGTCCCGTACTGCTCTTCCCGGCCGGGGCGTGGGCCGCTTTCGTGGGCGGCCTGAAGGGCGCCGGGCTCTCCGGCTGACCCAGCTCCCGCTGGTATCGGCGCATGCGTGCAGTCCGCCACCGGGCCCGGACGCGGACTGGTGGTGGGAGGGGCCTCCGGTAACTCGGCGGGTGTGACTGCCCAGGCCGTCGAAGGGGTCCGCCTCACCGCGTTCAAGGGCTTCCGCGACGAGCGGCTCAGGCCCGCTCCGCCGACCGTGCTCATCGGCCGCAACAGCAGCGGCACGTCCCACGCGCTGGACGGACTCGAATGCTGCCGGTGACCGCGGTCACCGAAACCGGGCACCGCCTCGCGCAGTCGCCGGACGGGCGGGCCCGGCACACCTGCGCCGAGCGGTTCGCCGGAGCCCTCCGCACTTCGGGGGTGGTGGCCACGGTGTGGACCCTGGACGAGCTGCTCTCCGCGTACGCCTGACGCGACGGGTGCGAGGTACGGCGTACGCCGCTGTGACCGGGAAGGGCCCGCATCCGGTGCTCTTGAGGATGCGGGCCCTTCGGCCGTTCGACGGGGGCGGCTCTGCCTTATGCGGCGGAGTCGGCCTTGCGGCGGCGTACGACGAACATCGCGCCGACGCCGGCCAGCACGGCCGCGCCGCCCACGAGGGCGATCTGCGGGACGGCGGAGGACGAACCGGTGTTGGCGAGGCTGCCGCTCACCGGCTGGTGGGAGACACCGCCCTGCGGCGTCGGGACCACGGCGGCCGGTGCGGTGGTGGGCGTGGCGGTGGGGGCGGGGGTGGCCGACGGCGTGGGCTTGGCGTCCGGGGTCTTGCCGGGGGTGCCGGCCGCGATCTCGAACTTGTACGTGGCGAGGTCCGGAGTCCCACCGCAGGACTCGTCGTCGTTGTAGTAGTCACCGGCGGCGAAGGCCATGCCCTGGCCCGCCGGGGCCTTCGCGTCGACCTTGAGGCGCAGCTTGATGTCGCTGTGGGCGCCGGCCTTCAGCGGGCTGACGGGGTCGATGTACGAGGTGTCGTCGACGGGCTTCCAGGCGGTGGAGGACGCGGAGGACCACTGCAGCTTCAGCAGGTCGTCGATGTCCTTGAGGCCGCTCTTGTCGGTCGCGTGGACGCTGGCGTACGGGTAGACCTCGTCCATGGTCTTCTCGGTGCCGTTGGTCAGGCGGAGCCGGAAGTCGACCCAGTCGCCCGCGACGACCTTGGAGGGCAGGCCGGTCACCACGGTGGTGAGATCGGGCTCCGGGACGCACGTCTCGCCCTCGTTCCCCTCCTCGTCCTCTTCTTCCCTGGCCTTGGCGAGGGCCTCGTCGGCGGCCGTCTTGTCTTCGAGGGCCTTCTCCACGGCCTTCTTCAGCAGCTCGTACTGCAGAATGGCGGCGACCCGCGCGTCGTCCCGCGCGTCGAGGGCGGTCTCGGCCTCGGCGTCGGCGGTGGTCTTCGCCCCGGCGGCGGCCTTGGCCGCGGTCTCGGCGTCGGTGACGGCCTTCTCCGCCGCTTCCTTCTCTTCCGGGGTGGCGGTCGCCGGGAGCCCGTCGAGCTTGTCCTTGGCGTCGGCGAGCACCTTGTCGGCGGCGACCTTGGCGGCTTCGGCCTCCTTGGCGGCGTTCACGGCGGCGGTGGCCGCCACGGCGAGGGGGGTGGTGTCGGCGAGCGCCGCCTCCAGGACCTCCTTGCCCTCCTTCTCGGCCAGCACGGCGTCGTCGTACGCCTTCTGCGCCTCGGCGGCGGCCTTTTCGAGCTGGGCGAGGGTGGGCTTGCTCAACTGCTCCCGCGCGGCCGGCTTGGTGTCGGCGAACGCGGGGGTGACGGAGAACAGCGCGACGGGCGTCGTCACGGCGGCGACAGCGGCAGTGGCGAGAATGCGGCGGAATCTCACAGGCGACCTTCTCTGGGTCCGAACGTACAGAAAAAGAAATAGAAACAAGAACAGTCGCCGTAGGAGGGCTTCACGCTGCGCGACTTCGTCGAAGAGTAGAGCTGTCAAAAGAGCCGGGGGAAGCAGGATTTGACCGATGTGGTGGATGGCGCCGACGTGAGAGATGGTCAAAAAGGGTATTCGCGGACGGTTGCCCACGAGATCTGTGATTTCTCTGTGGGGCATGTCACGGAACTGGCGCGCGGTGCGGAGAAGGTTCGTTCTCGGGGTGCCCGAACTCCACGCCGCCCGGCCGTACTTCGGGGCGGGGTCAGGAAGCCGCCAGTCCGCCCGGACGGGGGCTGTCAGCCGGTCGGTGTTTCCTCGGCCTCGGTGATGACGGGGAAGCGGCGCGGCGCCACGAAGACGAGTGCGAGCAGGGCCAGGCCCGCCGCGATCGCCGCTCCCACGTAGACGTGGTCGACGGCCGTGTCCACCGCCCGCCGGAGGTAGTCGGCGGCCTCCGCCGTGAGTGAGCCCGGGTCGCCCAGCGCGTGCGAGACGGAGTCGAGGTCGCCGGGGAGGCCGTCCCGTATCTCTTCGGGAGCGGCGGCGAGCCGGGACGCGAGCGTGGCGTTGGCGATCGCGCCGAAGAGGGCCGCGCCGACGGACTGGCCGACCTGGCGGCAGAAGAGTACGGACGCGGTCGTCGTACCGCGCTCCGCGTACCCGACCGTCGACTGGACGCCGACGATCAGCGGCAGCTGGAAGAGGCCCAGCGCCGCGCCGAGCAGCAGCATGATCAGGGCCGGCTGCCAGGCCGCGCCCGGGAAGGGGAGGAGCGGGAAGGCGAGCAGGATCAGCGCCGCGCAGGTGATGCCGGTGATCGCGGTGAGGCGGAAGCCGATGCGGTTGTACGCGTGCTGGCTCAGGGCGGCGGAGAGCGGCCAGCTCAGGGTCATGACCGACAGGACGAAGCCGGCGGCGATCGGGCCGAGACCGAGGACGGACTGGGCGTAGGTGGGGAGGAAGACCGTCGGGGCGACCATCAGGAGGCCCAGCGAGCCGAGGGCGAGGTTGACGGCGGCGATGGTGCGCCTGCGCCACACCCAGCCGGGGATGATCGGCTCGGCGGCGCGGCGTTCGATGACGACGGTGGCGGCGGCGAGGAGCGCGCTCGCGCCGAAGAGGGCGAGGGACGGCGCGGAGAGCCAGGGCCAGGCGACGCCCCCCTGGACGAGGGCGAAGAGCAGCAGGCCGCCGCACGCGAACACGGCCAGTGCGCCGGCCCAGTCGATCCGGGGGCGGGTGGCCGGCTTGTTCTTCGTACGGGCGGGTTCGTGCAGGTGGCGGACGACGAGCCAGAGGGCGACCGCGCCGACCGGCAGGTTGATGAGGAAGATCCAGCGCCAGTCGGCGTACGCGGCGAGCAGTCCGCCGAGTCCCGGGCCCGCGACGGCCGACACCGCCCACACGGTGGACAGTTTCGCCTGGATCTTCGGGCGTTCCTTGAGGGGGTAGAGGTCGGCGGCGATCGTCTGGACCGTGCCCTGTATGGCGCCGCCGCCGAGGCCCTGGACGATGCGGAAGGCGATCAGGCTGCCCATGTTCCAGGCGGCGGCGCAGAGCAGGGAGCCGAGGAGGAAGAGGGCTATGCCCGTGATCAGGACGGGCTTGCGGCCGAAGGTGTCGGAGAGCTTGCCGTACACGGGGAGGGTGACGGTGACGGCGAGGAGGTAACCGGAGAAGAGCCAGGAGAAGACGGCGAAGCCGCCGAGGTCGCCGACGATCTGGGGGACGGCGGTGGAGACGATCGTGCCGTCGAGCGCGGCGAGGGCCATGCCGAGCATGAGCGCGGCGACGACGGGGCCGCGGCGGGGGTCCGGGACGGCTCCTGGCGGACGGCCGGCGGTGTCCGGGCGGCCGGGAGCCGCGCGGGTGCTGTCCGTGCTTCCAGTGCCGCCCGTGCTGCCCGTACCGCTCGCACTGCCCGTACCGCTCGCATTGCCCGTACCGCTCGCATTGCCCGTACCGCTCGCATTGCCCGTACCGCTCGCATTGCCCGTACTGCCCGTACTGCCCGTACTGCCCGTACTGCCCGTACCACCCGTGCTGCCCGCACTGCTTCCGGCGCCGCTCACCAAGATCCCTTCACCGTGCACGTATCTGGTTCTCGACACCTTCTCACTCGCAGGTCACACAGGGGGAGGGTGCAGAGGACCCGGAGGCGGGGTCCACCTGCGGGTGGAGGGCCCCTAGGGGGTTCTCCTTACTTCTGGCCAGAGGACGTTCGTCCCGGTGGAGGACGAGGAGAACGCGCCCGTTCTTTAGCTTGGTCTTACTGCTCCACCAGGCACGGCAGAGGGACAACCGCACCTCGGGGGTGGGGTTTTCCTCAGGTGAATACGGCGCTGAACACCACTGTGCGAAGGGCTTGGGGCCGCCAGACTCGAAGGACTTGATCACCGACGGCTTGCACGCCTCGCACGCCTCACGCCTCACGCCTCACGCGGAATACGGCACATGGCGCATGACTTACGACCTGAGCGACATAGGAGACTTACCGTGACAACGGCTATGACCATTCCCAGGCATGGAGGCGCCGGCGGGCGTACGGCCGTCGCCGCGAGGTCGCGGCAGGTCGTCAAGGCGTACGGGGCGGGGGAAACCCGGGTCGTCGCGCTCGACCATGTCGATGTGGACATCAACCGGGGGCAGTTCACCGCGATCATGGGCCCGTCCGGCTCCGGCAAGTCCACGCTGATGCACTGCCTCGCGGGCCTGGACACCGTGACCTCGGGCGAGGTCTACCTCGACGAAACCGAGATCACCCAGCTCAAGGACAAGAAGCTCACGCAGCTGCGCCGGGACCGGATCGGCTTCATCTTCCAGGCATTCAACCTGCTGCCGACGCTCAACGCGCTGGAGAACATCACGCTGCCGATGGACATCGCGGGCCGCAGGCCGGACGCGGCGTGGCTGAACCAGGTGGTGGAGACGGTCGGCCTCGCGGACCGCCTCAAGCACCGGCCGACGCAGCTCTCGGGCGGCCAGCAGCAGCGGGTGGCGGTGGCGCGGGCCCTGGCCGCACGCCCCGAGATCATCTTCGGTGACGAGCCGACCGGAAACCTCGACTCCCGGGCGGGCGCCGAGGTGCTGACCTTCCTGCGGAAGTCCGTCGACGAGCTGGGCCAGACCATCGTGATGGTCACCCACGACCCGGTCGCCGCCTCCTACGCGGACCGGGTGCTGTATCTGGCGGACGGCCGGATCGTCGACGAGATGTTCTCGCCGACCGCCGACCAGGTCCTCGACCGCATGAAGGATTTCGACGCACGCGGGCGGACGTCATGACCGTGGTCAAGACCTCCCTGCGCAATTTCGTCGCGCACAAGGGACGGATGGCGCTCTCCGCCGTCGCGGTCCTGCTCTCGGTGGCGTTCGTGTGCGGCACGCTCGTCTTCACCGACACCGTCAACACGACCTTCGACAAGATCTTCGCCTCCACCGCGGCCGACGTCACCGTCAGCCCCAAGTCGGCCGAGAGCGACGGCCAGGGGCCCCGGACCGGCAGGCCCGAGACGCTCCCCGCGTCCGCGGTCCGGCAGGTGGCGAAGGCGGACGGCGTGAAGTCCGCCGAGGGCGCCGTCTCCAGCACGTCGGTGACCGTCGTCAACGGGGACGACAAGAGGATGGGCTCCGACGGCGGCGCACCGACGGTCGCCGGCAACTGGACACGCGGCGACCTCAAGTCGATGGAGATCACTTCCGGACACGCCCCGCGCGGACCCACCGAGGTGATGGTCGACGCCGACACCGCCGACAAGCACGGCCTGAGCCTCGGCGACGAACTGCGCACCATAGCCGTCACCGGCGACATCAGCGCCAGGATCTCCGGCATCGCCTCCTTCAAGGTGACCAACCCGGGCGCCACCGTCGTCTACTTCGACACCGCGACCTCGCAGCAGAAGCTGCTGGGCAAGCCGGACGCCTACACGCACATCGCCGTCACCGCCGAACAGGGCGTCAGCGACAAGCAGTTGAAGCAGTACGTCGCGGGCGCGCTCGGCGGGGCCGACGGCCCGTACAAGCTCCAGACCGCGAAGGAGACCGCGGACTCGGGCCGCGAGGAGATCGGCTCCATGCTCGACGTGATGAAGTACGCGATGCTCGGCTTCGCCGGAATCGCCTTCCTCGTCGGCATCTTCCTCATCGTCAACACCTTCTCGATGCTCGTCGCCCAGCGCACCCGCGAGATCGGCCTGATGCGGGCCATCGGCTCCAGCCGCAAGCAGATCAACAGGTCCGTGCTGGTGGAGGCGCTGCTGCTCGGCACCGTCGGTTCGATCCTCGGCGTCGGAGCCGGTGTCGGCCTCGCCGTCGGCCTGATGCAGCTCATGGGCGCCGTCGGCCTGGAACTGTCCACCGAGGACCTGACCGTGGCCTGGACGACCCCGGCCGTCGGGCTCGCGCTCGGCATCGTCGTCACCGTCGTCGCCGCCTACATCCCGGCCCGGCGGGCCGGCAAGGTCTCCCCGATGGCCGCGCTGCGCGACGCCGGGACCCCCGCGGACGGCAAGGCCGGCTGGATACGGGCCGGGCTCGGCCTGGCCCTCTCCGGGGCGGGCGGCGCGCTGCTCTACCTGACGACGCGGGCGGACAAGGCGAGCGAGGGCTCGCTGTTCCTCGGCGGCGGCGTCGTCCTCACCCTCATCGGCTTCGTCGTCGTGGGCCCGCTCCTCGCGGGCGTCGTGGTCAAGGCGATCAGCGCCGTCGTACTGCGGATGTTCGGCCCGGTCGGCCGGATGGCCGAGCGCAACGCGCTGCGCAACCCCCGGCGTACGGGAGCGACGGGCGCGGCCCTGATGATCGGCCTCGCGCTGGTCGCCTGTCTCTCGGTCGTCGGGTCCTCGATGGTCGCCTCGGCCACGGAGGAGCTCGACAAGTCGGTCGGCGCGGACTTCATCATCCAGAGCGGTCCCAGCGGGCCGATCGTGCCCAGGGCCGAGAAGGCGCTGCGCGCCGCTCCCGACATCGAGCACGTCACCAGCTACAAGATGATCGAGGTCGAGCTGACCTCTCCCGACGGGAAGACGGAGACCGAGGAGCTGGCCGCCGCCGACCCGACGTACGCCGAGGACCTGCGGCGCGAGACCGTCGCCGGTGAGCTGGGCGCGGCGTACGGCAAGAACGCCATGTCGGTCGGCGACGACTACGCGAACAGGCACGGAATCAAGGTCGGCGACACGATGACCGTCGCGTTCAAGGGCGGCGAGACCGCGAAGCTCCGGATCGCGGCGATCACCTCGGACGAGTCGAACGTCGACAAGGGCGCGATGTACACCAACGTCACGACCGCCGCGCAGTACCTGCCGGCCGACCGGGTGCCGCCGAACCTGATCATGTTCGCGAAGGCGGTGGACGGCAAGGAGGATGCGGCGTACGCCGGGCTCAAGGACGCGCTGGCCGCGTACCCGCAGTTCACGGTGCAGAACCAGACCGACTTCAAGCAGGACCTGAAGGACGAGGTCGGCCAGCTGCTCAACATCGTCTACGGCCTGCTGGCCCTCGCGATCATCGTCGCGGTGCTCGGTGTGGTGAACACCCTCGCCCTGTCGGTCGTCGAGCGGACCAGGGAGATCGGCCTGATGCGGGCCATCGGCCTCTCCCGACGCCAGCTGCGCCGCATGATCCGCCTGGAGTCGGTGGTCATCGCCCTCTTCGGCGCCCTGCTCGGCCTCGGGCTCGGTATGGGCTGGGGCACCTCGGCCCAGAAGCTGCTGGCACTGGAGGGCCTCGGCGTCCTGGAGATCCCGTGGACCACGATCGTCGCGGTCTTCGTCGCCTCGGCCTTCGTGGGACTGCTCGCCGCCCTGGTCCCGGCCTTCCGGGCGGGCCGGATGAACGTACTGAACGCGATCGCCACGGAGTAGCGGAGTGGCGGGGGCGGTGCGGTGACGGACCCCCGGCCCCGGTGAGCATCCTCCATGCTCACCGGGGCCGGGCCGCTGCCGTGCTCAGGCGGCCAGGACCTGGACGTCGTACTGCGGGATCCACTTGTCGCGGGTGAGCAGCGTCAGCCCCTCGCTTCGGGCCTGAGCGATGAGCATGCGGTCAAAGGGGTCCCGGTGGAGCGGCGGGAGCTGCCCGGCGCGAATGCCGTGCCCGGCCGTGACGGGTAGCGGCTTGAGCTGGCAGTCCCGCACCCGCTCCGGCAGGTCCACAGGGCCTTCCAGCTTTCCGAGTGCTTGCTTGACCGCTAGCTCCCAAGGGGTGACGGCACTGACGTACGCCAGTGGTTCTGTGTTCAGCAAGTGCTTGATCTCCTCGGACAGCTGCGGGGAGTCGAGCAGCCACCACACGACAACGTGAGTGTCGGCCAACAGCTTCATGCGGATCCCTCACCGCGCAGCCCGAACGCCTCGGCGAATCCCTCGTCGTCGGAGATGTCGTCGAAATCGTCGTGGAAGACGACGGTCTGCCCCCGGAGGGAGCCGCAGTCGGTCCGCCGGACCTCGGGGCGCAGCGGCACGACCTTCGCGATGGGCTCACCGGCCCTGCTGATCACGACCTCCTCGCCGGCCTCGACCTGTTGCAGTATCCGGGAGAAGTGGGTCTTCGCCTCGTGGATGTTGTACTGCCGGACTGTTTCCATCACTGCCTCACAGGGAGCCGGGGCGAAGGTGTGGACTAACCACCTAGTCCACTCCCCAGCGTAGTCCGGTACCGCTGTACGGGCCGCAGCGTTCACCCGCGCGGGTGACGGCCCCGCGTCGTAGGCTGGGAGCACCCCCGGCCCGTGAGACGTGTCGGGCCCTTCGCGTTGTCCACCTCGTCACCTCGTTACCCGGACGGAAACCCTTCATGAGCCTGCACGGTCTGCTGGACGCCGTAGTACGAGACCCGGCGCTCGCCGAAGCGGTGAAGGCCGCCACCGACGGCCACCGCACGCACATCGACCTGGTCGGCCCGCCCGCCGCGCGCCCCTTCGCGGTGGCCGCGCTGGCCCGCGAGACCGGACGTACCGTGCTCGCCGTCACCGCGACGGGCCGCGAGGCCGAGGACCTGGCCGCCGCGCTGCGCACGCTGCTGCCGGAGGAGGGGATCGTCGACTACCCGTCGTGGGAGACGCTGCCGCACGAGCGCCTGTCGCCGCGCAGCGACACGATGGGCCGCCGTCTCGCCGTCCTGCGCCGCCTCGCGCACCCCCATGCCGACGACCCGTCCGCCGGCCCGGTGAGCGTGATCGTGGCTCCCGTACGGTCCGTACTCCAGCCGCAGGTCAAGGGGCTGGGCGACCTGGAGCCGGTGGCGCTGCGGACCGGGCAGAGCGCCGACCTGGGGGACGTGACCGCCGCGCTCGCGGCAGCGGCGTACTCCCGGGTCGAACTGGTCGAGAAGCGCGGTGAGTTCGCGGTGCGCGGCGGCATCCTCGACGTCTTCCCGCCGACCGAGGAGCACCCGCTGCGCGTGGAGTTCTGGGGCGACGACGTCGAGGAGATCCGTTACTTCAAGGTCGCCGACCAGCGCTCCCTGGAGGTGGCCGAGCACGGCCTGTGGGCCCCGCCCTGCCGCGAGCTGCTGCTGACCGACAGCGTGCGCGAGCGGGCGGCGGCCCTCGCCGAGGAACACCCGGAGCTGGGCGAACTGCTCGGCAAGCTCGCCGAGGGCATCGCCGTGGAGGGCATGGAGTCCCTCGCCCCGGTCCTCGTGGACGACATGGAGCTCCTGCTCGACATCCTGCCCGAGGGATCGATGGCGCTGGTCTGCGACCCGGAGCGGGTGCGGACCAGGGCGGCGGACCTGGTGGCGACGTCGCAGGAGTTCCTCCAGGCGTCCTGGGCGGCCACGGCGGGCGGCGGCGACGCCCCGATCGACGTGGGCGCGGCCTCGCTGCGCGGGATCGCCGAGGTACGGGAACGGGCCCGTGAGCTGGACATGCTGTGGTGGTCCGTGGCGCCGTTCGCCGCCGACGAGGAGCTGTCCGACGACACGCTCAAGCTGGGCATGCACGCCCCGGAGGCGTACCGCGGCGACACGGCGAGAGCGCTCGCCGACACGAAGGGCTGGCTGGCCGACGGCTGGCGCACCGTCTACATCACGGAGGGCCACGGTCCCGCGGCCCGCACCGTGGAGGTCCTCGGCGGCGAGGGCATCCCGGCCCGCCTGAAGGCGGACCTGGCCGGGATCGAGCCGTCGGTCGTCCATGTCGCCTGCGGCTCGATCGACCACGGCTTCGTCGACCCCGGCCTCAAGCTGGCCGTACTGACCGAGACCGACCTCACCGGCCAGCGCACCGCCAGCAAGGAACTGGGCCGCATGCCGGCCCGCCGCCGCAAGACCATCGACCCGCTGACGCTCCAGGCCGGCGACTTCATCGTCCACGAGCAGCACGGCGTGGGCCGCTACATCGAGATGGTCCAGCGGACGGTCCAGGGCGCGACCCGCGAGTACCTGCTCGTCGAGTACGCCCCCGCCAAGCGCGGCCAGCCCGGCGACCGCCTCTACATCCCCACCGACCAGCTGGAGCAGGTCACCAAGTACGTCGGCGGCGAGGCCCCCACCCTCCACCGGCTCGGCGGCGCGGACTGGACGAAGACCAAGGCGCGCGCGAAGAAGGCGGTCAAGGAGATCGCCGCCGACCTCATCAAGCTGTACTCGGCGCGCATGGCGGCCCCCGGCCACACCTTCGGCCCGGACACCCCGTGGCAGCGCGAGCTGGAGGACGCCTTCCCGTACGTGGAGACGCCCGACCAGCTGTCCACCATCGCCGAGGTGAAGGAGGACATGGAGAAGTCGGTCCCCATGGACCGCCTGGTCTGCGGCGACGTCGGCTACGGCAAGACCGAGATCGCGGTCCGCGCGGCCTTCAAGGCGGTCCAGGACGGCAAGCAGGTGGCCGTCCTCGTGCCCACCACCCTGCTGGTGCAGCAGCACTTCGGGACGTTCTCCGAGCGGTACGCCCAGTTCCCGGTCGTCGTGAAGGCCCTTTCGCGCTTCCAGTCCGACACCGAGGCGAAGGCGACACTGGAGGGCCTCAAGGAAGGTTCGGTCGACCTCGTCATCGGTACGCACCGGCTCTTCTCCTCCGAGACGAAGTTCAAGGACCTGGGCCTGGTCATCGTCGACGAGGAGCAGCGCTTCGGCGTCGAGCACAAGGAGCAGCTGAAGAAGCTCCGTGCCAACGTCGACGTCCTGACGATGTCCGCGACCCCCATCCCCCGTACGCTCGAAATGGCGGTCACCGGCATCCGCGAGATGTCGACGATCACGACGCCTCCGGAGGAGCGCCACCCGGTCCTGACCTTCGTCGGCCCGTACGAGGAGAAGCAGATCGGCGCCGCGATCCGCCGCGAACTCCTGCGCGAGGGCCAGGTCTTCTACATCCACAACCGGGTCGAGTCGATCGACCGGGCGGCCGCGAAGCTGCGCGAGATCGTCCCGGAGGCGCGGATCGCCACGGCGCACGGGCAGATGGGTGAGAACGCGCTGGAGCAGGTGGTCGTCGACTTCTGGGAGAAGAAGTTCGACGTTCTCGTCTCGACGACGATCGTCGAGTCCGGCATCGACATCTCCAACGCCAACACCCTGATCGTCGAGCGCGGCGACAACTTCGGCCTCTCCCAGCTCCACCAGCTGCGCGGCCGCGTGGGCCGTGGCCGCGACCGCGGGTACGCGTACTTCCTCTACCCGCCGGAGAAGCCGCTGACCGAGACCGCGCACGAGCGCCTGGCGACGATCGCCCAGCACACCGAGATGGGCGCGGGCATGTACGTGGCCATGAAGGACCTCGAAATCCGGGGCGCGGGCAACCTGCTGGGCGGCGAGCAGTCCGGGCACATCGCGGGCGTCGGCTTCGACCTGTACATCCGCATGGTCGGCGAGGCGGTGGCGGACTACCGGGCGGCGGTGGACGGCGAGACCGAGGAGGAGCCCCCGCTGGAGGTCAAGATCGAGCTCCCGGTGGACGCCCATGTTCCGCACGACTACGCCCCCGGCGAGCAGCTGCGTCTCCAGGCGTACCGGGCGATCGCCTCGGCGAACTCCGAGGACGACATCAGGGCCGTCCGCGAAGAACTCACCGACCGCTACGGCAAGCTTCCCGAGCCGGTGGAGAACCTGCTCCTGGTCGCGGGCCTGCGCATGCTGGCCCGGGCGTGCGGCGTCGCGGACATCACCCTGGCCGGCCCCAACATCCGCTTCGGCCCGGTGGAACTGCGCGAATCCCAGGAGCTGCGCCTCAAGCGCCTCTACCCCCGCACGGTCCTGAAACCGGCCACCCGCCAGATCCTGGTCCCCCGCCCCACCACGGGCCAGATCGGCGGCAAGCCGGTGGTGGGCCGCGAACTGCTCGCCTGGACCGGGGAGTTCCTCACGACGATCCTGGGGTCGTAACCCAGGGACGCCCAGGTCCGGCCCCGGCGCGATCGACGTCCCGCGTCCCACCGGCGAGCGAAGGCAAGCGGACGTTCTCGGTGATGGGCGGGGAGGTACCATCATGGGCACGCCAAATTTTGGTCAACTGTAGTTCACCTCCGGTTTGTTGAACGTTGGTGTATTGCCGTCCGTGGTGAGCGGCAGCAGACGCGTGTACGTGACGGTGGCCGCCTGGACCCTGGCCGTGCCGCTGTGCGTGGCCGCCGTACTGGGTGCGGTCAGTGCGGTCAGTGCGGTCAGTGTGGTCAGTGCGGTCTGGGTGACCCTGCCCTACACCACCCCGCCCCGGAACGGGGAGCTGCCGCCCCAGCTGCTCACCGTGGTGGTGGCGGTGCTGGGCATGTTGGCGGTGGCGGTGGCGGTGGCGGGCTGGGCCGCCTTGAGCGCGGTACGGGAGTCGCAGCGCTGGCGCCCACGGGACGACTGACCGGCCGTGCCCGGACCGGCCGTGCCCGGGCACGGCCGGTGTACGGCCGGTGTGTGGCCACCGGCGGACTCGTCAGAGCGTGTCCGGGTCGAGGGCCTCGGCCATCACGCGGTATCCGGCGTCGTTCGGGTGCAGGGCGTCACCCGAGTCGTAGGCCGGGAGCATGCGGTCCCGGTCGGCGGGGTCGGCCAGGGCGCGGTCCAGGTCGACCACCGCGTCGTACTCACCGGACGTACGGATCCAGTGGTTGACCGCGTCGCGCTTGGTCTCGTTGGCCTCGCTGTAATAGAACGAGCCCTTGACGGGGGTCAGGGTCGCGCCGATCACCTTGATCCCCTTGGCGTGCGCCTGACGGATGAGAGAGCGGTGGCCCTCGATCAGCTGCTCGACGGACACCTCGGGGGTCGGGTGGCTGGGAACGCCCTCGGCGCTGCCCCCGATGTCGTTGATGCCTTCCAGCACGATGACCGTGCCTACGTTCGGCTCGCTGAGTACGTCCTTCCTGAAACGCGCGACGCCCTTCTCGCCGGCCCAGTCCCAGTCGTTGGTGACCTGGTTGCCGGCGATGCCGTGGTTCAGGACGCTGCGCGGCTCCCCGGCGGCCGCGAAGCGCTCGGCGAGTTCGTCGGGGTAGCGGTTGTTCGTGTCGAGCGTGGAGCCGACCCCGTCGGTGATGGAGTCGCCGAAGGCCACCACACCCTCCCGGCGCCCGGACCTCTCCCCGCCGCTGACCTCGACGCCGGTGAGGTAGTACCAGGAGTCGCTGGTCTCCTTGAACGCCGTACCGTCGCGGTCCGAGCGGTGGTCGCCCTGCGCCCGGTAGCTCGTGGCGGAGGAGGAGAGGTGGAAGGTGGCGGGGCCGGTCGGCGCGGCCAGGTACAGCGTGACGGTCACCGACTCCAGCGCCTCGACCCGGAACGGCACCCCGTCGCTGAGCGCTTTGCCGCCGGCCGGGATCGTCACCGACCGGTTCTCGCCGAAGGACAGCTGCCGGACCGAACCGGCCTGGACCGAAGCCCCCTTGGCCCCCTGGTCCGTACGGGCCACCGTCGCGCCGGTGATGCGCAGCGGGGTGGAGCCGTAGCGGTTGGACAGTTCGATACGGGCCTTCGTGCCGCCCGTACTGACTCTGACCACTTGCCGGACCGTGTGGTCGGCGAAGCCCCGCCCGGACCAGTTCGGTCCGAACGGCGCGGTCGGCGCCTGCGGCGAAGCCGCCCAGCCGCCCTGCCACGCGGTCCGGCCGTGCTGCTCGGCCGCGACGGCTCCGGCGGACCCGGCAGACCCGGTCGGCCCGCCGGAGCCGACGACCGGCAGCGCCGCCAGTACGGCCGCGGAGAACAGCGCAACACCCGTACGGCGTAAGGAAATGGTGGAACTCATCTGTCCTGCCCTCTGTCGTTCACGTTGTCTACGTGCATGCGACACGGTCAATCACCGATCGACTCGGGCTATTCCCAGGGGCGCCGGGGCGGGACATGTGCTCTCTTCGCCGACGGACGTCGCCGACGGACATCGCCGACGGACATCGCCGACGGACGTCGCTCTGACGGACGTCCCTCTAACGGACGTCGACGAAGTCCTGGCGGCCGTAGTCCGCGTAGTGCGTCTTCACTGTGTCGATGTAGCGCATCTGCCAGGTGCCGTCCTGCTGTGCGGTGAACTTCTTGCTGAAGGTGCCGTTGCTCAGCGTCTTGGCGGTGCCCAGCTGCTTCCACGCGGCGCCGCTCGTGGATGCCTTGAAGTAGATGCGGACCGTCTGGCCGGCGTACGTCTTCCAGGAGGTCCCGGACTGCTGCATCAGGCCGCCCTTGGCCGTGATCGTCGTCCCCTTGCGCACCCCCTCGGGCGTGACGTCGTCGTTCCACAGCTCGGTCGCCTTGCGGCCGAGCTTGAACGACGTGCTGTTCAGGGACGCGGCCGAGTGGCGCAGGCGCCAGTAGCTGCCGGCCGTGCCCTTCTTGGACGGGGACTGCGTGAAGGTGGTGCCGTACCGCGCGGTGAAGGAGCCGACAGTCGACCAGCTGCTGCCGTCCGTGGAGTGCTGGACGGAGACCTCCGCCGACGTACCGGCGGGGTACGTACCCTCCGTGACCCCCAGCTTTCCGGTGAAGGTGACCTTCCGGTACTTGTCCACGCCGGCCGTGAGCGGCGAGAACGTGCTCGTCTTCGGAGCGCTGCCGATCCGCAAGGACTGCTCGGGCAGGCTCTTGAACCAGCGCGAGTGGTCGACGTCGACGTTCACCGTGCCGGTCCGCAGCACGGTGAGCGCGCCGGTGAAGGTGCCGTCGTCCCGGGTCGGCGCGGCTGTCCGGTTGCCGATCGTGACACTCGCGCCGGCCAGCGGCTTCTCGCTGCCGTCGTCGGCGACACGGGTGAGCTTGCCGCGTACGGGAACGTCGCTGCCGTACGGGGCCGTGACGGCGCTGACGGGCGTGTCCACCGTGAGCTTCAGTTCCTGCTGGCGGAACGGCAGCCGGAGCGTTTCGCTCTCTCCGTCGAACACGAACGCGAGTTCGGTGTCGGTGCTGTACTCGGAGAAGGTCAGGGGCATCCGGAAACGCCCCGCCTCGTCCAGCCGACGCCACCCCTCGTCGCCCTGCATGCGGCCGCGGTAGTAAAGGGAGGCTCCCGCGAACGGCTTGACCTCGCGGGTGTTCGGGTCCGTGGCGACCAAGGCGCCGGAGACGTTGATCCGGGTGTTGTCGTACGAAATCCACGAACGGTCGCCGGCAACGGTCAGCTGCGGGTCGAGGCCGTAGTTGAGGTGGCCGTTGTCGCGATCCACACGCTCGTCCGGCAGGCCCTCCCGGACCACGACGTCCATCGTGTACACGCCCATCTGGGGGAGCGTGACCGGATCGGTCGGGAACTGCATGTCCCAGCAGTCGCTTTCCGGCGCGCACTTGTCGGTGTCATTGAGGTCCAGCGTGGTGAGGACCTGGTCGCTGCCCTTCTCGCGGACCCGGATCGTGACGTCTTCCGGGCGGACGTCGTCGTCGTAGGACTCGTAGACGGCACGGATCACACCGTCCCCCTCGCGGGTCCACGTGCGAGCCTCAAGGCTGACGTCGGCCGCCTGCGCGGCGGGCGCGGCGACCAGTGTGGTTGCGGAGACCGCGAGGGCCGTGGCCACCGCTGCCGTGATCTTTCTCAAGGATTCCCCATCAGTCCTGCGCCGGTTGACCTGTTGGTCTGACGCAGGTCTGACTTCTCGGTTGTCCCGATGGTTGTGCTGTCGCTCTTGAACAGGGCGGCGGTCAGCGCCCGGAAGGCGTCCTCCGGAGTGCGGTCGCCCAGCGAGCGGTCCAGGTTGTGGGTCAGCAGGAGGGTCGCGAAGCCGTGGGCGACCGACCAGGCGGCGATGCCGGTCAGTGCGGCGTCCGTGGTGGGGTCCTGGGACAGGGTGGCCACTCCGGTGCGGAGCCGTTCGTACGAGCGGGCCTGCGCGGCGGTCAGGTCCGGGTCGTCGGTGCGCAGGAGGTCCGGGCGGAACATCACCTGGAAGTGCGCCGGGTGGCCGGCCGCGAAGCGGACGTAGCGCACACCCGCGTCGCGCAGGTCCGTCGCGTCGCGGAGGGCTGCCGTCAGCAGGTCGTGGCCCTCGGTGGCGATCGCGGTCAGCAGGCCCGTCCGGTCCTTGAAGTGGTGGGCGGGGGCGGCGTGGGAGACGCCTGCCCGGCGGGCGAGATCGCGCAGGGAGAGGGCGGCCGGACCCTCCGCGCGGATGACGTCGAGCGCTGCGGTGACCACGGCCCGCCGCAGGTCGCCGTGGTGGTAGGTGTCGCGGCTGGTCATGCCCAGCAGATTACGCCGGATTTAGTCGTTGACAAGTTTGACGGGGGAGAGGAATCTAGTCAACGCCTAGATGGGTGGTGCGTGACCGGAGGAGGAGCCATGGCCGGGGAAACAGGGGAGTTGGGGCGCGTGCGGCAGATGTGGCATCTGCTGGAGCCGCTGCACGCCGTCCTCTATTACGCGCCCGAGGTCTTCGGGGAGGCCGAGAAGCTGGGGTACGGGACGGACACCCGCTGGCCGAGCTACTTCGCCTGGCGGTCCGCGCCCCTGGGGGCGGTGGGCGCCGGGGTCGTCTCCGCGGTCTTCCACAGCTTCAGCCCCCGCACGGTCGCGGAGTACGTCCCGGCCGCCTGGGAGGTCGCGGACCCGGCGGAGGTCCTGGCCGCGCGGACACGCGGGATGGACGGGGCGTACCGCGCGCTCTTCGGGGAGCGGGCCGACGGGCCCGAGATCGCCGAGGCCGCCGCGCTCGCCCGGCGGGCCGCCGAGGCCGTGAACACCGCCGGCCGGCCGCTCGCCGCCGCCAACGCGGCGCTGCCCTGGCCCGACGCCCCGCACCTCGTGCTGTGGCAGGCGGCGACCGTCCTGCGCGAACACCGCGGCGACGGGCACGTGGCGGCGCTGCTCGCCTCCGGCCTCGATCCGGTCGAGGCCCTCGTCGGTTTCGCGGGGATCGGGGCGGCGTCCGCCAGGACGTTCCGCAGCCGGGGGTGGAGCGAGGAGGAGTGGAGCGCGGCGAGGGAGCGGCTCGTGGCGCGTGGACTGCTGGACGAGGACAGGGGTGGAGACGAGGGTGAGGACGCGGTGGCGACCGGTGCCGGGCGCGCGCTGCGCGCCGGCATCGAGCGGCGTACCGACGAACTGGCCGCCGCGCCCTGGCAGGCGCTCGGGAGCGGAGGGACCGCGCGCCTCGCCGAACTGCTGGGACCCTTCTGGGTCGAGGTGCTGGGCTCCGGTCTGCTGCCTTCGGAGACCACGCTGGGGATCGGCAAGGTCTAGGTTCGTGGCATTCTGAGAGCATTGATCCGGACCCGTCAGGACGGAACGCCGTGATACGCACACTCAGGACAGCCCTCCCCGTCGCGGCGCTCGCCGCCGCCCTCGCCGTCACCGGCTGCACCCCCGGCGTGGAAAGCGCCGGCGGGCAGGGCCGCGCGACCGGTGACAGCGGTACGAACCCGCTGCGCAACCCCGACGGTACGGAGCCGGGCCTGGCCCCGGTCGCCTCCGAGACGGACCGGGCCTCGGCCCGGCAGCTGATCGGCGAGGTGTCCACCAAGGGCCGTGGGCCGAAGACGGGTTACGACCGTGACGAGTTCGGCTACGCCTGGATGGACACGGCGGACGGCGTGCCGCTGGCGCGCAACGGTTGCGACACCCGCAACGACCTCCTGGCCAGGGACGGGGAGGACCTCGAGTACCGCTCCGGTTCCGACTGTGTGGTCGTGGCGATGACACTGGACGACCCGTACACCGGCACCACCGTCGAATGGCGGAAGCAGGAGGCGGCCGCCGTGCAGATCGACCATGTCGTCCCGCTGTCCTACGGCTGGCAGATGGGCGGGTCGCGGTGGTCCGAGGACAAGCGCGAGCGGCTCGCCAACGACCCGCTCAACCTCATCCCGGTCGACGGGCCGACCAACGGCTCCAAGAGCGACTCCGGTCCGGCGTCCTGGCTGCCGCCGAACAAGCAGGTCCGCTGCTCGTACGCGGTGCGGTTCGCGCAGGTGGCTCTGAAGTACGAGATGCCGGTGACGGCGGCGGACAAGAGCGCGATGCTCGCGCAGTGCGGGGAGTAGCGGGGCGCGGGGAGCTGCCCGCGCGGCTGGGGCCAGGCGCTGCTGCGGGCGTTCTCGGGCCGGCGGCACGGCCGTGTGCCGGACACGCTGAGTGCCATCGGGATCACGGCAGCCGACCCGCACAGGGGACGCGGGATTCCGGGGAAGATGCCCACCGCCCCGCGCGAGAACGCCCGTACACGCGGATTCGGTGAGGTCGTCGCGCCCGTGCCGCCCCATGCCGAGCACCGGGAACCGCTCGCGCCGATGGACGAGTACGCGTTCCGCACCCGGCAGGCGGACGGCCTGCCGCACGGTCCCCGGCTGCGCGTCCATGTCCGGGCGGGCGGAACCGCCGAGGCCGTGGCCCGGCCTCCATGAAGGTGTCCGGTCCACTCGCGCAGTGGCGGGAGTGGACCGGACCGGCCTTCGACGCGGACGGGCCCGTGGAGGTTCCGGGGGCACTGGCCCCGGTCCACTGCGAGACGAGGGGCGGGTACGCCGTGCACGTCGAGCCCGACGTGTGGGTGCGCCACCGCATGTGACGCGGGCCGCAGACGTGCTTCGGGGAGGCCGTCCCCCTCCGACGGCCTCCCCGGTCCTGCGGTCCTGCGGTCCTGCGGTCCTGCGGTTCTGCCGCTGATCAGAGCTTCAGGTCCCACTGCGAGTCGTCGTGGGAGATGCCGGGGGAGACCTCGACGACCAGGTTCTCGGCGTCGGCGGGGGCGTCGAAGGCGTACTGCAGGGTGGCCTTCTTGCCCGGCATGATCGACCCGGTGAAGATCTCGCCGACCTTGCCGTCGATGATCTCCTCGGCCTTCACGCCCTCCTCGCCGGCGCGGGCCTCGGCGGTGATGAACGTGGCGTCGAACTTCTCCTTGCCGGCGTTGTCGATGACGACCGTGACCAGGTAGGCCTTGTTGCCCTTGGTGTGGCCGAGCGCGTAATCGCCGGGGGTGTACGTCTTGGGGTCGGACACGGTGACGGTCAGCTCGTCGTCGTAGACGGCCGAGTCACCGGCTTCCAGCGTCTCGTCGCTGCTCCTGTCCTCGCCCTTGGCCTTGTCCGCCCCCTTGTTCCCGCTCTTGCCGCCGCCCTTCGCGGAGCCGTCGCCCGGCGTCTTGACCACCGACGAGTCGCTGGTCGCCTTGTCGATGTCGCTCACCGCGTCGTCCACGGCCTTGAACAGGATCACCGCGCCGACCACCGACATGATCAGGGAGACCAGGCCCAGGATGGCGCCCGCCAGGGCGACACCCTTGTTGGTGGCCCCACCGCGCTTGGCGCGGCCCCGGCCGGCCAGGCCCATGACCAGGGCGATGACGCCGAGGATGCCGGCGAGCCAGAAGAAGAACGGGATCAGACCCGACAGCGCGCCGATGATGCCGAGGATCAGGGCGGCAGTGCCCAGTCCGTTGCGGGCCTGCGCGGCGGGGACCGGAGCCTGCGGGAACTGGGGCTGCTGCGTGTACTGAGACATGGGTGTCCTCCGGACAGGGTGTGTTCGGGACTGCCTGCCGCCCCGTGCTGCGATGGAGTAATCACAGCAGAGCTTGTGAACCGAGTCAACACGATTTACTCAAGGACTCCTGTTCACGTCGTGAAGGGGTCTCTCTTGCCTGCACAGGTATGCTCGCTGCCACAAGCAGGCGCAGGTGTACGAGGGGAGTCGGCCGGTGTCGGACCACGCAACAGAGGTGACCGCCGCCGGAATCGCCCGGCTCGCCGGGGTCGGACGCGCCGCCGTGAGCAACTGGCGCCGCCGCCACCCCGACTTCCCCCAGCCCGTCGGCGGCACCGAGACGAGCCCTTCCTTCGCTCTCGCCGAGGTCGAACAGTGGCTGCGCGACCAGGGGAAAATCGCCGAAGTGCCCCTGCGCGAGCGCGTCTGGCAGCAGCTCGCCGGACACCCGGCAGGCGCCGTCCCGGCCCTGATCCACACGGGCTGCGCGCTCCTGCTCGTACGCGACAGGCCCACCGCCTGGCTCCAGCTCGCCGCCGTCTCCGACGAGAAACTCGCATTCCTGCTGCCGCCCGCCCTGGAGGAGGTCCTCGCTCCCCGCTTCGGTCCGGACCGCGCCGTTCACACCCCCGGCACGCCCGAACTGACCGCCTCCGTGCCCCTGTTGCGCGCGGCCGCCGAACTCGCCGCCGAGCTCGGCACCCGCCAGACGTACGAGTTCCTGCTCGGCCGCCACCTCGACGCCAACCCGCGCCAGCACACCCTCACCCCGCCGGGCCCCGCCGCCCTGATGGCCGCCCTCGCGGGCAGCCCCCGCACCGTTCTCGACCCGGCCTGCGGCACCGGCACCCTGCTGCGCGCCGCCCTGCGGACCACCGTCGGCACCCGGGGAGGACCGGCCGTCCACGGCCAGGAGGCCGACCCCGACCTGGCCGCCCTCGCCGCGCTGCGCCTCGCCCTCCAGAGCGGGACCGGCACGGCCCACGTGCGGGTGGCGGCCGCCGACTCACTGCGCGCCGACGCCTTCCCGCACCTCGCCGCCGACGCCGTGCTCTGCCACCCGCCGTTCAACGAACGCAACTGGGGCCACGACGAGCTGGCGTACGACCCCCGCTGGGAGTACGGCTTCCCGGCCCGTACGGAGTCCGAACTCGCCTGGGTCCAGCACGCCCTCGCCCGGCTGCGCGAGGGCGGCACCGCCGTCCTCCTCATGCCCCCCGCCGCCGCCTCCCGCCGCTCCGGCCGCCGCATCCGCGCCGACCTGCTGCGGCGCGGCGCCCTGCGCGCCGTCGTCGCGCTGCCCGCGGGCGCCGCGCCCCCGTACGGCATCGGCCTCCACCTGTGGGTCCTGCGCAAGCCCGCGCCCGGCGGCCGGCCCTCGCACGAACTGCTCCTGGTCGACACCGCCGACCTCTCCGCCGCCGGCCGCGACAAGCTCGACTGGCAGGCCCTGCACACCGCCGTCCTCGACACCTGGCAGGCCTTCGACCGCCACGGCACCGTCGAGGAACGCCCGGGCGTCAGCCGCGCGGTGTCCGTCATCGAGCTGCTCGACGACGACGTGGACTTCGCCCCCGCCCGCCATCTGCCGCCCCCGGCCGCGGGCGGCGGCGCCGCCGAACTCGCCGGCGTACGCGAGCGGCTGGCCGACACGCTGCGGGCGACCGCCGAACTGACGCCTCCCGCCGTCGAGTCCGCCGAGCCTCCCCGCTGGCCCACCACCACCGTCGGCGAACTGGCGAGGGCGGGAGCGCTCGTGCTGCGCGCGGGCGGCGCGGGAGCCGGTTCCGGGGAACCCGTCCTCACCGAGCACGACGTCCTCGCCGCGGCGGCGCCCTCGGGCACTCTCCCCGAAGGCCCGGCGGAGATCCCCGTGCTGGTCGAGGAGGGCGACGTGGTCGTGCCCGTGCTCGGCGGAGGCTCGGTCGCACGCGTCGTCGACGAGGCCACCGCGGGCGCCGCCCTCGGCCGCGGCCTCCAGCTGCTGCGCCCGGATCCGGCGGCCGTCGACCCCTGGTTCCTCGCCGGGTTCCTGCGCGGCACCGCGAACAACCGGCAGGCCAGCAGTTACGCCTCCACCTCGGCCCGGCTCGACGTGCGCCGCCTCCAGCTGCCCCGGCTGCCGCTCACCGACCAGCGGCGGTACGGCGAACGCTTCCGCGCGCTCGCGGAGTTCGAGGCCGCGCTGCGGCGGGCGGGCCGGCTCGGCGAACAGCTGGTGCAGGGGATGTACGACGGGCTGACGGACGGAACCGTACGGCCGGAGTGAGCGGTGCCACACCGGATCCGTACAACCCATGGGCCGTTGTCGGTGTCGGTGTATACGCTCGAAGCGCGCGTCCCCACGCGTGTCCCCGCTCACGTCTCTCACCAGGTCTTCAGGAGCATCCATGCACGGCTCCGGCAGCACGCCGCCAGTCCGCAGTGAAGGCGTCGTCATCACCCTGCGGGTGCTGTTCACGGCCTGTGCCGTCATCAGCTGCGGAATGCTGTCGTGCGTGCCGCTGTTCCGCGTCGCGATCCTGCGCGGGCGCCCGGTCGACTGGGTGGCCGCCTGGCTGAGCCTGCCGACGGCGATCGCGGCCTTCGCCGTCGTCGGCGAGATGCCCGAGGGGCACGTCTCCACCGACATCGCCATGTCCTGCGTCCTGCTCCTCGGAGCGGCGAGCGCCGTGTACTTCCTGGTCTTCGACATCAAGCACTACGCGCGGCTCGCCGCCACGGGCCGGGGGGCCACCCTTCCGCGGGCTCCGTACGGTCCGTACAACCCGCAGGCCGCACAGGCCCCGCAGGCCCCGCAGCCCCCGTACGTCCCGCAGGCCGCCCCGCCGCAGTACGGCTACCCCAACCCGTACGCGAGCACCCCGGCGGTCGGCCCGGCCCCGATCCCCGCGCCTGCCCCGATCCCCCAGCCCCCGGCACAGCCCCACCCCCAGCAGCAGCCCCAGCACCAGCAGACCCCCCACCGCATGGACCAGGTCCGCGCCGAGCTCGACGAGCTCAGCGACCTCCTGCGCAAGGACCAGCGGGGTGACCGCCCCCGGTGAACGGACGGATCATCGCCGGGCGCTACGAGCTGTCCACCGTCATCGGACAGGGCGGCATGGGCCAGGTCTGGACGGCGTACGACCAGCGCCTCGACCGCCGCGTCGCCGTGAAGCTGCTGCGCCCCGACCGGATGGCCGCCGCCACCGCCGCCGACGAGATGCGCCGCCGCTTCGTGCGCGAGTGCCGTGTCACCGCCCAGGTCGACCACCCGGGCCTCGTCACCGTCCACGACGCGGGCAGCGACGACGACGACCTCTACCTCGTCATGCAGTACGTCGAGGGCGCCGACCTCGCCGACCACCTCGCCGAGCAGGACACCTACCCCTGGCCGTGGGCCGTCTCCGTCGCCGCCCAGCTCTGCGCCGTGCTGTCCGCCGTGCACGCCGTGCCGATCGTCCACCGCGACCTCAAGCCGCGCAACGTCATGGTCAGGCCCGAGGGCACGGTCACCGTCCTCGACCTCGGCGTCGCCTCCGTCCTCGACACCGACACCACCCGCCTCACCCACACCGGCTCGCCCATCGGCAGCCCCGCCTACATGGCGCCCGAGCAGGCGATGGGCGGCGCGGTCGGCCCGTACACCGACCTCTACGCCCTCGGCGTCCTCCTGCACGAACTCCTCAGCGGCGACGTCCCCTTCGCCGGACCGACCGCCCTGGGCGTCCTCCACCGCCACCTCTACGAGCCGCCGCTTCCCGTCCGCCAGCTCCGCCAGGACGTCCCCGAGCCGCTCGAAGCGCTGGTCCTGCGGCTGCTCGCCAAGGACCCCCAGCACCGCCCGTCCTCCGCGCAGGAGGTCTACGAGGCCCTGGCCCCGCTGCTGCCGGCCCACGGCGGCACCCCGTCGGGCCCCCTCGACCCGACCCGCCCGTTCCTGCGCCCGCACGCCCCCTGGCCCGACCGCGCCACCACCCCGCCCGCCGCCCAGCCCGCCCCCGCGCAGGCGCAGCCGGACGTCGCGGGCGCCGTCGACGAGGTCAAGCAGCTGCTCGGCGAGGGACGGATCACCCAGGCCGTCGACATCCTCGGCGGGATCCTCCCGGCGGCCGCCGCCCAGCACGGCGAGCGTTCCCCGGTCGTGCGCATCCTGCGCAAGCAGTACGCCGCGACGCTGCTGGACGACGGGCAGTACCGCCGGGCCCTGCCCGAGCTCCGCCGCCTCGCCGACGACCGGGCCGCCGAGGCGGGCCTGGCCGACCCGCAGGCCCTCCAGTTCCGGTACGAAGCGGCGCAGTGCCTGGAGCAGCTGGGCGAACCGGCCGCGGCGCTCGCCGAGTACCGCGCCCTGCTCCCGTACTACGAGAACCAGTACGGGGGCGGCCCGTCAGCGGCCGACGCCACCGCCCGCGCCTTCGACATCCGCCACCGCACGGCGAACCTGCTGCTCGCGATGGGCGACCACGCCGCCGCGCACCGCCAGTTGCAGAGCCTGCTGTACGACGCCGAGCGCGGGTACGGCCCGTACCACCCGCTGCCGGCCGAGGTACGCCGCGCCCTCGACCGGCACCAGCGGATACGGGACGTCTGAGAACTGCGGGAGTCTGAGAACTGCGGGAGTCTGAGAACTGCGGGAGTCCGAGAACCGCGGGAGTCCGAGAACCGTGGGACGCCCGAGAACCGGAACCGGGAACGCCCGCGGGGTCAGCGCGCCCGCAGGAAGGCGGAGGTCGCGACCCGGCCCACCATCGTGAGTCGGCTGCCACCGCCCGCCAGGTGCTGGTCCAGCGCGTCCTTGACCCCGGGCCAGCGCCCGTCGCCGTAATCGTCGAGCACCACGACGCCGTCCCGCGCGGCGATCAGTTCCACCCACTCCAGGTCGGCGAGGACGCCTTCGAAGGAGTGGTCGCCGTCGACGACGATCACGCCGTACTTCCGGTCGGAGACCTCCGCCCGGACCTCCGGATCCCCCGAGAAACCCTGCCGGATGCGCGCCCCGGTGCCGGGACGGCCGCCGCCGAGCGCCAGGTTGGCCCGTACGACGTCCTCGCGCACCGGAGTCCCCGTCGGCTCCTCGTAGTCGGAGGTGCCCGGCTGGAGCTGGGAGCCCGCCAGCGGATCGACGATCGTCAGTGTCGCCTCGATGCCCGTGCGGTGCAGCATCCGCATCAGGGCGGCCGCGAACAGCCCGTGCAGTGTGCCGATTTCGAGCACTTCGAGTACGTCGCCGTTCCTGCCCTGCGGCCGCGCGAGCAGCGGGACGGTGGCGAGCTTGCCGCACACGTTGGACGTACCGCCCGCCATCCGGCCGACGCCCAGCGCCTCCAGGGCCACCACATTGCGGTAGGCGACGGTGACGTTGCGGCGGGCGCGCTCACCCGCGTCCGTCACGGCGCGGACCTCACGCACGAGCGTGTCGATCTGCTCGGGCGTCGGCATCCGGTGCTGGCCGCGCCCGGTGCGGTCGAGCAGCATGCCGACGCCGTGCTGCTTGCGCCGGAGTTCGGAGATCTCGCCGCGCAGCCCGGCGGTGTGACGTGAGATGCGCTGGTCGACGAGTGCGGCGACGGGGCCGAGGGCCCACCTCGTCAGCCGGTTGCTCAGCAGAGATGGCATGGGGTTCGCCTCTGGCTTCGGTCCTGGGAGTGGGGGGCAGGCGGCCGACCGTACGCCGTGGCTCATGCCGTGCGGGCCACGAGCCGGTGGTCCTCGGATGAAGCCTTCGTGTGGCTCCTGCGCCGGGCCCGTACGCGCCCGAACACGCCCACCGCGACGAGAGCGAGCAGCGACAGCCCGCCCGCGAACCCGCCGGCGCGCAGTCCGGGAGGACTGAACCGGCAGCTCACGGCGGCCGGCGTGGAGCGGCCGTCCAGGGGTACGGCGACCAGGCCCAGGTAGGAGCCGGCGGGCCGGGCCTTCGCGCCGTCCGTGCCGCAGCTCCAGCCGGCGATGCGGGGCATGGCGAAGACGGCCGTTCCGACGGCGCCGGGCGGCAGGACGGCCCGTACACCGCTGTCGGTGACGCGCACCGAGACAGCGCCGCCCGCCCTGAGGCCGTCCACGGCGGCGGCCAGCCGGCTCCGGTCCAGGCAGCCGACGCTCTCACGCGGCAGCCCGCCGGCCCGGTCGCCCTTCAGTGCGATCGTGACGCGGCCGTCGTCCGGGGCGGCGCCGAGCGGCTGCATCGCGGCGCGCCGCGCGGGCAGGCCGCCGCGCAGGCCGGTCTCCGTACCGCCGGGTCCGAGCCGGGCCGTACCGAAGAAGTCGGGGGCCCAGAGGAAGACCTCGCTGCGGGCCGGGCAGACGGCGGTCAGTGTCCCGCCGCGCAGCGCGGTGGCCGGGAGCGTGTAGACGCGGGAGCCGAGGAGCTTCTCCTGGTTGCGGAAGGGGGAGGCGCCGAAGCGCGGCTCGGGGCCGGGCGGGCGCACGGTGACCAGCCGCGGCACCGTGGCGCGGACCACCGTCACCTCGCGGTCGTCGGGCCGCGACCGGACCTGGTGCGGATCGCGCGGCATGCGCACGCGCGCGCCGACGGAGAAGACCGCGTCGGTCACCGGGTTGTCGACGCTCTGGACGGAGCGGCCGTTGGACGTCCAGCCGGCGCCGAGCGCGGCGAGCGTGCGGGTGAGGACGTCGGGCGTGTGGCTGCTGTAGTACGCCGCGCCCTGGCCGCCCACGGTCAACGGGTCGTTGGCGGTGGTCTGTTCGCGTCCGGGTTCGGTCCGGTGGGCGGGCCACCCGTCGGCGTCCGCCACCGCGTCCGCCTGGGCCCGCTGCCGGTCGCCCCACGGCGCGTAGTCGTCGAGGTGCGCCAGCCGCCGGCGGTCGGCGTACGCGGTGGTCACGGCGGCCTGCGCCACCTGCGCGCCGGCCAGCAGCAGCGCGGCGGCCACCGCGAGCACCCGCCCGCAGGCCGGACCCCGCCCCGGTCCCCACCCCGTGCCCTTCCCCGGGCCTCGCCCAGCCCTCCGCCCCGGCCCCCGCCCAGCACCCCCGCCCTCGCCCTCGCCCGCCGGGCGGGCCCACTGCTCCGCGCGCCGCGCCAGCACCACCGCGCCCACCGTCGCCACCACCCCGGCCACGGTGAGCGGATACGTCCAGGAGGTGATCCGGGGACTGGTCGCCGCGCCCAGGGCCACGACCGCGACCACGCCCACCCCGCCGAGCAGCGCCCGCCGCCCCGGCCAGCCGTAGGAGAGCGACACCCAGGCCGCCATCACCAGGACCCCGGCCAGGACGAACGTCTGCCGGTACGGGCTGCCGTTCGGCGTCGCGAAGACGTGCCACACCAGGTGCGTCGGCCCCCACTGCACCGACACCGCCACCACGGCCGCGAGCAGCGTCCACGCCCGCCTCTCGCGCCCCGGCGCCGCCCGGTTCAGGAGCAGCGTGGCGGCGAGCAGCAGCGTGCCGGTGCCGAGGAAGACGGCGGGCGTGAAGAAGCTGTACGTCCCCGGGAGCGCGCGGGCGAACACATCGCTCCAGCCGGCGGGCTCGAACTCCCGCGTCCAGCCCGGGTACGCGTGGGTCGACCCGAGGAGGACGACGGCCAGCACGGGCGCCGCCAGACCTGTGCCGAGAAGGGTGGTGAGGGCGGCACGCAGCAGGACGCGCAGCCGCTCCCGCACGGGCGCGACGTCGTCGTCGCCGACGGCGTCGGTCAGCAGCCGCAGCAGCAGGACGAGTCCGGCCCCGAGCGTCGCCATGTACGCCGTGTAGAAGTTCGCGGTCCAGGCGACGGCCACGACCACCGGCCCCAGGACGCGCCGGCGCCCCGCACGCGCCCACTCGCCCACCAGGCACAGCAGCGGGAACGCGACGAGCCCGTCCATCCACATCGGGTTGTAGACGGCCTCGGTGACCGCCCACCCGCACAGCGCGTACGACGAACCGAGCACCCCCGCGGCCCACCACCGGTCCCCGCCCCCGCGCAGGGCGAGCAGCAGCACGGTCATCGCGGCCGCCGCCGCGGCCATCTTCAGCAGGGTGATCAGGTAGACGGCGAGGTCGATCTCGTCACGCGGGAAGAGCCCGACGAGGGGCGCGAAGGGGCTGCCGAGGTACGTGCCGATGTCGGGCAGGAAGCTCGTGCCGTACCCGGACTGCCAGTTGACCAGCACCCCGCCGTCCGCGCGCCCGTGCAGCAGGTCCCACAGGCGGGTGTGGTACGGCACGAACTGGTTGCCGAGGTCATTGACGCTGCGCGTGCGCGGCCCGAAGGGGAAGGAGCGGGCGAGCGCGTCACCGGTGCACACCGCCGCCACCGTGATCAGCGCGGACAGCGCCGCCGCGCGGCCTCTGGCCGCTTCCGTAATCGACATGATGATCCTTCTACTGCGCCCGCCGACGAATAAGCCAGCATGTGACGGAAAAAGAGATCTCCATGACATCGGCGGCGGTCAAATTCCCGCAGAAAGCGGCGAGTTCACCCATTGGTTGTCGGCACGTCACGTGGAGAGTCGGACTCCGCCATGTCCGGGGGCTGTTCTTCGCTGAACGTCCGACTTCGCCTGCTTCACCTGTGCGAAAACACCGGGAGAGCCGTGCTCATCTCCATTGTCGTTCCGTGCTTCAACGAAGAGGGGATCATCCGCCGCTTCCACGAGCGCGTGACGGAAGAACTCGGCAGCCTCGGCCACCCCGTCGAGCTGGTCTACGTCGACGACGGGAGCAAGGACCGCACGCTCGCAGTCCTCCAGGAGATCGCGGAATCCGATCCGCGCACGCGCTATGTCTCCTTCAGCCGGAACTTCGGCAAGGAGGCGGCGATGCTGGCCGGCCTGCGCAACGCCTCGGGCGAGGCCGTCGTCATCATGGACGCCGACCTCCAGCACCCGCCCGAGCTGGTCCGCCGCATGGTGGCGCTGCACGAGCAGGGCTTCGACCAGGTCGTCGCCCGCCGCACGAGGAGGGGCGACAGGGTCACGCGTACGCTCACCGCTCGTGCGTACTACCGGATCATCAACCGCCTGGTCGACGTCGAGCTCGTCGACGGCGTCGGTGACTTCCGCATGCTGTCGCGCCGCAGCGTCGACGCCGTGCTCGGGCTCACCGAGTACAACCGCTTCTCCAAAGGTCTTTTCGCCTGGGTCGGATTCAGCACCGTCACCTTCGAGTACGAGAATGCCGTGCGCGAGGAGGGCCGCTCGAAATGGACCTTCTCGAAACTGCTCAACTACGGACTCGACGGCCTGCTCTCCTTCAACGACAAGCCACTGCGGGCCGCGCTCTATCTCGGCCTGCTGCTGCTCACCGTCGCCATGGCGTATTCGGCGTGGATCGTCGGTGTCACCCTCGTGAACGGCGTGGAAACCCCCGGCTATGTGACGCTGCTCGTCGCCGTCACCGCGCTCGCCGGGGTCCAGATGCTGATGATCGGCGTCGTCGGCGAATACGTCGGCCGCATCTATTACGAGGTGAAGCGCCGCCCGCACTTCCTGGTGAAGGCCACGAATGTGGAGACGGCGCCCGCCCACCCGCGCAGCCGGGAGCTCGTACGCCGATGATCCGTCGCCAGCTGGTCAGGTTCGCCCTGGTGGGTGTGGTGAACACCGGGACGTACTACGCCTGCTACCTGCTGCTCCTGCCGTGGCTCCCGTACATCGCCGCGCATGTCCTGGCCGCCGTCATCAGCATGTCCGGGTCCTTCTTCCTCAACTGCCGCTTCACCTACAACACGCGCCCCACCTGGCGGACGTTCCTGCTCTTCCCGCTCACCAACGCCGCCAACTTCGTGATCACGACCAGCGGCGTCTATCTCCTCGTGGACGTCCTGCATCTCCCCAGCACGTACGCCCCGCTGATAGCCGCGTCCGCCGCGATCCCCATCACCTTCGTCGTCTCCCGCACGATCATGCTCGGCGGCCCCTCCCGGAATTCCCGGGGCGGCGCATCCACGAACACGAACGAATCGTTGGGCGAATCAGTGGCCCGGACCACTCCGACTGCCTAACATCGATCACCGCAAGGTCGTTCGTCGCACTTTCGTTGCCATGCCGCACGATCACCGCCGGGAGGCACCCTTTGCACCGCCGTCGCACCGCGCTCTCCCTCTCCACCGCGCTCCTGGTCGCGGCGCCGTTCCTCGCCGCCTGCGGAAACGAGGCGCATCCAGGGGCCGCGGCCGTCGTGGGCGGCGGCCGTATCGAGGTCTCCGCCCTCCAGTCGCAGGTCAGGGACGTACGCCAGGCCCAGCAGTCCTCACCGCAGTCCGCCCAGCTCGTCGGCGCGACCGGGCAGCTCGGGCGCGCCAAGCTCTACGACCTCATCGTGGACCGGATCGTGGAGCGGGCCGCGGACGACGCCGGTGCGCGCGTGAGCCGCAAGGAGATCCAGACCGCGCGGGGGCAGGCGGCCGAGCAGGCCGGCGGCGAGGAGCAGCTCGCCGCGATGTACCTCCAGCAACGCGGCGTCGCCCCCGACCAGATCGACGACGCCGTCCGCAGGGACGTCCTGGTCGGCAAGCTCGCAGAGAAGATCGGCGCGACGAACACCCCCGAGGGCCAGCAGAAGGTGAACGAGGCGTTCGTCGCCGCGTCGGAGAAGCTCGACATCGACGTCAACCCGCGTTACGGCACGTGGGACGACCAGAAGATGGAGCTCGGCGACTACAAGGCCCCGTGGATCACCCAGGTCACCAAGGAGGCGGCCGCCCCCGAGGCGCAGCAGGCGGGCGCCTAGCCCACGCCCGGCCGGCGGCCCCGGGGCCGGGCTGTCACACCGCCGGGGTACGTTCGAGGGGTGACCAGCGAAGCCTCCGCCCCCGCCGCCCCCGGCCGTATCGTCCTCCTCACCGCCAGCCACCGGGTCGCTCCAGGACTCCTCTCCTGGCCCGCCTGGCAGACGCTGCGCGACGCCGACCTGGTGGTGTGCGCCGACGCGGACCACCCGCAGCTGCCGTACCTGCGCGAGGCGGGCGTCACCGTGGAGCACGCGGCCCCGACCGCCCAGGAGCTGCTCGACGCGTGCGAGGGCGACCGCACCGTGGTCGTCGTGCCGTCCGGCGAGGGCGACCAGGCCCTGACCGACGGCCTGGCCAGGCTGGCCGGGTCCGGCAGGGTCCAGATGCCCGACCTGGAGCTGCTGCCCGGCTCGTACGACCTGCCGGGCGCCCGCCTCCTCGACCTGGTCCAGGTCATGGACCGCATCCGCCTCGAATGCCCGTGGTCCTCCCGCCAGACCCACAAGGGCCTCGCGAAGTACGGCATCGAGGAGGCGTACGAACTCGTCGAGGCGATCGAGGACGGCGACCGCGCCGAACTCCGCGAGGAGCTCGGCGACGTACTCCTCCAGGTCGTCTTCCACGCACGCATCGCCCAGGAAGCCGAGGACGAGCCCTTCTCGATCGACGACGTCGCCGGCACGATCGTCGACAAGCTCATCCACCGCCACCCGCACGTCTTCGGCGACGAGACCGCCGAGACCCCCGAAGACGTCAAGGCGCACTGGCTGCGTACGAAGGCGGCCGAGAAACAGCGCGACTCGGTCACGGACGGCGTCCCCCTCGGCCAGCCCGGCCTGGCACTCGCCGCGAAGCTCTCCTCGCGCGTACGCGGCGCCCACCTCGACGTACCGCTCCCGGCGGGCGAGGGCATCGGCTACGAACTGCTGGCCATGGCGGTACGGGCGGAGGCGTCCGGCGTCGACCCCGAAGCCGCACTGCGCGCCGCGGCCCGCACCTACCGCGACGCGATCCGGTCGGCGGAGGGCCACACCGGCTAGCCGTTTCCGTGTACCGCAGTCCGCCTGGGCGGGTGCCGCCGCGGAACGGGGCACCCGGCTTCCTGCCCGTTCACCTGAGTGCGTTCACACGGACGCGTTCGCACGGACGCGCTCACGCAGACGCGTTCAGATAGACGCGGGGAACGCGCGTACCGACGCGCGTGACGATCTCGTACGCGATCGTGGAGCTGGCCTGTGCCCAGTCCTGGGCGGTGGACTCCCCCCGGTCGCCGGGCCCGAACAGCACGGCCTCGCTGCCCACCGGGGGCTCGTCGCCGCCCAGGTCCACCACGAACATGTCCATGGCGACCCGCCCGGCGATCGTCCGCAACTTGCCGTCGACCAGCACCGGGCTGCTGCCCGAGGCGTGCCGCGGGATGCCGTCCGCGTAGCCGACCGGCATCAGGCCGAGGGTGGTCTCGCCGGGGGTGACGTAGTGATGGCCGTAGCTGACGCCGTGGCCGCCGGGGACGCGCTTGACGAGGGCCAGCGCGGCGCTGAACGACATCACCGGGCGCAGCCCGAAGTCCTCCGGGGCGCCCAGGTCCGGGCTGGCCGAGACGCCGTACATGGCGATGCCCGTGCGGACCATGTCGAAGTGGGTCCCGGGCAGGGTGAGGGTGGCCGCCGAGTTGGCGATGTGCCGCACCTCGGGCCGTACGCCCTGCTCCTCGGCGTACGCCGTCATCTCCCGGAAGAGGGCGAGCTGGGCGGCGATGGACGGGTGCCCCGGCACGTCGGCGCACGCGAAGTGCGAGAACAGCCCGGCGATCCGGACCAGCCCCTCGGCCTCCGCGCGCAGCGCCGCCGCGACGAGTCCGGCCCAGTCCTCGCCGGGCAGGCAGCCGACGCGGCCGAGCCCGGTGTCGGCCTTGAGGTGCACGCGCGCGGGGCGTCCCGCCGCCCGGGCGGCCTCGACGACCTCCCGCAGGGCCCACATGCCGCCCAGCGAGACGTCGATGTCGGCCTCGATCGCCTGTCGCCAGGGCCCGCCCGGCACCCACAGCCAGCACAGGATGCGGCCGGGAAGCCCGGCCGCGCGCAGCTCGAGAGCCTCCTCGGCCGTGGTCGTGCCGAGCCAGCTCGCGCCCGCGGCGAGGGCCTCGCGGGCGCACGGCACCGCGCCGTGGCCGTACCCGTCGGACTTGACGACGGCCATCACGGCGGCGCCCCGGGCCCGGGCGCGCAGGACCTGCACATTGGCGCGCAGGGCGCTCAGATCGATCTCGGCGCGTGCGCGCACGGCAGCGGTCGGCGCAGCAGTTGTCTCACTCATCGCGTCCCCAGTCCCCTCAGGGGCCGCCGACAGTCCTGGGGCACCGCCCCCTACGACCCCTGGGGCGCGCTCAGGTACTGGGTCGCCGCCCCCACACGTATACCTTGTCGTTCTTCCTCGGCACGCTCCACGGCTTCTTCGCGGCGCCGGCTTCACGCCGACGCAGCCCATGGAGCCGACGGCAGTGTAGAGGCTGCCGTAACGGAGTGAAAGACCTGGCCGCGCCGGGGAACCGGCTTACCGCACAGGCTGGTTGTGCAGGTCCGGCCGACGGTTCCGGGTCGCCGGCAGACGGTGCGCCGGCCCTTCCGGGTGGCGTACCCCTGGCGCCCGCTGCGCATCGCAACGGGCTCGGACAGCACCCCGCTCCCCCTCCCTGCCCAGGTGGGCCGCCGGCGCACGGGACGGACAGGGCCGGACCCGCTCGGCCCTCCGGCGGGTGAGGACAAAGGGATACGGTCGACGGCGTGCCGCACCACCAGAACACCCCCGAACCCGCGTCCGAGGGCCCCGTGCCCGAACTCTTCACCTGGGAGTTCGCCACCGACCCCTACCCGGCGTACGCCTGGCTGCGCGAGCACTCGCCCGTCCACCGGACGACGCTGCCCAGCGGGGTCGAGGCCTGGTTGGTGACGCGGTACGCCGACGCGCGCCAGGCACTCGCGGACCAGCGGCTCTCCAAGGACCCGGCCCACCACAGCGGCTCCGCGCAGGCCAGGGGCAGGACCGGCATTCCGGGCGAGCGCAAGGCCGACCTGATGACGCACCTGCTGAACATCGACCCGCCGGACCACACGCGGCTGCGTCGCCTGGTGTCGAAGGCGTTCACCCCCCGCACGGTGGCCGAGTTCGCCCCGCGCGTACAGGAGCTGACGGACCGGCTGATCGACGCCTTCCTGGAGGAGGGGGAGGCCGACCTCATCCACGACTTCGCGTTCCCGCTCCCCATCTACGCGATCTGCGACCTGCTCGGCGTACCGCGCGAGGACCAGGACGACTTCCGCGACTGGGCCGGCATGATGATCCGCCACGGCGGCGGGCCGCGCGGCGGCGTCGCCCGGTCGGTGAAGAAGATGCGCAACTACCTCGCCGAGCTCATCCACCGCAAGCGGGAAGAGCCGGGCGACGACCTCATCTCGGGCCTCATCCGCGCCAGCGACCACGGCGAGCACCTCACCGAGAACGAGGCCGCAGCGATGGCCTTCATCCTGCTCTTCGCGGGCTTCGAGACGACGGTCAACCTCATCGGCAACGGCGTGTACGCGCTCCTGCGCAACCCGGAGCAGCGCGAGCGCCTCCAGCGCGCACTCGACGAGGGGGACACGGAGCTGCTCGCCACGGGCGTCGAGGAACTCCTGCGGTACGACGGCCCGGTGGAGCTGGCGACCTGGCGGTACGCCACCGAGGCGCTGACCCTGGGTGGCCGGGACATCGGGGTGGGCGACCCCGTGCTCGTCGTGCTCGCCGCGGCCGACCGGGACCCCGAACGCTTCGACGACCCGGACACGCTCGACCTCGCGCGCCGCGACAACCAGCACCTCGGGTACGGGCACGGCATCCACTACTGCCTCGGTGCGCCGCTGGCCCGGCTGGAGGGGCAGACGGCGATCGCGACGCTGCTGCGACGCCTCCCCGATCTGCGGCTTGCGGCAGAACCCGACGATCTGCGGTGGCGTGGCGGCCTCATTATGCGCGGATTGCGCACCTTGCCCGTGCAGTTCGGGGCAGAACGGAAGTGACGGCGCGTCACGGGCGAGACCTTCATGTGATCTCCGCTGTATCGACTTGTGACAGACGTTCGAGTGCGGCTACGTTCACCGTCAACCTCAGCCGTCACTCGAAAGGCCACCGCATGCGCTCCGGGAACGGTAGACACCGCCGCCCCCGTCAGGCTCCAGCTCTCGTCGTCGCGGCAGGAGTCGCCGGATCGGCCATCGCCATCCCGCTGCTCGGCGCGACCGGCGCGAACGCTGCCGAAGCCACGACCTGGGACCGGGTGGCCGACTGTGAGAGCGGCGGCATGTGGAGCGCCGACCTCGGCAACGGCTACTACGGCGGACTCCAGTTCTCGCCGGAACTCTGGCAGCGCTTCGGCGGTACGGCGTACGCGCCGCGCGCCGACCTCGCCAGCCGCTCGCAGCAGATCCAGGTGGCCGAGAAGGTACTGGCCGAACAGGGACCGCAGGCGTGGCCGAGCTGCGCGCCCATCTCGGGCCTGACGGAGGATGAGGACGCCGCGCCGGGCGGCGGCGCGACCGCCGGGCCGGAAGCCGCGCCGAAGGCCGGCTCCAAGGCCGGCTCCAAGGCCGACACGTCGGCCGAGGCGCCGGCGAGCACTACGGCCCCGAAGGCTTCCTCGGGCGGGAAGGCGGCCGGGGCCGGGAAGTCCGCCGAGCCGGCGACGACCCCGCCGGCCGGCGCTGCCGACTCCGCGGAGGCCGAGGCCGGCGCCGCCGCCGAGAAGCCCGGTGCGCCCGCCCGTGAGGTCGCTGGGGCCACCTCCGAGAAGGGCGCCTCCCAGGGCAGGCACCGCGGCGCGGGGGCCCGGGAGGACGCGGACGTCATATCTGGCGATTCGGGCATCGACCGCGAATCGGGCCGCCATGCCTCGCGAGGTGACGGACCGACACGTGACGCGGTCGACACGTCCGGCGCCCGGGAGCAAGAGCAAGGGCAGGAAGCGGACGCGGGCAAGGGCGAGGACGCGGACCAGGGTTACACCGTCCGCGCCGGCGACAACCTCTGGGCCATCGCCGACGCGCACGACGTGCGCGGCGGCTGGCCGGCGCTCTACGCCGCGAACGAGAAGGCCGTCGGGTCCGATCCGGACCTCATCGTCCCTGGCCAAAGCCTCGATCTGGACTGAAATCGGGGGCAGTTCGGGCCGCTATGTCCCCATTGGTGTCAGTGAGACATGGATCTCTTTGCCTCACTTCACACGGTCGGCCCGAACGGTCCGTCAGTCTCGCCCCTGACCTGCGCGGATGGGGATCAGGGGGGAGGGTAAATGGGTGATATTTCCGCGATGCTCCTCTTTGAACATCACGGGCTCATGTGTTTACGGTCGAACCGCTCGCCACCGCGGGCCCCGTCGACCGTCACGCCGAATCCTGCCGGCGGCCGGGGGGAACTGACGCGTAAAGCGCCGTAGGCAGGAGCGGGGGACCCAGGTAGGCGCCGGGCCCGGACGTCGCAAGACGGACGGAACCGGCTTGGGGTTAAGGCGCGCGACACAGATCGCGCGGCCGGGCACTCATTGGCCCGAACCCGACAGCTCACCTCGTAGGCGTCGGTGAGGAGATGTCGCATGCTGTTTTCCGGCAAGGCCAAGCACCGTCGTCCGTCCAAGGTCACTCGCATCGCCACGTTCGCCGGCATCACCGGCGCCGCTGTCGCCGTCCCGCTGATGGGCGCGACGTCGGCCTCCGCCGCCTCCGTCGAGACCTGGGACGCTGTCGCCCAGTGCGAGTCCGGCGGCAACTGGTCCATCAACACGGGCAACGGTTACTACGGTGGCCTGCAGTTCTCCGCGTCCAGCTGGGCCGCCGCCGGCGGCACGCAGTACGCCCCCACCGCCGACAAGGCATCCAAGGCCCAGCAGATAGCCACCGCCGAGAAGCTCCTCGACATGCAGGGCCCGGGCGCCTGGGCCTGCGCCGGTGCCGGCGGCCTGACCAACGACGGTGTCGACCCGGGTGTCGACACCTCCGGCTCCTCGCAGCAGCAGCAGCAGCAGCCGCAGCAGCAGAAGGCCGCGCCCCAGCCGCAGCAGACGCAGGAGCAGGCCGCCCCGCGCGCCGCCGAGCAGCCCGCCTCGCGCAGCGAGGTCCGCTCCGCGCCGAAGGCCGAGACCGCGAAGCCCGCCGCCCCGAAGACCATCAAGAAGGGCGACGGCGAGTACAAGGTCAAGTCCGGCGACACCCTCGGCAAGATCGCCGAAGCGAAGAAGGTCAAGGGCGGCTGGGAGAAGCTCTTCGAGCTGAACAAGGACATCGTCGACGACGCCGATGTCATCTACGTGGGCCAGCAGCTGCACCTCGGCTGACCCGCCTCCCCTCCGGAGCACCCCGGTCCGGCGCGCTCCCCCGTGCGCGCCGGGCCGGGGTTTCCCCTTTCCCCTTACCGATCAGTAGTCCGGAACGCCGTCCCGCACATCCCAGAGTTACGTCCGCTATTGCGGGGATTCGGGCGTCTTCTTGTCCCAGCGGGCGGGCGAACGGCCGATCGATGCCCCCGAGCCGGTTAGGCTCTTGTCGCAAGGCCAAAGTGACCCTGCACCCCTAGCGTCACATCCCAGAAGGAGATGCTCGTGCCGTCCATCGACGTCGTCGTAGCCCGGGAAATCCTGGACTCCCGAGGCAATCCCACGGTCGAGGTCGAGGTCGGCCTCGACGACGGCAGCACCGGTCGTGCTGCTGTTCCGTCCGGTGCCTCCACCGGAGCGTTCGAGGCCATTGAGCTTCGCGACGGTGACCCGAACCGCTACCAGGGCAAGGGTGTCGAGAAGGCCGTCCTCGCCGTCATCGAGCAGATCGGCCCGGAGCTCGTCGGCTACGACGCCACCGAGCAGCGCCTGATCGACCAGGCCATGTTCGACCTGGACGCCACCGAGAACAAGGGCTCCCTCGGCGCCAACGCCATCCTCGGCGTCTCCCTCGCCGTCGCGCACGCCGCCTCCGAGGCGTCCGACCTCCCCCTCTTCCGCTACCTCGGCGGCCCGAACGCGCACCTGCTGCCCGTTCCGATGATGAACATCCTCAACGGTGGGTCGCACGCCGACTCCAACGTCGACATCCAGGAGTTCATGATCGCGCCGATCGGCGCCGAGTCCTTCTCCGAGGCCCTGCGCTGGGGCACGGAGGTCTACCACACCCTCAAGTCCGTCCTGAAGTCCAAGGGCCTGTCCACCGGCCTCGGCGACGAGGGCGGCTTCGCCCCGAACCTGGACTCCAACCGCGCCGCGCTCGACCTCATCCTGGAGGCGATCAAGCAGGCCGGTTACGTCCCCGGTGAGCAGATCGCGCTCGCGCTCGACGTCGCCGCCTCCGAGTTCTACAAGGACGGCAGTTACGAGTTCGAGGGCAAGTCCCGCTCGGCCGCCGAGATGACGGAGTACTACGAGGAGCTCGTGGCGGCGTACCCGCTCGTCTCCATCGAGGACCCGCTCTACGAGGACGACTGGGCCGGCTGGAAGGCGCTCACCGACAAGCTGGGCACCAAGGTCCAGATCGTCGGCGACGACCTCTTCGTCACCAACCCGGAGCGCCTGGCGCGCGGCATCGAGGAAGGCGCCGCCAACTCGCTGCTCGTCAAGGTCAACCAGATCGGTTCGCTGACCGAGACCCTGGACGCCGTCGAGCTCGCGCAGCGCAACGGCTTCAAGTGCATGATGTCGCACCGCTCCGGCGAGACCGAGGACGTCACCATCGCCGACCTCGCCGTCGCCACCAACTGCGGCCAGATCAAGACCGGCGCCCCGGCCCGCTCCGAGCGCGTCGCCAAGTACAACCAGCTGCTGCGCATCGAGGAGATCCTCGACGACGCGGCGGTGTACGCCGGCCGCTCCGCCTTCCCGCGCTTCAAGGCGTAACCGCGAGGCGCACCAGTCACGGCGCACCAGCCACGGCGTAACAGCACAGCCAGTCGTCCGTACGTCCCCGGCCGCGGTCCCGTACCGTGTCCGGGGACGTACGTGCGTAACGGCAGGGGAGGCGGGAGACATGGCCGGGAAGGACCGGGACCGGTTCTCCACCGCGACCAGGCTGCGGGTGCTCGGCGAGCAGACCGCCGCCCGCGTCTACCGCTCGCAGAACCGCCGTCAGGCCCGCCGCTCCCGGCTCACCGGCCGGGCCGCGCTCCTCGTCCTGGTCCTGTGCTCGCTGATCGTGGCCCTCGCCTATCCGATGCGTCAGTACGTGTCGCAGCGCGGCGAGATCGCCGACCAGCAGCGCAAGATGCGGGAGGCCGGCCGGCGCGTCGAGGAGCTCCGCGACGAGAAGGCCCGGCTCAAGGACGACGCGTACATCGAGCGCCTCGCCCGCGAGCACCTCCACCTCGTACGGCCGGGGGAGACGGGCTTCACCGTCGTCGACCCCGGCGCCCGCGACAAGCGCCGCGACGACCGGGCGGGCACCGGCCGTCCCTGGTACACCAACCTCTGGGACGGTGTCGACCAGGCCGACCGCCCGGCCGGGTGACCGGCGGTCAGCAGCGCAGCAACCAGTCATCAGCAGTCACGACACACACGAAGGCACGAACGCACGCATGGACGCCGCACCCCCGACCACCCCGCGCACCGAGCCCACCGAGGCGGACATCGCCGCGTTCAAGCTGCAGCTGGGCCGCCCGCCGCGCGGACTGCGCGCCATCGCGCACCGCTGCCCGTGCGGACAGCCGGACGTGGTCGAGACGGCCCCGCGCCTGGAGGACGGCACGCCGTTCCCGACGCTGTACTACCTGACCTGCCCGCGCGCTGCCGGGGCGATCGGCACCCTGGAGGGCTCCGGCCTGATGAAGGAGATGCAGGACCGCCTCGCCGAGGACCCCGAGCTGGCCGCCGCCTACCGCGCCGCCCACGAGGACTACATCCGGCGCCGCGACGCGATCGAGGTGCTCCAGGGCTTCCCGAGCGCCGGCGGCATGCCGGACCGCGTGAAGTGCCTGCACGTCCTGGTCGGCCACGCGCTGGCGGCCGGCCCCGGGGTGAACCCGTTCGGCGACGAGGCGCTCGCGCTGCTGCCCGAGTGGTGGGCCAAGGGCCCGTGCGTGACGCCGTGCGCCGAGGGCGACACCGGCCAGGAGGACGCCAAGTGACCCGGGTGGCCGCCATCGACTGCGGTACGAACTCCATCCGCCTGCTCGTCGCCGACGCCGACCCCGCCACGGGCGAGCTGACCGACATCGACCGCCGGATGCGGATCGTGCGGCTCGGCCAGGACGTCGACCGCACCGGGCGCCTGGCCCCCGAGGCGCTGGAGCGCACCTTCGCCGCCTGCCGCGAGTACGCCGAGGCCATCGCGGCGCACGGCGTCGAGAAGGTCAGGTTCGTCGCCACCTCGGCCTCCCGCGACGCCGAGAACCGCGAGGACTTCGTACGCGGCGTCCACGACATCCTGGGCGTGGAGCCCGAGGTGATCACCGGTGACCAGGAGGCCGAGTTCTCCTTCACCGGCGCGACCAGGGAGCTGACCGGCCGCGAGGACCTGACCGGGCCCTACCTCGTCGTGGACATCGGCGGCGGCTCCACGGAGTTCGTCACCGGCGACGACCGGGTACGGGCGGCCCGCTCCGTCGACATCGGCTGCGTACGGATGACCGAGCGCCACCTCGTACGGGACGGCGTCGTCACCGACCCGCCCACCCCCGGGCAGACCGCCGCGATCCGCGCCGACATCCGCGCCGCGCTCGACCTCGCCGAGGAGACGGTGCCGCTGCGCGAGGCGCACACCCTCGTCGGACTCGCGGGTTCGGTGACGACCGTGGCCGGGATCGCGCTGGGCCTCGAAACGTACGACTCGGCGGCGATCCACCACTCCCGCATTCCGTACGAGCGGGTCGCGGAGATCACCGACCGGCTGCTCTCCTCGACGCACGACGAGCGGGCCGCGATCCCCGTCATGCACCCGGGCCGGGTGGACGTCATCGCGGCCGGCGCGCTCGTACTGCTGGAGGTCATGGAGCGGACCGGGGCCCGGGAGGTCGTGGTCAGCGAACACGACATCCTCGACGGGATCGGCTGGTCCATCGCCTGAGCGGGCGCCCGGACCCCGGGGCGGCGGGACCCCGCCCGGAGAGGCTCCGGGCGGGGTCCGCAGGCCCTCCCCGGGGCCTCCCCGAGCCCTCCCCGGGCATCGCGGAGGCTCCCCGTCGGCGAACTTCGTGAAGTTCTTCACAAGGAATTGGGGGCTGTCGGCCTCCGATCGGGGGTCCGGGGCCCCGTCCGCGGCCCAACTCGGGTGCGCCACTCGCATTTCGGACGGTTCCGGGCGCGTTGCGCCGAGGTGAAACAGGCCGGTGGTACAGCCCCCGAAAAGTCCCGAACCACAAGCTCACGAGGGGTTTTCAACGCTCTGTCGTACACCGTGGTTCCCCTGCCGCACCATGACCTGTGTCACGTGGGCGGCGGAGTGTAGCAGAGGTGCCCCGGATGCTTGTGAAGGGGCTCACGAGCCACCCCCCTCCGAGGGGTGGATACTCGATGGCATGAGCACCACGGAGCGTCCCAGGATCCTCGTAGTAGGCGGTGGGTACGTAGGCCTGTACGCAGCTCGACGCATCCTCAAGAAGATGCGTTACGCGGAAGCGACCGTCACGGTCGTCGACCCGCGCTCGTACATGACGTACCAGCCCTTCCTCCCCGAAGCCGCCGCCGGCAGCATCTCGCCGAGGCACGTCGTCGTACCCCTGCGACGCGTCCTGCCCAAGGCCGAGGTGCTCACCGGTCGGGTCACCACCATCGATCAGGACCGCAAGGTCGCCACGGTCGCGCCGCTCGTCGGCGAGGCCTACGAGCTGCCCTTCGACTACCTGGTCGTCGCGCTCGGCGCGGTTTCCCGCACCTTCCCGATCCCCGGCCTGGCCGAGCAGGGCATCGGCATGAAGGGCGTGGAGGAGGCCATCGGCCTCCGCAACCACGTCCTGGAACAGCTGGACAAGGCCGACTCCACGACCGACGAGGACGTCCGCCGCAAGGCGCTGACCTTCGTCTTCGTGGGTGGCGGCTTCGCCGGCGCCGAGACCATCGGCGAGGTGGAGGACATGGCCCGCGACGCGGCCAAGTACTACACCAACGTCAAGCGCGAGGACATGCGCTTCCTGCTGGTCGACGTGGCCGACAAGATCCTCCCCGAGGTCGGGCCCGAGCTCGGCAAGTGGGGCAAGGAGCACCTCGAAGGCCGCGGTATCGAGGTCTACCTCAAGACCGGCATGGACTCCTGCGTGGACGGCCACGTGGTGCTGAACAACGGCCTGGAGGTCGACTCCAGCACCATCGTGTGGACCGCCGGCGTGAAGCCGAACCCGGCGCTGGCCCGCTACGGCCTGCCGCTCGGCCCGCGCGGTCACGTGGACACGTCCGAGAAGCTCCAGGTGCAGGGCACCGACTACATCTGGGCCGCCGGCGACAACGCCCAGGTCCCGGACATCGCCGCCCGCAAGGCCGGCGTCGAGAACGCCTGGTGCCCGCCGAACGCCCAGCACGCGCTGCGCCAGGCCAAGGTCCTCGGCGACAACGTCATCTCCGGGATGCGCGGCTTCCCGCAGAAGGACTACAGCCACGCCAACAAGGGTGCGGTCGCCGGTCTCGGCCTGCACAAGGGCGTCGCGATGATCGTCATGGGCAAGATGAAGATCAAGCTCAAGGGCCGTCTCGCCTGGTACATGCACCGTGGCTACCACGGTCTGGCCGTGCCCACCTGGAACCGCAAGATCCGCGTCGTCGCCGACTGGACCCTCGCGATGTTCCTCAAGCGCGAGGTCGTCTCGCTCGGCGCCATGGAGACTCCGCGCGAGGAGTTCTACGAGGCCGCCAAGCCGGCCCCGGCCCCGGCCGCCCAGGCGGGCGCGCCCGCCGGCAGCCAGAAGGCCAAGGCGTCCTGACACACCGGCAGCCCCGGTGAAGCGGCGGTAGGCCGAGCAGCGGCCGATCCGCAGGCAGCCGGACAGCCGGACAGCCGGACAGTCAGGTAGTCAGTCAGTACAGCGCAGCCCGAAGGGGCCGCCCGCCATCCGTGGTGCGGGCGGCCCCTTCGGCGTACCGGCTTACGACGTTCGTACACGCAGAGCATGTAGAGACCATCCGCTTTGCTGATCCCTTACCCGGGACCAGGATGCGGCGGAGTGCGCAGCGGCGTTATTGAGGGGAGAACGTCGCCGAACAATCCGGGCTCCACCGTCACGGAGGTGCGCACCATGGCCGACGCCGCCCTGCGGCTGACCACGCTTGCCGAGGAACTCCTCGGATCTCCCCTACCGATCCGTATCCGGGCCTGGGACGGAAGTGAATCCGGCCCTTCCGACGCCCCGACCCTCGTCGTCCGGAGCCGCCGCGCGCTGCGTCGCCTGCTGTGGAAACCCGGCGAACTCGGCCTGGCCCGCGCCTGGGTGGCCGGTGAGATCGACATCCCGGGCGACCTGTACGAGACCCTCGACCGCATCGCCGGACTGCTCTGGGAGCGCGGCGCCGAGGCCAAGTCCGCCGTCCACGCCGTGCGCGACCCCCGCCTGCGCGCCGCCGCCCGCGGCCTGATCGCCATCGCGGGCCCCTGGCCGCCACCGCCCCCGCCCGCCGAAGAGGTCAGACGCCGCACGGGGCCGCTGCACACCAAGCGCCGCGACAAGGAGGCGATCAGCCACCACTACGACGTGGGCAACGACTTCTACGGGCTGGTGCTCGGCCCCTCGATGGTCTACTCGTGCGCGTACTTCGACGACTCCGCCGGTTCTGCCGGGGGGCCGGCCCTCGAAGAGGCCCAGTACGCCAAGCTCGACCTGATCAGCCGCAAGCTGGCGATCGGGGAAGGGACGCGGCTGCTGGACGTGGGCTGCGGCTGGGGCTCGATGGCCATCCACGCGGCGCGCGAGTACGGCGCCCGGGTCACCGGCGTCACGCTCTCCAAGGAGCAGGCGGCGTACGCCCGCAAGCGCATCGCCGACGAGGGCCTGACCGACCGCGTCGAGATCCGGGTGCAGGACTACCGGGACGTCAGGGACGGTCCGTACGACGCGATCTCGTCGATCGGGATGGCCGAGCACGTCGGCTCGGTCCGCTACCGGGAGTACGCCGAGGACCTGTTCGCCCTGCTGAAGCCCGGCGGCCGGCTGCTCAACCACCAGATCGCGCGGCGCCCCGAGCGGAACGAAGAGGTGTACCACGTGGACGAGTTCATCGACGCGTACGTCTTCCCGGACGGCGAACTGGCGCCCATCGGCCGGACCGTGGGGACGCTGGAGGAGGCGGGGTTCGAGGTCCGCGACGTCGAGTCGATCCGCGAGCACTACGCCCTGACACTGCGTCAGTGGGTCGCCAACCTGGAGGCGAACTGGGCGGCGGCCGTACGGGCGACCTCCGAGGGGCGGGCCCGCGTCTGGCGGCTCTACATGGCGGCCTCCGCGCTCTCCTTCGAGCACAACAGGATCGGCGTGAACCAGGTCCTCGCCGTACGGCCCGGGGAGGGGGGCGCGTCGGGCATGCCGCTGCGCGCCCGGACGTGGAACCCGGCGGCCGGATAACGGCCGGCGCACGGTGGAGGGCCGGCCCCGGACGGGACCGGCCCTTCACCGTGCGCGCGGTACCACCGCCGCGCGGGCCGCCTACTCGGCCTTGATCGCGGCGAGCATGTTCAGCCTCGCGGCGCTGCGGGCCGGCCACATCGCGGCCAGTACGCCGACCACCGCGGCCAGCAGCAGGAAGACGCCGAACCGGTCCCACGGCAGGACCAGCGCGTAACCCGGCACCGAGTCCTTGACCGTCCGGCCGACGGCCCAGCCCAGGAAGGTGCCGAGGCCGATGCCGATCACCGCGCCGAAGAGCGAGATGACCACGGCCTCCAGCCGGATCATGGTCTTGACCTTGCCGCGGTCGAGGCCGATCGCCCGCAGCATGCCGATCTCCTGCTGACGCTCGAAGACGGACATCGCCAGGGTGTTGATGACACCGAGCACCGCGATCAGCAGGGCCATGCCCAGCAGCCCGTACATGATGTTCAGCATCTGGTTGATCATGCCGCCGAACTGGTTGCGGATGTCCTGCTGGTCCATCACGTTGATCGCGGGGTTCTGGCCCAGCGCGTCCACGAGCGCCTTCTCGTTCGCCGCGCTCGCGCCACCGTCCGTCTTCACCCAGATCTCCCGGATGTACGGCTTGGCCTCGTGCTCCGCCACGATCTTCTGGTCGATCAGCACCGGCGAGAGGAACTCGTTGCCCTTGTACGTCGCGCCGACCGTCAGCTTCTCCTTCTCACCGTCCGCGAACTCCACCGGCACGCTGTCGCCGACCTCGAGGCCGCTGCTCTTCGCGGTCTCCTCGGCGACCGCGATCCCGCCCTCGGCGAGCGAGCCCAGCGAGCCGGAGACCGGCGCGACGTTGATGACCCGCTCGATGTCGCCGGGGACGACACCGGAGGCCGCGGCCCAGGTGCCCTTCAGTTCGAGGTCGGCGGCCGTCTGCGGGGAGAGGGCCGAAACACCGGGCGTCTTCTCCAGGGCACCGAGCGCCGACGCGTCCAGCGAGCCCCCGTTGGCCATGGAGAGCATGTAGTCGGCCTTGATGTTGTCCGTGGTCATCTTGTCCACGGCCCGGCCCATGGTGACGCCGAGCACGGAGAGCCCGGTGACCAGGGTGAGACCGATGGCCAGCGCGGACGCGGTGGCTCCGGTACGCCGCGGATTGCGCACCGCGTTCTGGCCGGCCAGCGTGCCCGACACTCCGAAGAGCTTGCCGATCAGCGGCCGTACGAGCGCGATCACCGGCCGCGACAGCAGCGGGATCAGCACGATGATGCCGATCAGCGCGAGGAAGGCACCGGCCCCGATGAGCATCCGGCCGTCCTCGCCGGCCGCCGCGCCGCCGAGGATGGCGGCCGCGCCCAGCAGCGTGATCGCGCCGCCGACGGAGTTGCGTACGACCAGCGACTTGGTGGTCGGAGAGGCGTGCACGCTGCTCATCGCCGCGACCGGCGGGATCTTGGCGGCCCGGCGGGCGGGCAGCCAGGCGGCGCCCATCGTGACCAGCACGCCCACCGCGAACGCGGCGGCGACGGCGGTGGGGGAGACGATCAGCGGGCCGGCCGGGGTCTTCGCGCCGAAGGCGGACATCGCGGAGCGCAGCCCCGTCGCGAGCCCCAGCCCGAGGGCGAAGCCGACGACCGACGCGAGCGCGCCGACCACCAGCGCTTCGAGCAGCACCGAGCGCTTGACCTGGCGGCGGGAGGCGCCGACGGCCCGCATCAGCGCCAGTTCCTTGGTGCGCTGGGCGACGAGCATGGTGAAGGTGTTGGAGATCAGGAAGATGCCGACGAAGAGCGCGATCGCGGCGAAGGCGAGCAGCACCTGGTTGAGCGCGCTCAGGCTGTCCTCGATCATCTTGGCCTGGTCGTCGGCGAGCTCCTGGCCGGTCCGGGCCTCGGCGCCCTCGGGCAGCAGCGGCTCCACCGCGTCGAGCAGCCGCTGCTCGGACGCGCCGGCGGCGGCGGTGACGGTGACGTCCTTGAAGCGGCCGGGCGTCAGGTAGAGCTTCTGCGCGACGGGCGTGTCGAAGAGCACCAGCGAGCCGCCGGCGTTGACCTGGCCGTCCTCGGTGGTGAAGACGCCGGAGAGGGTGTACTCCCGCACCGGGCCGTTGGTCGCGACCCGCACGGTGTCACCGGTCTTGTACTCGCCCCTGTCGGCCGTGGCCTTGTCGAGGGCGATCTCGCCGGCCTTCGCGGGGCCGGAGCCGTCGGTGAAGTCGTACGCGGCGTCCTTGCCGTCGCCGCCGGGCGCGAAGTTCGCCCCGGTGTTGGACCAGCCGTTGCCGATCAGCTTGCCGTCGGGGTCGGCGACACCGGCGAAGCCGGAGACGCGCCCGGTGGCGGAGGCGACGCCGTCCAGGCCCCGGATCTTCTCCAGGGTCCGGGCGTCTATGCCCTGCTCCTTCTCGCCGTTCTCGCGGTCCGGGTAGGTGGTGACCGCTACGGCGACGTTGTCGTAGCTCTTCGCGGACTGGTTCCTGAAGGCGTGGGAGAGGGTGTCGGTGAAGACCAGGGTGCCGGACACGAAGGCCACGCCGAGCATGACGGCGAGCACGGTCATCAGCAGCCTGGCCTTGTGCGCGAGCACATTGCGCAGGGCGGTACGGAGCATGTTTCTGTCAGTCCTGAGGATGGAGGGGGCGGCCGGAGGGCGACGGGCTCGTACGGGTCAGCTGGTGCGGCCCTTGGAGTCGAACTCCTTCATCCGGTCGAGGACGCCGTCCGCGGTCGGGGCGAGCATCTCGTCGACGATCCGGCCGTCCGCCAGGAAGATCACGCGGTCCGCGTACGACGCGGCCGTCGGGTCGTGCGTCACCATGACGACGGTCTGGCCCAGCTCGCGCACGGAGTTGCGCAGGAAGCCGAGGACCTCGGCGCCCGAGCGCGAGTCCAGGTTTCCGGTCGGCTCGTCGCCGAAGACGATCTCCGGCCTGCTCGCCAGGGCGCGGGCCACGGCGACGCGCTGCTGCTGGCCGCCGGAGAGCTCGGTGGGGCGGTGGCTGAGCCGGTCGGCCAGACCGACCATGCCGATGACCGTGTCCAGCCACTCCTTGTCGGGCTTGCGGCCCGCGATGTCCATCGGCAGCGTGATGTTCTCTGCGGCGGTGAGCGTCGGCAGCAGGTTGAACGCCTGGAAGATGAAGCCGATCTTGTCCCGGCGCAACTGCGTGAGCTGCTTGTCCTTGAGGGTGCCCAGCTCGGTCTCGCCGATCCGCACGGAGCCGGAGCTGAAGGAGTCGAGACCGGCGACGCAGTGCATCAGCGTCGACTTGCCGGACCCGGACGGCCCCATGATCGCGGTGAACTCACCCTGCCGGAAGTCCACGGTGACCCGGTCCAGGGCGACCACCTGGGTCTCGCCCTGCCCGTAGACCTTCGAGAGTTCCGTGGCGCGTGCGGCCACCGCGGTGGTGCGGCGGGCGGTGGCGGTGGGGGTGGTGGTCACGAGAGGGCACTCCTGTCGGGGACGTTTGTGGGACTCGTCCATCGTCCCGTCCGGCCGGCGCCCGCGGATCAGCCCTCGTACCCGTTCCCGCGGCCCTCTTGAGTCGCACCGCCGGGCCCGCCCGTCCTCCTTTGGTATGACGCCGTCCCCCAGGCCGGGCAAGGGTGCGGGCGGGGTGCGGGTCAGGGGCCGGGCAGTCGACTTTCCGCCTTTCCCGCATGTGGTCCCCCGGGCCCGCCCGCCGCGTCGGGCATGTGCCGACGGCCCGTTATGTGCGCTGACGCCCCCTCAGGCGCCCATAAAATAAGACAACATTGGCCAGGAGTTCCGCTGTCCGGGGGAATCGTCCGGATAGGCTCTGACCCGCGAATTGCGGAGCCGCGCACCTTGCCCGGATGGTGGAATGCAGACACGGCGAGCTTAAACCTCGCTGCCCCTCGGGGCGTGCCGGTTCGAGTCCGGCTCCGGGCACGTCACGGTCCCAGAAAGATCCTCCCCTGGCACTAGGGTGTTCCTTTTGCTTTCCCATTACTCTTGAGTCAAGGCCACGCAGGGTGGCCATGGAGGAGTGAGATGAGGAGCAGCAACCCGGTCTTCTCGCGACGGGGCTTCAGCCGCGACAACGGCACTGCGGGCTTCACCGCGGCACCGCAGGCCGGGGGCCCCGCCGTCGGTACGGCGCAGGGCAACCCGTACGCCCAGGGCGCCCCCGCGAACCCGTACGCGACGAACCCTTACGCCCAGCAGGACACGCAGTACGGCGCCCCGCAGGCGCCCGTACGCGGCACCGTCATGACGATGGACGACGTCGTCGCGCGGACGGGCATCACGCTCGGCCTCGTGATCGCCGGCGCCACCGTCGCCTGGGTGATGAACCTCGGTATCGGCCTGGCCATCGGGGCCGCTCTCGTGGCGATGGTGCTCGGGCTGGTCCAGTCCTTCAAGCGCAAGCCCGTCCCGGCGCTGATCCTGGCGTACGCGGCCTTCGAGGGCATCTTCCTCGGCGCCCTCAGCAACCTGGTGAACACATGGGTGTCGCCGGGTGCGCCGATGCAGGCGGTGCTGGGCACGATGGCGGTCTTCGTCACCATGCTCGTCCTGTACAAGACCCGGATCATCCGGGTCACCCAGCGCTTCACGCGCTACCTGATGATCGCCGCGATCAGCTTCATGGTCCTGACCGCCGTGAACCTGCTGTTCATGGTGTTCGGCGGCGGTGACGGCCTCGGCTTCCGCAGCGGCACCATGGGCATCATCTTCGGTGTCGTCGGTGTGCTGCTCGGCGCCTTCTTCCTCGCCCTGGACTTCAAGCAGGTCGAGGACGGGGTCGCGTACGGCGCTCCGCGCGAGGAGTCCTGGATGGCGGCCTTCGGCCTCACCATGACCCTGGTGTGGATCTACCTGGAGATGCTGCGGCTGGTCTCCATCCTCAGCGGCAACGACTAGTCGCCCCGGCGGTCCGGGAGCTGTTGAAAGCTGCTGGGAACCGCTGGGAACCGCTGAGAACTGAGGAAGGGCCCGTCCGGCATTCGCCCGGCGGGCCCTTCCTCATGTGCTGCTGAGCGCGCCCCGGCCCGGTCGCTAGAGCAGTCGCCGGGCGGCGCGCCTCAGGTCGTGCTCGTGGATGATCGCTTTGGCGTGACCGTAGGCGAGATCGTGTTCGCTCCGGAGCCAGCTCACCTTCTCCTCGAAACGGAAGAGGGCGGGGCCGTCGTCCACGGCGCGGAGCCAGTCGGAGACTTCACGACCGGTGCAGTGAGGGATGCGGGACAGCAGGTTGCGGTGGGTCTCTTCGGAGAAGACGTGGGACATTCGGCGCCTCCGGACGCTTCGCGCGAGTGCTCCTTCACGTCACCGTGCCCGAGTGTCCGCCCGTTGGCAACAGCCCCGGGGAGGCGCGTAGGGTCGCGGCGTGCTCGATACAACGCCCCTTACGGCCGCCGTGGACCGATTCGCCGACCGGCTGCGCGCCGCCCCGCAGAGCCGCCTGCAGCGCGGCGCCGCCGCCGAAGGGCTCGCCCTGGCCAGGGAATTGGCCCTGCGGGCGCAGCGGATCGAGGAGCCCGGGCGGGAGCCGCGGATCATGCCGGACGCGGGCGTGTTCGCGGTGGCCGACCAACTCGCGGTGGCCGGTCATGATCTGGCGTGCGCGCTGGAACGGGGAACGGCCCCGTCCGCCCGGGCCGGGCTGGACGAGGCCGTGAGTCTGGTGGGAGCCGCCGCGTCGCGGGCGCAGGTCTGACCGGTTCTGACCGGTCGGCCGGTCGGCCGCTCAGACCGACGCGATGACGCGGTCGGCGAGGATGTAGACGCTCTCCTCGCCGCAGGAGAAGGTCAGCGCGTACGCACCGGAGATCCCGGAGCCGCCCAGCAGGACCGGGGACTCGCCGGCGCGCAGCGACTCGGCGAGACGCTCGGCGGTCTCGCGGTGGCCGGGGGTCATGCAGAGCGTCGTACCGTCCGTGAAGACGTAGACGTCGAGGGTGCCGAGCGGTCCCGGGCGTACGTCGGTGAGCGCGGTACGGGCGGCCGCGAGCTCTTCCAGGCGGGCCACGGTGCGCTCGTGGTCGGTCACGACCGGCGCCTGCACCGGCACGAAGTCCGGGTGCGAAGGGTGGCGGCGGCGGGCGGCGGCCAGCTCGGGGGAGTCCTCGGGGAACGCGTCGGCCGGCTCCAGGTCGTCCAGCCCTTCGATGCCGTCGATGCCGTCGATGCCGTCGACGCAGCCGAGGGGATCGAGGGCGTCGGCCCGGTCGGCCCGGTCGAGGGATTCGAGCGCCTCGTACGCGTCGAACGACTCCAGGCCCGTGAAGTCCGCCTGGCGCGGGACGAAGAACGGAGGCGTCTCGTCGCCCAGGCCGGCCAGGCCGCCCAGCAGCGACGGGGCGTCGGCGGCGTCACGGGCCTCCTGCGCGGCCCAGAAGGCGCGCGCCTCGGCGAGCTCGCGCTCGCGCTCCTCCGCGAGGGCCTCGGCCACGGCCGTCCGTATCCCGTCGGCCTCCGCGAAACGGGGCTGCCGGGGGACGGCGGCCCCGGAGCGGCCGAACGCGGCTGCTGTGAGTTCGGTACGCAGAGCGGCGACCTGCTTGCGCAGTCCGTGGACTGCGTGCAGGGCAGCGGCGCCCACAGCCGTGGCGACGGCCGTGGTCAGCAGCAGGGCAAGAGGCATGGCGCTCACTGACTTACTCCCGGTTTCATCGATCCCCCGACTTCCTACATCAGCTTGAGGTGAGTGCGCGCCGCCTGTCAGTGCATTACGTCACGAATTGGACAGATCTTTCTGGCGGGCGTTCGGCCTGAAACCGTCCTTGACCTGGGGGTATGCCTCTCCCCCAGGAGATAGATCACATCCTGGGGGAGATTGGATTACGAACCGGGTGCGGTCGGGGCCCCGGACGGGGTCAGCTGAGGCGCTCGACGACCATCGCCATGCCCTGGCCACCGCCCACGCACATCGTCTCCAGACCGAACTGCTTGTCGTGGAACTGGAGGCTGTTGATCAGCGTGCCGGTGATGCGGGCGCCGGTCATGCCGAAGGGGTGGCCGACGGCGATGGCGCCGCCGTTGACGTTGAGCTTGTCCAGGTCCAGGCCGAGGTCCTGGTAGGACGGGATGACCTGGGCGGCGAAGGCCTCGTTGATCTCGGCGAGGTCGATGTCGCCGATGGTCAGCCCGGCGCGCTTGAGCGCCTGCCTGCTGGCCTCGACCGGGCCGTACCCCATGATCTCGGGCGAGAGCCCGGAGACGCCGGTCGAGACGATCCGCGCCAGCGGGGTCAGGCCCAGCTCACGGGCCTTGGTGTCGCTCATGATGACGAGGGCGGCGGCGCCGTCGTTGAGCGGGCAGCAGTTGCCGGCGGTGACGCGGCCGTCGGGGCGGAAGACGGGCTTCAGGCCCTGGACGCCTTCGAGGGTGACGCCGGCGCGCGGGCCGTCGTCCTGCGACACGACGGTCCCGTCGGGGGTCGTGACCGGGGTGATCTCGCGCTCCCAGAAACCGTTCTTGATGGCCTGCTCGGCGAGGTTCTGCGACCGTACGCCGAACTCGTCCATCTCGGCGCGGGAGACGCCCTTGAGGCGGGCGAGGTTCTCGGCGGTCTGGCCCATGGCGATGTACGCGTCGGGGACGAGGCCGTCCTCGCGCGGGTCGTGCCAGTCCGCGCCCTCGCTCTGCGCGACGGCGGCGGTACGGGCCTCCGCCTCGGCGAACAGCGGGTTGTGGGTGTCGGGCATGCCGTCGGAGCTGCCCTTGACGGAGCGGGACACCATCTCGACACCGGCGGAGACGAAGACGTCGCCCTCACCGGCCTTGATGGCGTGCAGTGCCATGCGGGAGGTCTGGAGGGAGGAGGAGCAGTACCGGGTGACGGTGCAGCCCGGCAGGTGGTCCATGCCCATCTGTACGGCGACGATGCGGCCCAGGTTGTGCCCCTGCTCGCCACCGGGGAGGCCGCAGCCGAGCATGAGGTCGTCGATGTCGCGCGGGTCGAGCTCGGGCACCTTGGCGAGGGCGGCCTGCACGATGGTGGCGGTCAGGTCGTCGGGCCGCAGGTCCTTCAGGGAGCCCTTGAAGGCGCGGCCGATGGGCGAACGGGCGGTGGAAACGATCACGGCTTCGGGCACGACGGCTCCATGGGGGCGAGAAGGGCGGTTGGGCACGGCTGAGTGGGAAGTTACCCGTACGTACGGCTGCGGTCACCGACCGGGTGATGTGATGCGGGCCTCTTTTCTAAGCGTCCGCTCAGTCGGTGGGTTTCCTTCCCCTGCCCGCCCCGTGCCCAAACTGCGGCTCCGCCCCGCGCGGCGGAGCCGGGAAGGGTCACAGCGCGCGGCGGGGCTCCGGCTGGTGGGCCGGTTCCGCCGGGACGGGGAGGCGCCGGCGGCGGCGGTGCTTGAGGAGGGCCCAGGGGGCCCGTGCGGCGGTGACCTCCGTACCGGCTTCCGCCGCGGCCTCTGCCGCCGCCTTGGCGACCGGCAGCATGTCCTCGTCGCGCGAGGCGTCCAGGCGGTCCGACTCCGGCCACAGCCCGAGCGCCGCGCACAGTGTGGGCAGTACGGCCATCGCCGCGGTCGCGTAGCCCTCCGCCGAGGGGTGGTAGTTGTCCGGGCCGAACAGCTCGCGGGGGTTCGCGAGGAACTCGGGGCCCAGCAGGTCGCCCAGCGACACCGTACGGCCGCCCTGCTCCACCGTGCCGATCGTCTGCGCCGCCGCGAGCTGCCGCGAGACGCGCCGGGCCAGCCACCGCAGCGGCTGGTAGACCGGCTCGATCGTGCCCAGGTCGGGGCAGGTGCCGACGACCACCTCCACCCCCGCCGTACGCAGGCGCCGTACCGCCGAGGCGAGGTGGCGCACCGACTGCGTGGGCGGCATGCGGTGCGTGACGTCGTTCGCGCCGACCATGATCACGCAGACGTCCGGCTGCCGCTCCCGGTCCGCCAGCGCCACCGTGACCTGGCGCTCCAGGTCGTCGGACCGCGCTCCGGGCTGCGCGACGTTGTGGAGTGCGACCGGGCGCTCCGCCACCGCCGCGAGACCGGACGCGAGCAGCGCCCCCGGTGTCTGCCCGGCCCGGCGTACGCCCTGGCCGGCCGCCGTCGAGTCACCGAGCATGGCGAGCCGCAGCGGGGGATCCATGGGGTACCCGGCCAGGGGCATGCCGTAGAGCCCGTCCGCCAGTGGGGGCACCGGGGCCCGGCCGCCACCCACCGACCGCTTGGCCAGCTGGACCTCGGCGAGGAAGATCCCCACCGCCGCCGCGCCGACCAGACCGATGCTGCCCCCGCCGTACGCCGCGCCGGCGGCGATCCGCCGTGCCACCCTTGCCCTCGACACCGTCGCAGCCACCTCCTCGAAGCCTCCCGCACACTTGCTTACTGCCCGGTAGTGGGCGCTTTTCAATCGCGCCCAGAGGTGAACGCGCCGTCGTCGGCCCTTTACGCTGGGCTGCACCATCACGGAGACCCCGGAGAAAATCGTGCAATTTCACGACTCGATGATCACCCTCGTCGGCAACACCCCGCTCGTGAGGCTGGGCAGTGTGACGGCCGGCATCCAGGCGACAGTCCTGGCCAAGGTCGAGTACTTCAACCCGGGCGGGTCCGTGAAGGACCGGATCGCCCTGCGCATGATCGAGGCGGCGGAGGAGAGCGGCGCCCTCGAGCCCGGCGGCACGATCGTCGAGCCGACGTCCGGCAACACCGGTGTCGGTCTCGCCATCGTGGCCCAGCAGAAGGGCTACAAGTGCATCTTCGTCTGCCCGGACAAGGTGTCCACGGACAAGATCAACGTGCTGCGCGCGTACGGCGCCGAGGTCGTCGTGTGCCCCACGGCCGTCGACCCCGGGCACCCCGACTCGTACTACAACGTCTCCGACCGGCTGGTCGCCGAGACGCCGGGCGCCTGGAAGCCCGACCAGTACAGCAACCCGAACAACCCGCGCTCGCACTACGAGACCACCGGTCCCGAACTGTGGACGCAGACGGATGGGAAGATCACCCACTTCGTCACGGGCGTCGGCACCGGCGGCACGATCACCGGGACCGGCCGCTACCTGAAGGAGGTCAGCGGCGGCAGGGTCAAGGTCATCGGCGCGGACCCGGAGGGCTCGGTGTACTCCGGCGGCTCGGGGCGGCCGTACCTCGTCGAGGGCGTCGGTGAGGACTTCTGGCCGTCGGCGTACGACCGGACCGTCACGGACGAGATCGTCGCGGTGTCCGACAAGGACTCGTTCCAGATGACGCGGCGCCTCGCCAAGGAGGAGGGCCTGCTGGTCGGCGGCTCCTGCGGCATGGCGGTGGTCGGCGCGCTGCGGGTGGCGGAGCGGCTCGGCCCCGACGACGTCGTGGTCGTCCTGCTGCCGGACAGCGGCCGCGGCTACCTCAGCAAGATCTTCAACGACGAGTGGATGGCGGACTACGGCTTCCTGGAGGACTCGGGCCCGTCCGCGAGCGTCGGCGACGTCCTGCGGCACAAGGAGGGCGCGATCCCCAAGCTGGTGCACATGCACCCGGAGGAGACCGTCGGCGAGGCGATCGAGGTGCTGCGCGAGTACGGCGTCTCGCAGATGCCGATCGTGAAGCCGGGTGCGGGCCACCCGGACGTCATGGCCGCCGAGGTCATCGGCTCGGTCGTCGAACGCGAGCTGCTGAACGCCCTGTTCGCGCAGCGCGCGTCCTTGAACGACCCGCTGGACAAGCACATGAGCGCGCCGCTGCCGCAGGTCGGCTCGGGCGAGCCGGTGGAGGACCTGATGGCGGTGCTGGGCGGCAAGGGGCAGCACGACGCGGCCATCGTGCTGGTCGAGGGGAAGCCGACGGGTGTGGTGAGCAGGCAGGACCTGCTGGCCTTCCTGGCGAAGCCGCAGGCGCAGCCGTAACCGCAGGCGTGAGCGCGGTCGTGGGCGCATCCGTGGCCGCGGCTTCCCGGGGAGGCGGAAGGCCGCGGTTCGCGAAAGCGGTACGAGCGCGACACGTCCGCGCAGCACCGGCTTAACACGCCTGGGGCACAGTGGTCGTTGTCGGCGTCAAGGAGAACCGGAGCGGCTCCCGGACCTCCATGGACGCCTGGACGCGAGGCCGGCCCTGAACCCGGCCCGCGCCCCTCGCGGGGACCGCCGTCGTCCCGCCCTCCGGGCAACCGGGGGTGCGGCGGTCCCCGCGCCACTGCCTCCTTCTCACTCCTCCCAGTCGGACTTCCCGCGGTCCCCGCGCAGCCGGGGCAGACCGCGCACCGCGTGGACCGCGTTGACGCCGACGATGCCCAGCCAGGCCACCACCAGGCCCTTGAGGCCCTCGTTCGCGACGCCGATCGCCGACAGCGGGACGGCGAGGACCAGCGAGACCGCGCCGAAGCCGAACCGCTCGCCGAAGCCCGGCCCGCCGCGCGGCGGCTCGGCGGTGCCCCGGGCGGTGGCCGTCCGCTGCTCGGCGAGCCGGCGCCGGACGCGGCGGTCGACCGTACTGTCGAGACGCTGCTCGACCTTCTCCAGGAACGACTCGACCAGCGCGGACTCGTAGTCCTCGCCCAGCTCCTTGCGGGCACGCAAGGTGGCGTCGAGTTCCTTCTTCAGTTCAGGGTCGCGGGCTTCCATGGTGACAACGCTAGGGAGCGGGGTGGCTTGCCGCAGTAGGGCTACCCCCCCTTTCGCGAGGGGAGAAGCCGCCGGTGCGGCCTCCTCGCGGCGGCGGCCGGCCGCCCCATGCCGCGATCACGCGCCGGTGCGGGGGGCGCGGCGCGCCGACCTCCACCACCGGGGAGGCGGAGGCGTCCGACCCGGTGAGGACCTGGACCCGCGCCCAAGCCGCCCTGCGCCTCGGACGGACAGCCCGCCGCTTCCCCCACCGCCGTACACCCGATGACTGAGCGCACATCTCGCCGAGCGGTGCCGCACTATTGCCTCGACCGCCCCTCTCCTCCTAGGTTCGGCTCGTCATTCATCCGAGCTCTTGTGCCGCTACTGCTTGAGGAGTGGGTCCGTTGTCGCGGAAGCGCACCCGGAGAACGGTCATGACCGCAGCCACCGGTCTCGCCACCGTCTCCGCCTCTCCGGGAACGACCGGCGGCGGCGCCGCCCACGCTCCCGCCGCCTCTCCCACCCTCCTTTGGTACGACGAGCCCGCCACCGACTGGGAGCGCGAAGCGCTGCCCATCGGCAATGGCGCCCTGGGCGCCATGGTCTTCGGCGAGGTGGCACGGGAGCGGTTGCAGCTCAACGAGAAGTCCCTGTGGACCGGCGGCCCCGGCAGCGCGGAGGGCTACGACCACGGCGACTGGCCCACGCCGCGCCCCGGGGCCCTCGCCGACGTGCAGAGGATCATCGACGAGAAGGGGGCGATGGACCCCGACGAGGTGTCCCGGCGGCTCGGCAACCCGGCGTACGCGACCGGCGGCAGGATCCCCGGCTTCGGCGACTACCAGAACTTCGGCGACCTCTTCCTCGACGTGCCCGGCGCTCCGGCCTCGCCCGCCGGCTACCGCCGCGGCCTCGACCTCGCCGACGCCGTCGCCACCGTCTCGTACGGCGACGGGGAGACCCGCTTCACCCGTGCGTACTTCGCCAGCCGCCCCGGCGGCGTCGTCGTCGGGCGGATCTCCGCCGACCGGCCCGGAAAGGTCTCCTTCACGCTGGGTTTCAGGAGCGCGCAGGACCGGGCGTCGGTGACGGCGAAGGACGGCCGGCTGCTCGTCCGCGGCGCGCTCGCCGACAACGGGCTGACGTACGAGGGGCAGGTACGGGTCCTCACCACCGGCGGGAAGCGGGCCGACGGCGACGACGGGCGGATCACCGTCACCGGCGCGGACAGCGCCACGTTCGTGTTCTGCGCCGGGACGGACTACGCCCCCACCCCTCCGGACTACCGGGGCGAGGACCCGCACGCCCGCGTCACGGCCGCCGTCGACCGGGCCGCCGAGCAGCCGTACGGCGAGCTGCTGCGGGCCCATGCGGCCGACCACCGGGCGCTGTTCGACCGGGTGCGGCTGGACATCGGGCAGCGCGCGACCCCCGATGTGCCGACCGACCAGCTGCTCGGCTCCTACACGGGCGACGGGGCGTCACCCGCCGACCGCGCGCTGGAAGCGCTCTTCTTCGCGTACGGGCGGTACCTGCTCATCGCCTCCTCGCGGCCCGGTTCGCTCCCCGCCAACCTCCAAGGCGTGTGGAACAACTCCAACACCCCGCCCTGGAACGCGGACTACCACACCAACATCAACCTCCAGATGAACTACTGGCCGGCCGAGCCGGCGAACCTCGCGGAGACCGCCCGGCCGTACCACGAGTTCATCGAGGGCCTGCGGGCGCCGGGGCGCAGGACCGCCCGGTCGATGTTCGGCACGCAAGGCTGGGTGGTGCACCAGAACACCAACGCGTTCGGCCACACCGGCGTGCACGACTGGCCCACCTCCTTCTGGATGCCGGAGGCCAACGGCTGGCTGGTCCAGCAGCTGTACGAGCACTACCTCTTCGGCCGGGACGAGGACTTCCTGCGGGAGACGGCCTACCCCGCGATGAAGGAGGCGGCCCGGTTCTGGCTGGCGAACCTGCACACCGACCCGCGCGACGGCAAGCTGGTCGTCTCGCCCGGCTACTCGCCCGAACAGGGCGACTTCACGGCCGGTCCTTCCCTCTCCCAGCAGATCGTGCACGACCTGCTCACGAACACCGCCGAGGCGAGCGAAGTCCTGGGCGCCGACGCCGGGTTCCGTGCGGAGGTCAGGGACGCGCTCGACGGCCTCGACTCCGGGCTGCGCATCGGTTCGTGGGGCCAGCTCCAGGAGTGGAAGGCCGACCTCGACAGCCGCACCAACACCCATCGGCACGTCTCCCACCTCTTCGCGCTGCACCCGGGGCGCCGGATCGAGGCCGGTTCGGCGTACGCCGACGCGGCGCGCGTGTCGCTCACGGCGCGCGGGGACGGCGGCACCGGCTGGTCGAAGGCATGGAAGATCAACTTCTGGGCGCGGCTGCGCGACGGCGACCACGCCGCCAGGATGCTCGCCGAACAGCTGAAGTCCTCCACCCTGCCGAACCTCTGGGACACCCATCCGCCGTTCCAGATCGACGGCAACTTCGGAGCCACGGCCGGCATCGCGGAGATGCTGCTCCAGAGCCACGGGCGCGACGCGGGCGCGGACGCAGGTGCGGGCACTGTCGTCGACGTGCTGCCCGCGCTGCCCTCGGTCTGGGCCGCACGCGGGTCGTACGACGGCCTGCGCGCCCGCGGCGACTTCACCGTCGGCGTGGACTGGCGGCGGGGGGCGGCCACGGAGATCCGGATCACCTCGGGCAGCGGGGTGACCGCGAGGCTGCGCAGCCCGCTCTTCGCGGGCCCGTTCCGTGTCGTACGGGACGACGCGCAGGACGGGGAGCCCGCCGGTCACACGGTGGACGACGGCGTGCTCACCCTGCCCACCCGGGCCGGCGAGCACTACCGGATCGTCGCCCGGCCGGCCGGCTGACGGGGGTCACGCGGTGACGGCCGCGAAGACCACGATGCCCGTCGTGTCGCCGAGGACGGTGCGGTGCGGGAAGAGCCCCGACTGCTGGATGACGTAACCGGTGCCGCGGCGCAGCTCGGCGGCGTCCGCTTCGAGGATGTGCCGGCCCGCGACCCGGATGGTGCCCGAGGCCGGGTCGAGCATGCGGTGGGTCATGTGGAGCGCTTGTGCGCTGCGCCGCATGTGGGCATCGGCCGTTCCCTGCCGGGACTGCATACAATCATGCAGAATTCTGTGTGACTGAATAGATGCCCATGCCCCGAGGTGAATCACCGGTGGCGGCCGGCCGGTGTGCGAGACGAGCTGTCCGGAAAGGAGGGGTTCACGAATGAAGTCGTCCCACAGGGCGGTCGTCCCGGGCGGGCAGAGCCTCCCCGTCGCCGATGCCGTACGGCTCGCCCACGGCGCCGGCTGCGAACGTGCCGCCGCCGTAGGGGCGTTGCGTCAGCGTGATCTGCGCCCTGGCCCGGCGCTCCCGGTCGGCCGCGCCTTCGCGCTCGCGGACGCCGCGCTCGATCCCGGACACGTGGACCGCCCGCTCACCGATGATGTGACTGCGGCGGCCGCGCTGCTCGACCGGTTCGCGGACACCTGATACGCGGGCCTCCGATTCACCGGCCTCCGATTCACCGGCCTCCGATTCACCGACCTCCGATTCACCGACCTCCGAGGGGGATGGCATGAGCGACAGCCCTGCCGCACGACTGCAGCAGCTCTTCGACGGGCACCGGCTCACGCCGACCCAGCGGCGCATCGCGCACTGCATGGTACGCAAGGCCGCCGAGGTGCCGTTCCTGTCGAGCGTCGAGCTCGCCGAACTGGCCGGGGTCAGTCAGCCCTCCGTCACCCGCTTCGCGGTCGCACTCGGCTTCGACGGCTACCCGGCGCTGCGCAAGCACCTGCGCGAGGTCGCGCCCGCCGAGTCCGCGCGGGGCGAGGACCACTACAACGAGTACCAGCAGGCCGTCCAGGCCGAGATCGAGAACCTCCAGCACCTCGCCGAGCTGCTCACCGACCCCCGTCCGGTCGAGGAGGCGGGCCGGGTTCTCGCCGCCTCCCGTCCGCTGCCCGTCCTCGGCCTGCGCGCCGCTTCTTCGCAGGCCCGCGGTTTCGCGTACTTCGCCGCGAAGGTCCACCCGGACGTACGGCTGCTCGACGAGGGCGGCACGATGCTCGCGGACCGCATCGACGGGGCCCGCCGGGCGGGCGCGAGCGCGCTGCTGTGCTTCGCTCTGCCGCGCCATCCGCGCGAGGTCGTGGACGCGCTGGCGTACGCGCGCGAACAGGGCCTGACGGTGGTGACGGTCGCCGACTCCGCCTTCGCGCCCGTGGCCGCCCACAGCGACCTGCTGATCCCGGCGGCGGTCGGCACGGGCCTCGCCTTCGACACGGCGTGCGCGCCGATGCTGCTGGGGCGGGTGCTGCTGGAGGCGATGTGCGACGGCCTGCCGGACGCGCAGGCGCGGCTGGAGGAGTTCGACGCGAAGGCGGCGGCGCGGGGCCTGTTCGTCGAGTGACCGGCGGCCCTTGGCCCGGTCCCGCCCGCTGGGTCCGCCTGGGTCCGCCTGTGTCCTTCCGTGTCATCGGCGGTTTCTCAGACGGTGCTCAGAATCGGGCGTTACCCTCCCCGACTGGAAACAGTCGAAGCCGGCAAGGAGGGGCGGTCGTGGGGCGCGGAGAACAGGCACAGTCGTTGGCGCGGGTGGCGGTGGTCGTACGGGCCGGGGCGGCGCCGCTGTGGTGGCTCGGACTGTCGGCCGCCGGGATCGGAGCACTCGTACCCGGCCTGACCGGGCGCAGGATCGGGCTGCTGGCGGGGGCCGCGCTCTGCGTGGTCGCCGCCGCGACCACCCTGCTCGCGCGCAGGGGCCGTTACACCGCTCTGGCCTCGGCGGCCACCCGCGCCGCCCGCCGCGACTTCCTCCAGGACCGGTCCGTGACGGCGCGGGTCCGGCGTCGCGGCCGCCGCTGGTGGCTGGCGGCCGCCTTCCTCGCCGCCGTGGGCACCTCGTTCGCCGTTCCGGGCGCGGGCGGACTGCTGATGGCGGGCGCGGGCGCCGGACTGTGGCTGAAGGCGGTGTGGATCGGCGCCGGGGAGCGCCGCGAGGAGACCCTGCTGTGGGTACGTACCGACTGGCTCGGCGGCGGACCCGCCGGCAAGCGGGTCGCGGTGTACCGCACCACCGGGATCGCGGCGGGCGACGCCGCGCCGGGCGGCGCGCGGCGCCGCCCGGCACCCGCGGCGGTGCTCACAGGTCGAGTTCGGCCTCGATCCTCTTGAGCTGGTGGCGGGCCATCGCGAGATTGGCCCGCGCCTTGTCCAGCGCCAGGTAGAGGAACAGGCCGTTCGTGCCGCGCCCCTTCAGGAGCCGGATCAGGTGGTACTGGCCGCCGAGGGTGATCAGGATGTCCTCGATCTCGTCCTTGAGACCCAGGTGTTCCATGGTGCGGACCTTGGCGCGCACCACATCGGTGTTGCCCGCGGCGGCCACCGTCAGGTCGAGGTCCTTGCCGCCGCCGAGGGTGCCCAGTGCCATGCCGCTGGTGTAGTCGACCAGGGCGACACCCAGGGTGCCCTCGATGCCGGTCATCGCTTCCTTGAGCGCGGTTTCGGTGTTGGCCATGAGCGTCGCACTTCCTTTTCGTCCGATGGTTCGTCCGGTGGTGTTCCTGGCTGCTGCTGCCGTGCGCTTCGGTACGGTCATGCGTTCTCCCGGGCCCGGGCGCCGTCGACCAGCGCGCCGATGCGGACACTGGCCCGGCGCGCCTCCAGATGGAGGCGGCCCACGTTGACGCGCGGTTCGGCGAGGAGCGTGAGGACGGCGGAGGACCCCGCCGCGTAGGTGGCCACGTAGCCGTCGTCACCGCGCACGAGCAGCTCGCGGAAGGCGCCCTGCCCGGTCGCGTCCGCCAGCCGTACCGCGACGCCGAGCGCCGCCGCGGTGAGCGCCGCCACCCCCTCGGCCTCCACGGCCGGGGTGTCCTGAGCCAGTACGAGGCCGTCGACGCTCGCCGCCAGGGACCCGGTCAGCTGGGGGACCCTGGCTCTCAACTGCCGCAACTCGTGGAGGACTTCGGGCTCGGACGCCATCAGCATTCTCCTTTCGGCACGTTGTCTCAGGGCGCGCCTCATGACGCGGTGGCGAGGGCCGCGCCGACGGTCCGGGGAATCACAGACTTGCCTCCAGGGCGTCGCGGAGCCGGCGCAACAGGGCGGTGTCCGGGTCGTCGGTGGTCTGCAGGGCCAGCGCGACCCGGGCGGGCACGGGGGGCGGGGGCGCCGGGGTGTCGCGGGGCGTGGCGACCGTCCCCGCCGCCGCGAGCCTGCGTACGTCGACCAGCGTGTGGAAGGCCGGCCGGCCCAGGGCCCGGGCGATGTCCCCCGGGGTGCGTTCGCCGTCCGCCAGGTCGAGGACGGCGCGCTGCCTGCGGGTGACCGGCCGCCCCGACGGTCCGCTGCGGCGTACGACGGGGGCGGTGTCGGTGTCCGGGTACGGCCAGAGCCCGTCCAGCAGCCGTCTGCGCCGCCACGACTCCCGCTCGACCGCCGCGGCGGAGACCGGGCGTATCCGGCCCAGCCAGTGGGCCGCCCCGTAACGGAACCGCGTCGGGCCGCTGCCGGGGGCGAGGACGAAGAAGGCGGCGTCGAACAGCGCGCTCAGATGGCAGAGTTCCAGCTCGCCGCCGGTCAGCCGGCCGCTGTCGACGAGGAAGCGCCCGACCCGGCCGCGGGCGCCCGCCCGGTCGACGGCCTCCCGCCAGTCCGCGGCGGGCAGCCGCCCGGCCGAGGTCAGCAGTACGTCGATGCCGGGCGCCGCCGGGCTCTCGGCGTGCACGATCCGTCCCTCGTCGAGGTAGAGGGTCCCGTGGTCCCGCAGCAGGGCGCCGGTGGCGCGCTCGGCGGCCAGCCGCACGAGCATCGGGGAAACGGTCGCGGCCCCGGTCGTGGCCCCGGCCCCCGCCCCGGTCATGCCAGGACCAACTGCTCGGCGAGGCCGCGCAGGCGTAATCGGGCCAGGGCCAGATTGCCTTCCTCGCGGTCGAGCCACAGGTGCAGGAAGACGCTGCTGTCGAAGGCGGTCTCGACGAAGCGCAGCAGGTGGTAGCCGCTCGGCGTGGTGACGATGACGTCCTCGACGGGGAGCCCCTGCGGGGAGAACGCCCGGTACTCGGCGGCCATCCGGGCCAGTTCCGCGGTCTCCGCCGCGGTGGCCTCGTGGTCGCCGTTGGGCGACTGCCCTTCCGTACCGAGCGCGAGCCCGCTCGTCCAGTCCACCAGGGAGGCTCCGAGGGCGCCGGGCACGGCCATCGCCGAGAGCAGACATTCGTCGATTCCGGGCATGCGGAACCCCCCTTCCGGCGTGGCACACGGATGCGGTCTGCCGGACACACGTTCTGTGGCAGTGGTGAGGACGTTACGTAAAGAGAGGTGCGCCGGCACGTGGTTCCGGCATTTTCCCGGCGCACATGCCAGCTAGCTTTCGCCTCGTATCTTCATTACTGCTTTATTGATCGCCCAGAGACCGATTCCGATCAGAAGTAGGACACCTGCGCGGATGTACACGTCCGCCGGCCGGTCGGCCAGCGGACTGGCGAGGAGGATCGCGGTGATCGCGCCGAGCACCGGCAGGATCGTCGGCGTACGGAAGTGGCGGTGCGCCACCCGGTCCTTGCGCAGCACCAGCACGGTGACGTTGACGACGGCGAAGACGCACAGCAGGAGGAACGCCGTGGTGTCGCCGAGACCCTCGATCTCGCCCGTCGACACCAGGCCGATCGCCAGCAGCGAGACGAAGACGATGCCGACGACGGGCGTACGGCGCCGGGACAGGACGCGGCCCATGGCGCGCGGCAGGATGCGCTCGTTGGCCATTCCGTAGCAGAGCCGCGAGGCCATCATGATGTTGATCAGCGCGGAGTTCGCCACGGCGAACAGCGCGATCAGCGCGAAGAGCCTGGGCGGGAAGTCGACCCCGCCCGCCTTCACGACCTCCAGCAGCGGCCCGCTCGACTTCTCCAGCGTCGTGTAGTCGACGAGCAGCGAGGAGACCAGCGCGACCAGGACGTAGATGGTGCCGGTGACCGCGACACCGATGAAGATCGCCTTCGGGAAGGTGCGCTGCGGGTCCTTCGTCTCCTCCGCCATGTTGACGGAGTCCTCGAAGCCGACGAAGGCGAAGAAGCCGAGCGCGGTGGCGCCGAGCACACTGGTCAGCAGGGCGTAACCGGTGCCGGACGCCTGGAACTCGCCGAGCCGCGCGGGCTCGCCGTCGCCCGAGAACACGGCGTACGCGCCGATCACGAGGATGATCGCCAGGCCGGTCAGCTCGACGAGCGTCAGCACCACGTTCGTCTTCACCGACTCCGAGACGCCGCGCAGATTGAGCGCCGCGAGCGCCACGATGAACAGGATCGCGACGAGCGTCGGCGGCACGGCGTCCGTGAACTCCGCCAGGTAGTCGCCGCTGAAGGCGCGGGCGGCCGCGCTCGCGGACGACAGGCCCGAGCACATCACCATGAAGGCGATGATGAAGGTGAGGAAGGGGACTTTGAAGGCCTTCTGGGTGTAGAGCGCGGCGCCGGCCGCCTTCGGGTACTTGCCGACGAGTTCGACGTACGAAGCCGCGGTCAGGACCGCGACGAGGAAGCCGATCGCGAACGGCAGCCACAGCGCGCCGCCGACCTTCCCCGCCACCTTTCCCGTGGTGGCGTAGATCCCGGTGCCCAGGATGTCGCCGATCACGAACAGGATCAGCAGCTTGGGCCCGAGCGCGCGCTTGAGCGGTGTCTCGTCGACGACTGGTGCGGCGGATGCGCCGGGTGTGGCGTCGGATGCGGACAAGGGAACCTCCCCCGAGATGGACTGGGGGATGTTCTGCCCGGTGCGGCCGGTGTGATGCGTGTGGTGCGACGCGTGCCGTCCGGGCCACAGGTGCGGCCGGAACCTCAGAAGTCCAGGAGCGCGTCCGCGTGTTCCCCGCCCGACTCGGCGACGATCTCGTCGAAGGTCTGCGGCGGCCGTACGACGCTGAAGCGGACCCCGTCGGCGGTGGCGGTGGCGGTGAAGCCGTGGATCCCGGCCCTGGCAAGGCTGTTGTAACCGTAGTGCGCGGCCATGCAGTACGCCCCGGTGTCCAGCACCGCCGCGTAGTCGCCCTGTTCCAGGAGCGGCAGCGGCCGGTTCTCGGCGAGCAGGTCGCCCGCGAAGCACGCGGGGCCCGCCACGTCCTGCGCGACGGGCGGGCCCGGCTTGGGCAGGCCCTCCGCGTCGTACGCGGTGATGCGCAGCGGCCAGGACTCGGGGGCGTACACGGTCCGCGTCGCGACCTGGACGCCCGCGTGGGTGACGGCGATCGGCCGGCCGCCGGAGGTCTTCGCGTACTCGACGCGGGCGAGGACCGTGCCGTGCTTGGCGAGCAGGGAGCGGCCGAACTCGGTGACCAGGCCGTAGCGCCCGTCGAGCAGGCCGGGGACGTGCTGCTTGAGGAGGCGGGCGTAGTCGGCGTACGTCGGGGTCTCGGTGTCGGAGGCGAAGTCGACGGGGAGGCCGCCGCCGATGTCGACGGTGTCGATCTGCCGGCGGCCCGCCGCCGCGTTGACCTCCTCGGCGAGTTCGTACGCCGCCGCCACGCCCCGGACCATCAGCTCCAGCGGCAGGCCCTGCGACCCGGAGTGGGTGTGCAGCCGGGTCATCCACGGCCGGTCGAGGTAGGCGCGCACGGCCCATGCGCGGGCGCCGGGATCACGCAGCGCCACGCCGAACTTGGACGTGGCGGTGGCGGTGGAGAGCGCGCCGATGGAGCCGCCGCCGATCTGCGGGTTGACGCGCAGGCCGACGGGGGAGGCGGGGGCCGCCGACTTCACCAGCGTGTCGATGCGCGCCAGCTCCTGGGGGTTGTCGGCGTTGACCGCGATGCCCAGGGCGAGGGCTTCGCGCAGCTCGGCTCGGGTCTTGGCGGGGGAGTCGAGGACGGTGTCCGCCGGGCGCACGCCGGCGGCGCGGGCCAGGGCCAGCTCGCCGGGGCTCGCGACTTCGGCGCCGATGCCCCCGTGCGCGTACAGCAGCCGCAGGACGGGGACCAGTGGCGTCGCCTTGACGGCGAAGGCGTGCAGGACCGGGGTGCCGGGCGGGGTGACCTCGTCGAACGCGGCGCGCAGGGCGGCGGCCGAGGCCCGGATGCCGGTGATGTCGAGGAGACCGGCGAGCGGGGCGCCGGGGCCGACGACCCCCTGCTCGACGGCGGCGCGTACGGCCCGCTCGCGCCGCTCGGGTGCACTCATGTCCGAAGCCATGTGTTCCAGCCAACCACCGGCTCCGGCCGCGCGCGGGCGGCCGGCGGTATTGACTAGTTCTATTCACCCGGCCAGGATGTGAATAGACGACGATGCAGTCACTTGCGAGGAGGCACCCCATGTCAGGACCCCGCCCCGTACGGGCACCGCGCGGTACGGAGCTGAGCGCCCTGGGATGGCAGCAGGAGGCCGCCCTGCGCATGCTCCAGAACAACCTCGATCCCGAGGTCGCCGAGCACCCCGACAAGCTCGTCGTCTACGGCGGCACGGGCAAGGCGGCGCGGGACTGGCGCTCGTTCGACGCCATGGTGCGCACCCTGAAGACCCTGAAGCAGGACGAGACGATGCTCGTCCAGTCCGGGCGCCCGGTCGGCGTCATGCAGACCCACGAGTGGGCGCCGCGCGTGCTCATCGCCAACTCCAACCTGGTCGGCGACTGGGCGAACTGGGAGGAGTTCCGCCGCCTGGAGGCGCTCGGCCTGACCATGTACGGCCAGATGACCGCCGGGTCGTGGATCTACATCGGCACCCAGGGCATCCTCCAGGGCACGTACGAGACCTTCGCGGCCGTCGCGGCGAAGCGGTTCAACGGCACCCTCGCCGGCACGATCACCCTCACCGCCGGCCTCGGCGGCATGGGCGGCGCCCAGCCGCTGGCCGTGACGATGAACGACGGCGTCGCCATCTGCATCGACGTCGACCCGCGCGCCATCGAGCGCCGCACCGAGCACCGCTACCTCGACGTGAAGGCGAACAGCCTGGAGCACGCCCTCCAGCTCGCCGTCGAGGCCCGCGACGCCCGCAGGCCGCTGTCCATCGGCCTCCTCGGCAACGCGGCCGAGCTGCTGCCGCGCATGCTGGCCGAGGGCGCGCCCATCGACATCGTCACCGACCAGACCAGCGCCCACGACCCGCTCGCGTACCTCCCCGTCGGCGTCGAGTTCGACGACATGGCGTCGTACGCCGCCGAGAAGCCCGCCGACTTCACCCTGCGCGCCCGCGAGTCCATGGCGAAGCACGTCGAGGCGATGGTCGGCTTCATGGACGCCGGCGCCGAGGTCTTCGACTACGGCAACTCGATCCGCGGCGAGGCCCGGCTGGCCGGGTACGCGCGCGCCTTCGACTTCCCCGGCTTCGTCCCGGCGTACATCCGCCCGCTGTTCTGCGAGGGCAGGGGCCCCTTCCGGTGGGCGGCGCTGTCCGGCGAGGCGTCGGACATCCACAAGACCGACAAGGCGCTGCTCGACCTCTTCCCGGCGGACGACTCCGCCCAGAACGCGTCCCTGCACCGCTGGATCAAGATGGCCGGCGAGCGCGTCCACTTCCAGGGCCTGCCGGCCCGCATCTGCTGGCTCGGCCAGGGCGAGCGCGACAAGGCGGGCGCCCTGTTCAACGACATGGTCGCCGACGGGACCCTCGCGGCCCCGCTCGCGATCGGCCGCGACCACCTCGACTGCGGCTCGGTGGCATCCCCGTACCGCGAGACCGAGGCCATGCTCGACGGCTCCGACGCGATCGCCGACTGGCCGCTGCTCAACGCCATGGTCAACGTCGCCTCCGGCGCCTCCTGGGTCTCCATCCACCACGGCGGCGGCGTCGGCATGGGCCGCTCGATCCACGCCGGCCAGGTGTCGGTCGCGGACGGCACGGAGCTCGCGGGCGAGAAGATCCGGCGCGTACTGACGAACGACCCGGGCATGGGCGTCATCCGTCACGTCGACGCGGGCTACGACATCGCGGAGAAGACGGCGGACGAGCAGGGCGTACGCGTCCCGATGCGGGAGGGCGAGTGACCTCCGTGGCGCCCGCCGACGGCCCGCCGCACCCCTCCGCCGCCGGCTCCACCTCCACCTCGTTCCACGAGATGTGGGCGGATCTGTTGCCGATCGGCCGCGACGACGGCTCCGGCGGCTACCGCCGCTACGCCTGGACGGCGGCGGACACCGACTGCCGCGCCTGGTTCAGGGCCCAGGCCGAGTCCCGCGGCCTGACCTACGAGGTGGACCGCAACGGCAACCAGTGGGCCTGGCAGGGCGATCCCCTCGCCGGGGACGCGGTCGTCACCGGCTCGCACCTCGACTCGGTCCCGGACGGCGGCGCGTTCGACGGCCCGCTCGGTGTCGTGTCCTCCTTCGCCGCGCTCGACGAACTCCGCCGCAGGGGAGCGGAGTTCACCAAGCCGGTGGCCGTCACCAACTTCGGTGACGAGGAGGGCGCCCGCTTCGGTCTGGCCTGCGTGGGCTCCCGGCTGGCGGCCGGTCAGCTGACGGCCGCCAAGGCCCACGAACTCCGGGACGGGGACGGCGTCAGCCTCCCCCGGGCGATGGAGGCGGCCGGTCACGACCCGGCCGCCATCGGCCCGGACCCGGAACGCCTGGCCCGTATCGGCGCGTTCGTCGAGCTGCACGTGGAACAGGGCCGGGCGCTGGCTGTGTCCGACAGCGGCTCCGCCGCGGGCGCCGGCCACCCCGTCGGCATCGCGTCCGCCATCTGGCCGCACGGCCGCTGGCGGTTCGACTTCCACGGCGAGGCCAACCACGCGGGCACCACCCGCCTGGAGGACCGCCGCGACCCGATGCTGACGTACGCCGAGACGGTCCTCGCCGCCCGCCGCGAGGCGCGGCTCGCCGGGGCCCTCGCCACCTTCGCGAAGGTCGCCGTCGAGCCGAACGGTGTCAACGCGATCCCGTCGCTGGTCCGCGGCTGGCTCGACTCGCGCGCCGCTGACCAGGAAACTCTCGACCGGGTCATCGCCGGCATCGAGCAGGCGGCGCACGAGAACGCCACCCGCTGCGGCATCGACCTGCGCATCACGCGGGAGTCGTTCACCCCGGTGGTGGAGTTCGAGCACGCCCTGCGCGACGAGCTCGCGAAGCTCCTCGGCGGCGGCATCCCCGTCCTCGGCACGGGCGCGGGACACGACGCGGGTATTTTGTCCGCTTCGGTCCCGACCGCCATGCTGTTCGTACGGAACCCCACGGGCATCTCGCACTCCCCGGCCGAGTACGCCGCCGAGGACGACTGCGTCGCGGGGGTCATCGCACTCGCCGACGTACTGGAGGGGCTCGCGTGCACGTGACCTACTGGCTGGAGCACGCCTGGCTCGACGCCTTCGTCGAACCGGGCGTGGCCCTGACCGTGTCCACCGGTGGCTCCGCCACGGGCACCGACGGCCGGATCACGGCGGTCCGCAAGGACGTCCCGGCCCCGCCGCCCGGCGCCGTGGTCCTGCGGGGCCTGACCCTCCCCGGCCTCGCCAACGCCCACTCGCACGCCTTCCACCGGGCGCTGCGATCCACGGTGCAGGTGGGCTCGGGCACGTTCTGGACGTGGCGGGAGGTGATGTACGGCGTCGCCTCCCGCCTCACCCCGCAGACGTACTTCGACCTCGCCCGGGCCGTGTACGCGGAGATGGCGCTGGCCGGGGTCAGCGCGGTGGGGGAGTTCCACTACCTCCACCACGCGCCGGGCGGCACCCCCTACTCCGACCCCAACGCCATGGGCGAGGCCCTGATCGCGGCCGCCGCCGAGGCCGGCATCCGCATCACCCTCCTCGACACGGCCTACCTGGCGTCGGGCTTCGGTACGCCGCCGAGCCGCCCGCAGCAGCGCTTCTCCGACGGCACGGCCGACGCCTGGGCGGAGCGCGCGTCGCTGCTCAAGGACCGCGACCACGCGCGGATCGGCGCGGCCGTCCACTCGGTGCGCGCGGTCCCCGCCGGCCAGCTGGCGACGGTGGCGGCCTGGGCGCGGGCCCGCGAGGCCCCGCTGCACGTCCACCTCTCGGAGCAGACCGCCGAGAACGACGCCTGCCTGGCCGCGCACGGCTGCACCCCGACCCGGCTGCTCGCGGACCACGGGGTCCTCGGCCCCCGCACCACGGGCATCCACAACACGCACCTGACGAACGAGGACATCGCCCTCATCGGCGGAACCTCCACGGGTACGTGCATGTGCCCCACGACGGAACGCGACCTGGCCGACGGCATCGGCCCGGCCTCCCGCCTCCAGCGGGCGGGCTCGCCCCTCTCCCTCGGCAGCGACAGCCACGCGGTGATCGACCTCCTGGAGGAGGCCCGCGCGATGGAGCTGAACGAACGCCTCAGCTCCCGCACCCGCGGCCACTGGACGGCGGCGGCCCTGCTCCGGGCCGCGTCGGTGGACGGCCACGCGGCGCTGGGCTGGCCGGACGCGGGCACGATCGAGCCGGGCGCCCTGGCCGACCTCACGACCATCGCCCTGGACTCGGTCAGGACGGCGGGCCCACTGCCGCGCCTGGGCGCCGAGACGGCGGTGTTCGCGGCCTCGGCCTGCGACGTGCGCCACACGGTCGTGGCGGGCCGCCACATCGTGAAGGACGGCGCCCACACCATGATCCCGGACGTCCCCCGGGCCCTGGCCGAGGCGATCACCGCCGTTTACAGATAACGGGTACGGGCGCGGCGCCTGAGGCGGGCTTGTTCCCCACCCGCCCCTTCCCACTCCACCCCGGCCCGGCCCGGCCCGCCCCGGTCCGGGAAGGGGCGGGCCGGGGAACAAGCCCCGCGCAGCGGTCGGCCCCAGCCCCCACCGCCCCCCGAGAGGACCCCGTGAGCACCACCCTCGTCACCAACATCGGCACCCTCGTCACCAACGACCCCGCCCAAGGCACCGGCACAGGCCCCCTCGGCCTGATCCAGAACGCCGCCGTCGTCATGGAAGGCGACCGCATCGCCTGGGTGGGCGAAGCCGCCGCCGCACCCGCCGCCGACACCTCCTACGACGCGCAGGGCCGCGCCGCGATCCCCGGTTTCGTCGACTCGCACTCCCACCTCGTCTTCGCCGGCGACCGCACCCAGGAGTTCAACGCCCGCATGTCGGGCCGCGCCTACTCCGCCGGCGGCATCCGCACCACCGTCACCGCCACCCGCGCCGCGTCCGACGAGGCGCTCGAAGCGAACCTCACCCACTACCTCCGCGAGGCGCTGCGCCAGGGCACGACCACCTTCGAGACGAAATCCGGCTACGGCCTGACCACCCACGACGAGGCCCGCGCCCTGCGCATCGCGTCCGCCCACACCGACGAGGTCACCTACCTCGGCGCCCACATCGTCTCCCCCGACTACGCCGACGACCCGGCGGCGTACGTCGAACTCGTCACCGGCGACATGCTCGACGCCTGCGCCCCCCACGCCCGCTGGATCGACGTCTTCTGCGAGAAGGGCGCCTTCGACGGCGACCAGGCCCGCGCCGTCCTCACCGCCGGCAAGGCGAAGGGCCTGCACCCCCGCATCCACGCCAACCAGCTCAGCTACGGCCCCGGCGTCCAGCTCGCCGCCGAACTCGACGCGGCGAGCGCCGACCACTGCACCCACCTCACCGACGCCGACGTGGACGCCCTCGCGAACAGCCGTACGGTCGCCACGCTGCTGCCCGGCGCCGAGTTCTCCACCCGAGCCGCCTGGCCCGACGCCCGCAGGCTCATCGACGCGGGCGCGACCGTCGCGCTGTCCACGGACTGCAACCCGGGCTCGTCCTTCACCAGCTCGATGCCGTTCTGCGTCGCCCTGGCGGTACGGGAGATGGGCATGACCCCGGACGAGGCGATCTGGTCGGCCACGGCGGGCGGCGCGGCAGCCCTCCGCCGCACGGACGTCGGCCGCGTCACCCCCGGCGCCCGCGCCGACCTGGCCCTCCTCGACGCCCCGTCCCACGTCCACCTCGCCTACCGCCCCGGAGTGCCGCTCGTCGCCGAGGTATGGCACCGGGGTGTGCGTACGGCCGGGCACGCCGGGTAGGCATCACGGCGAAGAAGAGGGCCTGCCCCGGATAGCGCCTGGGGCAGGCCCTCACTTCTTCATGGGCTCGTCGACGCGTACGCCGGGGCGTCACTCCTCCAGCGTCAGGCCCTTGCGCAGCTTGGTCAGCGTGCGCGACAGCAGGCGCGACACGTGCATCTGCGAGATGCCGAGCTCGTCGCCGATCTCGGACTGCGTCATGTTGGCGACGAAGCGCAGCGAGAGGATCTTCCGGTCCCGTGCAGGGAGCCCGGCGATCAGCGGCTTCAGGGATTCGATGTACTCGATGCCTTCGAGTCCGTGGTCCTCGTAACCGATGCGGTCGGCCAGCGCGCCCTCGGAGTCGTCCTCCTCGGGCTGGGCGTCCAGCGAGCTCGCGGTGTACGCGTTGCTCGCGGCCATGCCCTCGACGACCTCTTCGTTGCTGAGGTCGAGGCGCTGGGCGAGCTCACTCACCGTGGGGGAGCGGTCGAGCTGCTGGGCGAGCTCGTCGCCGGCCTTGGCGAGGTCCAGACGCAGTTCCTGGAGGCGCCGCGGCACGCGGACCGACCAGGACGTGTCGCGGAAGAACCGCTTGATCTCGCCGACGATCGTCGGCATCGCGAAGGTCGGGAACTCGACGCCTCTGCTGAGTTCGAAGCGGTCGATCGCCTTGATCAGGCCGATGGTGCCGACCTGGACGATGTCCTCCATCGGTTCGCTGCGGGAGCGGAACCGGGAAGCGGCGAACTTGACCAGGGCCAGGTTGAGTTCGACGAGTGTGTTGCGCACGTACGCGTACGCGTGCGTTCCCTCTTCGAGGGTTTCCAGACGTCCGAAGAGCGTCTTCGACAGTGCCCTGGCGTCCAGCGCCCCCACCTGGTCGTACGGGGGGATCTCCGGGAGCCCTTCAAGGCCCTCGGGTCCGGTCTCGATCTGCTCGGGCGGGGGTGTCGACGTCGCGGTCTGCTGCGGGGGAAGCGTGCGCGGGTCGTCGAGCCGGGGTGACATGGTGTCCTCCATCGTTCTCGGCATATGGCTGCCGATGCCGATACGTCTGCGTGCGATGTGCGGCGCCTCCAAAGCCGGTCGTGTTGGTTGTGTCCCTCCTACCCCTACCCGCTCGTGACCGGCACTCGCAAGTTCCTTATGTCCGAATTGGTAAGTATTGCGCGGCTCTTCGGGTACCGATCGGCGCACAGAAGGCGTAAGGTTCTGGCACGTCAATGACAGGCACGACCGCGAAGAGAGACGAGACGGGCATGGAGCGCGGGACGGTCGGCAGCGCGAACCGGGGTCGGCTCCGGGTCGCAGTTCGGACCGAGGGACAGAGCGAGATTGTCACGCCGGCGGGTGAGCTGGACCACCACACCGCCGAGCTGCTCCGTGAGCCTCTGGAAAACGCGGTCGAAGCCGGGCGTTCGCGCCTGGTCATCGACTGCTCCTCGCTCGATTTCTGCGATTCCACCGGGCTCAACGTGCTGCTCGGTGCTCGCCTCAAGGCCGAAGCGGCCGGGGGAGGAGTCCACTTGGCCGGGATGCAGCCGGTAGTGGCCAGGGTCTTCGAGATCACCGGGGCCGAGGCTGTCTTCACGATCCACGAGTCGCTCGAAACCGCGATGGAAGACTGAATTCCGGCCCTCCGGCGCCTCCTGTCGACCGGTTGGTCACCCGTGTCGCACGTCCGTACCGAAAAAGTGGGTGTTCTCACCGTTCGGCCGGGCAGGAGGTCTCTGACCCCGACGACTCCGGAGGCTTCGGAAGCCTCCACGTTCCTGCAGTGATGAATTGATGAATTGGCGAATCGGTGAGGTGAAGCGCTGATGAGCACCACCCGGCAGCCTCGGTCGGATGATCTCGGCCCGGAGGCTGCGAGTCACAGCTCGGCCTCTGCCGTGTCCGCCACCGACCAGGCGCGTTCCCTGGCGCTGAGCAGTGCCAGCGGCATCGTGCCGCTGGCTCGTGACTTCACCCGCCAGGCGCTGTACGACTGGGGCTGGCTCCCCGCTTCGTCGGCGGACCGGCGGGCCGCCGCCGAGGACGTCCTGCTGGTCGTCTCCGAACTGGTCACCAACGCCTGCCTGCACGCCGAGGGGCCGGAAGAGCTGCGCGTCGCGTGCGACGGCAAGGTGCTGCGCCTGGAGGTCGTCGACCGCGGCGCGGGCCAGCCGGCCCCGCGTACGCCGCACCGGGCGGGACGGCCCGGCGGCCACGGCATGTTCATCGTGGAGCGGCTGTGTCTCGACTGGGGAGTCGAGCGGAACCAGGATTCCCCCGGCAAGACGGTCTGGGCGGAACTCGCCGCTCCCGCGTAACCCGCCCCGGCGGCGGTTCACGGCCTTTCTGGTGCACGCCGGCCCGGCGTGCACTTTCTTCTTGCCCGGCGGGACCCCTGCCCCGGTGGTACCCCTGCCCGGCGGCGGGGCGTCCCGGCCGGTGTGCGGCCGGACAGCGCCTCGCACGCGTCGTACGACGAAAAGGGCCGCCGCACCGAGTCGGTGCGGCGGCCCTTCCTTCTGCGGGCTTCAGCGCGTCAGTGCACGCCGCCCATGAGCGGCTGGACCTTCTTGCGGTACATGAAGATCGCGGCGCCGGCGAGGACGGCGAGCGCGCCCTGGCTGGCGAACCAGAACTCGGTGTCCGTCGGCGCGCCCAGCAGCTGGAGCAGCGCGATGACCGAGTCGCCGGCCGTCACGGCCAGGAACCAGACACCCATCATCTGGCTCGCGTACTTCGCCGGGGCCAGCTTCGTCGTGAGGGACAGGCCGACCGGGGAGAGGGTCAGCTCGCCGACGGTCTGGAGGAGGTACACGGCGGCCAGCCACAGCGGGGTGACCATCGCGCCGCCCGCGGCCGCGGTCTGCGCCAGCATCATCACGCCGAAGGAGACACCGACGAGCACCAGGCCGAAGGCGAACTTCGTCAGCGTGCTCGGCTCCTTGGAGCGGCGGTTGAGTGCCACCCAGGCCCAGGCGAAGACCGGGGCCAGCGCCATCACGTACAGCGGGTTCAGCGACTGGAACCAGCTGGCCGGGAAGTCGAAGCCGAACAGGTCGGTGGCGGTGTTCCGCTCCGCGAACAGGCTCAGCGTGGAACCGGTCTGGTCGTAGATGCCCCAGAAGATGGCGGCGGCGACGAAGAACCAGACGTACGCCGACATGCGGGACTTCTCGACGGCGTCGAGCTCGGGGTCACGCTTGACGCGGAAGATGTAGTACGCGGGCAGCACCAGGCCCAGGATGGTCAGCGGCCACAGCACCCAGTCGATGGTGAAGGAACCGCTGCCGCCGATGACGCCGTATGCGACGGCCGCGACGGCCAGCCAGATCAGCACCTTCTTGATGACGGCGGCACGTTCGACGTCGGAGAGCGGAGCCGGAACGAGGCTGCTCTCCTCGGCCAGGGTGCGGGAGCCCAGGAGGAAGCAGGCGAGGCCCAGGGCCATGCCGACGCCGGCCATGGCGAAGCCGTAGTGCCAGTTGACCTTCTGGCCGACGTAGCCGATGGTCAGCGGCGCGATGAAGGCACCGAGGTTGATGCCCATGTAGAAGATGGTGAACCCACCGTCACGGCGCGGGTCGTTCCGGTCCGGGTACAGGTGGCCGACCATCGTGGAGATGTTGGCCTTGAGCAGGCCCGAGCCGGCCGCGATGAGCACCAGACCGGCGAAGAACGAGATCTCCAGCGGCACGGCCAGCAGGAAGTGCCCGACCATGATGATCGTGCCGGACACGGTCACGGTCTTGCGGGCGCCCCAGACGCGGTCGCCGAACCAGCCGCCGGGAAGGGCGAGCAGGTAGACCATCGCGTTGTACACGCTGTAGATCGCGACGGCCGTGGCGGTGTCGAAACCCAGCCCGCCGTCGGCCACCGTGGCCGAGAGGTAGAGCACGAGCAGCGCTCGCATGCCGTAGAAGCTGTACCGCTCCCACATCTCCGTCAGGAAGAGGATAGGCAGGCCGAGGGGGTGGCCGAGGAAGGTCTTCCCGCCCGAGGCGGCCTCGGGGGTGTCCTTCGTCAGGCTGGACGCCATGATCGATCCTTGCTTGCTCGGGACGCGTCCGCCTCGTGAGCGGATACGCGCCCGGTGGAGGGGCGGCCGGCACCGACGCGGAGCAGGTCCGCGCCAGGATCAACTCCCTCCGCGCGCCATCGCGTGAGGGGCCCGGCCCAAAGGTCGTTCCCTGCCGGGCCGGCAGTGCCAACCCCGCACAGAAAAAGAGACCTTCGGCGTGTTAGGACAGACCAAAGGCCCCTGAGTCGTGATAAAGCAGTCTTGCCACCATACGTCACGGCAGTGCCCCATATGGAAGAGGTTGAGAGATGGATCACAGGTGACGTCGGAACCAAGGGGCCTGATTCGAAGGTCGATACCAGGATCGCATCCCAGGGCCACAGGTCGGAACGATCACTCGACGGGCGACCACGTCCCGTACCTGTCGCGGACTACCATCACCCCATGACCCGTGTACTGCTCGCCGAGGACGACGCATCCATCTCGGAGCCGCTGGCCCGCGCCCTGCGTCGGGAGGGTTACGAGGTCGAGGTGCGCGAGGACGGTCCGTCCGCACTCGACGCCGGCCTCCAGGGCGGCGTCGACCTGGTCGTGCTCGACCTGGGGCTGCCCGGCATGGACGGCCTGGAGGTCGCCCGCCGGCTGCGCGCCGAGGGCCACACCATCCCGATCCTGGTGCTGACCGCCCGCGCCGACGAGGTGGACACCGTCGTCGGCCTCGACGCCGGCGCCGACGACTACGTCACCAAGCCGTTCCGCCTCGCCGAGCTCCTCGCCCGCGTACGGGCCCTCCTGCGGCGCGGCGCCGGCGACCACGCCCCCGCGCCCGCCACCCACGGCGTACGGATCGACGTCGAGTCGCACCGCGCCTGGATGGGTGAGGAGGAACTCCAGCTCACCGCCAAGGAGTTCGACCTGCTGCGGGTCCTCGTCCGGGACGCCGGCCGGGTCGTCACCCGCGACCAGCTGATGCGCGAGGTCTGGGACACCACCTGGTGGTCGTCGACCAAGACCCTCGACATGCACATCTCGTGGCTCCGCAAGAAACTCGGCGACGACGCCGCCAACCCGCGCTACATCGCCACCGTGCGGGGCGTCGGCTTCCGCTTCGAGAAGAGCTGACGTACACACACAGCCATGCGCCGCCGTCTGATCAACTCCACGCTCGCCGTGGTGCTCGTCGTCATCGCCGTCTTCGGCGTCTCCCTGGTCATCGTGGAGACCCGCACCATCAGCAACAGCGCCCAGGAGAGCGTCGACTCCGAGGCGCTGCGCCTGATCAGCGTCGTGGAGAGCCGTCTCCTCGGCGATGAGAGCGTCAACCCGGGGGTGCTGGGCGAGCAGATCGACCCCCGGCGGTACGCCCGTATCGACATCCCGGGCCGCGCCCCCATCGAGATCGGCGAACGCCCCGAGGGCAGCGTCATGGAGGGCGTGGCGCGGAGCGAGTCCGGCGAGAAGGTCACCGTCCAGGAGTCCCGCTCCACCGTCACCGACGAGGTCGGCCGTACGCTGCTGATCATCGGCGCGGTGGCGCTGCTCGCCGTGATCGCCGCGGTCCTCCTCGCCGTACGCCAGGCCAACCGGCTCGCCTCCCCGCTCACCGACCTCGCCGAGACCGCCGAACGCCTCGGCTCCGGCGACCCGCGCCCCCGCCACAAGCGGTACGGCGTGCCCGAGCTCGACCGGGTCGCCGACGTGCTCGACTCCAGTGCCGAGCGGATCGCCCGGATGCTGACCGCCGAGCGCCGGCTCGCGGCCGACGCCTCCCACCAGCTCCGTACGCCGCTGACCGCGCTCTCCATGCGGCTGGAGGAGATCACCCTCACCGAGGACCTGGACACGGTGAAGGAGGAGGCGACGATCGCGCTGACGCAGGTCGAGCGGCTCACCGACGTCGTACAACGGCTGCTCACCAATTCCCGCGACCCGCGCACGGGCTCCGCCGTCGTCTTCGACCTCGACGAGGTCGTCAAGCAGCAGATCGAGGAATGGCGCCCGGCCTACCGCAGCGCGGGCCGGGCCATCGTGCACTCGGGCAAGCACGGCATGCAGGCCGTCGGCACGCCGGGCGCGGTCGCCCAGGTGCTGGCCGCGCTGATCGAGAACTCCCTGATGCACGGTGGCGGTACGGTCGCCCTGCGCACCCGCGTCACCGGCAACCAGGCCGTCATCGAGGTGACCGACGAGGGCCCGGGGGTGCCCGCCGACCTCGGCGCGCGGATCTTCGAGCGGTCCATCAGCGGCCGCAACTCGACGGGGATCGGCCTGGCCGTCGCACGTGACCTGGCGGAGGCGGACGGCGGCCGCCTGGAGATGCTCCAGCAGCAGCCGCCGGTGTTCGCGCTCTTCCTGAGCAGGGTGACGCGCCCCCGGCAGGAGCCGGAGCCGACGGTCAGGTGACGTGGCCGGCGGTCGGGTGAGGCAGCCGGCGGTCAGGTGGCGCGGTCGACGGGGACCCGGGGGGCGGGGGTGCCCAGGAGCGGATCCGACTCCGCGGCCCGCACGGCGCCGGTCTCCACGGCGCCGGGCTCTATGCCGTCGCTCTCCACGGCGTCGCGCTCGGGCAGCTTCCGGAAGACCCAGGTGCGGTACGACCAGAAGCGGAAGACGGTCGCGATGCCGATGCCCAGGAACTTGAAGGCGTTGCTCTGGAGCGGGCTGTCCCAGCCGAAGCCGTACGTCGCGGTGTACAGCACACCGCTCTGGATCACCAGGCCGACCACGCTGAACAGCAGGAAGAGCGTGAGCTCCCTGGTCCTGCGGTTCTTGTCGCGCTCCCGGTACGTGAAGTAGCGGAAACCCAGGTAGTTGAAGCCGATCGCGACCACCGTGGCGAAGATGCTCGCCCGCACCACGGGAACGTCCGTGAGGTGGCGCAGGAGGTTGAAGACGGCGAGGTCGACGAGGAGCCCCAGACCGCCGATCGTGCCGAACTTCGCGAATTCGCGCCCGAACCGCTCCAGGCGCCTTCGCAGAGGGCCGCCGTCCCGTCCACTCATGGTGATCGCTCAGCCCCGTTTCGATCGGTGTCGCCCCGTCGTCGACGGCCGGTCGGTGCCGTCGACCCAGCCATGCTAACCAGCGGCCCGCCAGGATGTTCGTGGGCGCCGTCGAAGACGTGCCGAAGCTGCGGCAGCGGGTGAGGGGCGCGCCGGCGGGCGAGGGATGCGCCGGCGGGCGCGGACAGGGGGCCGCGGGCCTGCGGATACCCTGGAGGAGTGACGTTCCCCGTAGTCGGCATGGTCGGTGGCGGTCAGCTCGCCCGTATGACCCACGAGGCCGGTATCCCCCTCGGCATCAGATTCAAGCTCCTCAGTGACACACCCCAGGACTCGGCGGCCCAGGTCGTCGGCGACGTCGTCATCGGCGACTACCGCGATCTGGACACGTTGCGCGACTTCGCGCGCGGCTGCGACGTGATCACCTTCGATCACGAGCACGTCCCGACCGAGCACCTGCGGGCCCTGGAGGCGGACGGCATCCCCGTCCGGCCGGGGCCCGACGCACTGGTGCACGCCCAGGACAAGGGCGTGATGCGAGCGAAGCTCACGGAGATCGGAGCGCCCTGCCCGCGCCACCGCATCGTGGGCGACCCGGCGGACGCGGCGGCGTTCGCCGCCGAGACCGGCGGTTTCCCGGTGATCCTGAAGACCGTGCGCGGCGGATACGACGGCAAGGGCGTCTGGTTCGTGCGCGACGAGAAGGACGCCGAGGAGCCCTTCAGGGCCGGCGTCCCGGTCCTCGCCGAGGAGAAGGTCGACTTCGTACGGGAACTGGCGGCGAACATCGTCCGCTCCCCGCACGGCCAGGCCGTCGCCTACCCGGTCGTCGAGTCGCGGCAGGTCGACGGCGTCTGCGACACCGTGATCGCCCCGGCGCCCGGCCTCTCCGAGGAACTCGGCGGACAGGCGCAGACCCTGGCGCTGCGCATCGCGAAGGAACTCGGCGTCGTCGGCCACCTCGCCGTCGAACTCTTCGAGACGACGGACGGCCGCATCCTCGTCAACGAGCTGGCGATGCGCCCGCACAACTCCGGCCACTGGACGCAGGACGGCGCGATCACCTCGCAGTTCGCCAACCACGTCCGCGCGGTGCTGGACCTGCCGCTCGGCGATCCGCGCCCGCGCGCGCCGTGGACGGTCATGGCGAACGTCCTCGGCGGCGACTACCCGGACATGTACCAGGCGTACCTGCACTGCATGGCGCGCGACCCGCAGCTCAAGATCCACATGTACGGAAAGGACGTGAAGCCCGGCCGCAAGGTCGGCCACGTCAACACCTACGGCGACGACCTCGACGACGCGCTGGAGCGCGCCCGTCACGCCGCCGGCTACCTGCGAGGAACGATCACCGAATGACGAACCCTGCTGCAGCCCCCGTAGTCGGCATCGTGATGGGCTCCGACTCCGACTGGCCGGTCATGGAGGCCGCCGCGAAGACGCTGGACGAGTTCTCGGTCCCGTACGAGGTCGACGTCGTCTCGGCGCACCGGATGCCGCGCGAGATGATCGCGTACGGCGAGGAGGCGGACGGCCGCGGCCTCAAGGTGATCATCGCGGGCGCGGGTGGCGCGGCGCACCTGCCGGGCATGCTGGCCTCGGTGACGCCGCTGCCGGTCATCGGCGTACCGGTCCCGCTCAAGTACCTCGACGGGATGGACTCGCTCCTGTCCATCGTGCAGATGCCGGCCGGCGTGCCGGTGGCCACGGTGTCGGTGGCGGGGGCGCGCAACGCGGGGCTGCTGGCGATCCGCATGCTCGCGGCGCACGACCCCGAACTCCTCGGCCGCATGCGGGAGTTCCAGCAGGAGCTCAACGACCAGGCGACGGAGAAGGGCAAGCGGCTGCGCGCGAAGGCTATGGGCGCGGACTCCTTCGGCTTCGGCACGTGACGCCCGTGGAGCACGACCGGCTGACCGGCCGGGCGCGCGAGCTGCTCGCCGCGCACCCGGTGGTCGACGGCCACAACGACCTGCCGTGGGCGCTGCGCGAGCAGGTCCGCTACGACCTGGACCGGCGCGACCTCGCCACCGACCAGTCGGCCTGCCTCCACACCGACATCCCCCGGCTGCGGGCGGGGGGCGTGGGCGCGCAGTTCTGGTCCGTGTACGTCCGCTCCGACCTCGCCGGGGACGAGGCGGTCAGCGCGACGCTGGAGCAGATCGACGTCGTCGAGCAGCTTCTGGCGCGCTACCCGGGCGACTTGGCGCGGGCGACGACGGCGGACGAGATGGAGGCGGCGCGGGGCGCGGGGCGGATCGCGTCACTGACGGGCGCCGAGGGCGGGCACTCGATCAACAATTCCCTCGCCACGCTGCGCGCCCTGTTCACGCTGGGCGTCCGGTACATGACGCTGACGCACAACGACAACATCGCGTGGGCGGACTCGGCGACGGACGAGCCGGGGGTCGGTGGGCTCTCGCCGTTCGGCCACGAGGTGGTCCGCGAGATGAACCGCATCGGGATGCTGGTGGACCTGTCCCATGTGGCGGCCACGACGATGCGGGCGGCGCTGGCCACGTCGGTGGCTCCGGTGATCTTCTCGCACTCGTCGGCGCGGGCGGTGTGCGACCACCCGCGCAACGTCCCCGACGACGTGCTGGAGCTGCTCCCGGGCAACGGGGGAGTGGCGATGGCGACGTTCGTGCCGAAGTTCGTGCTGCCGGAGGCGGTGGAGTGGACGCGGCGCGCGGACGAGAACATGCGCGCGCACGGCTTCCACCACCTGGAGATGACGGCGGAAGCGATGAAGGTGCAGCACGCCTTCGAGGACGCGCATCCGCGTCCGGTCGCGACGGCGGCCACGGTGGCCGACCACCTGGACCACATGCGCGAGGTCGCGGGCGTCGATCATGTCGGCATCGGCGGCGACTACGACGGCACGGCCTTCACTCCGGCCGGGCTGGAGGACGTGGCCGGGTACCCGAACCTGGTCGCGGAGCTGCTGCGGCGCGGCTGGTCGGACGCCGACCTGGCGAAGCTGACGTGGCACAACGCGGTACGGGCCCTGCGCGACGCGGAGTCGGTGGCCGCGGGGCTCCGGCACCGTCCCCCGTCGAACGCGACGCTGAGCGAGCTGGACGGGTAGGGACGGGGCAGGGACGCGCAGGCCGGTGTGCTGGGGGCGGGGCCCAGCGCGCCCGGGGCCATGGTCCGGCGGGGGTGCCGTGATGTTGCCGGCGCGGGGGGCCGGCGCCGCGCCGGGGGGTCTCCTCGGGCGCCGAGCGGTCGGGTACGGGAAGTTCTTCGGGGTGGTTGCGTTCGGCGCCCTGCGGGGAGCGCCCCGGCGCGTCCCCTTCCGGCACGGTGACGGGCGAGGCGAGGCGGAGCGGTGTGCGGCGGTCCCCGTCCCCCGAACGCACCGTCCGCCGCGAACCCTCGCCGCTCCCGTGACACGGTGGCCGTACCGCGTCTCTGAATCCGGAGCCCCGTCATGGCAGATCTGCAGCAGGACGACCCGCAGTCCTCGTCCACCGCCGCGGTCGGCGAGCTCGACCGAATACCGCGGACGGCCGCCCCCGCACGAGCGCAGCCCGCCGAGCCGCCCGCTCCCGAGGAACCGCCCGCTCCCGAGGAGCCGCCCGCGCCCGAGGGCAGTCTCGCCCGTGCCCGCGCACTCCTCGCCGCGCATCCCGTCGCCGACGGGTGCAATCACCTCGGCCGGGCCCTCGCGCAGCGCCAGTGGCACGACCTCGAACTGGGCGAGAGCACCCTGGACACCGACCTCCCCCGCCTGCGCGCCGGCGGCGTGGGCGCCCAGTTCTGGTCCCTGAGCGTCCCGGCGGAGTGCACCGGCGACCGGGCCGTCAGCGCCACCCTCGAACAGCTCGACCTCGTCAAGACGGTCGTCGCGGCGTACCCCGAGGGTCTGCGCCTGGCCCTCACCGCCGGTGACCTGGCCGACGCCCGCAACTGCGGCCGCATCGCCTCCCTCCTCGGACCGGTCTCGGGCCAGGCCCTCGGCGACTCCCTGGGCACGCTCCGCGCGTACCACGCACTGGGGGTACGCAGCGTGCTGTTCGCCGGAACGCGCTGGTCCGGCGGCGAGGGGGAGGGGCTGTCCTCCTTCGGCCACGAGGCCGTACGGGAAATGAACCGCCTCGGCGTACTCATCGACCTCACGGGCGCACCGGACCGGGCCGTGCACGGCGTGCTGTCCGTCACCCGGTCCCCGGTGCTCTTCTCCCACTCGGGCGCCCGCGCGCTCACCGACACCCCGGAGAACGTCTCCGACGACGTCCTGCGCGCCCTCGCCCCCGACCGGGGTGTCTGCATGGTCGGCTTCGCCCCCGAACAGAGCGTGGGCCGCGTGGCGGACCACCTCGACCACGTGCGGGAGGTGGCGGGCCGGGAGTGCGTGGGGCTCAGTGGCATGTACGGCAGGGACGTGGCGGACGTACCGCACGCGGACGACCTGCGGGACGTGTCCTGCTACCCGCGTCTCGTCGCGGAGCTGCTCGACCGCGGCTGGGACGGGACGGACGTGGCCCTGCTGACGTGGGGCAACGTGGCACGAGTGGTGCGGGACGCGGAGTTCACCTCCCGCGCCTCCCGTCGCCGCGCCGCCCCGTGACGTCGTCCGCTCAGCAGGCGCAGAGACAGAACGGGTGCCCGGCCGGATCGGCGTAGACCCGCCAGGACCGTCCACGGTCCGCCGCGTCCAGCGGCTTCGCGCCGAGCGCGAGCACCCGTTCCTCCGCCGCGTCGAGATCACCGACCGCCAGGTCCAGATGGAACTGCTGCGAGCCCTCGGGCGCGGGCCACCGCGGGGGTACGAACCCGGGCGCCTTCTGGAACGCCAGCGGCGTCCCCTCGTGCCCCGCGAGGTCCACCCACCCGTCGTCGCCCCCGGGCTCCCCGCCCAGCAGCTCCGCGTAGAAACGGGCGAGCGCGTCCGGGTCCGGGCAGTCCAGGACGACGGCTCCCAGCTTGGCCACCACGGCTGTGCTTCCCATGATTCCTCCCTCGGTTGTGGTTACCGTTAAATGCTTTCAAGCGGTAACCGTTACTGCATGCTGCCGTATCGGGGGTAACCTCGCAACCATGAACGACAGGGCGCCCGCACCGGGAGAACTCGCACTGGTGGAAGCCCTGGTGAACACGCTCGACGTGGAAACGGGTACGGATTCCCTCGGTACGGAGCCCGGCCGCGCCCCCTTCGGCCTCGCCGAAAGCGACGTACCGGCGGCCCGCGAACTCCGCGAGGCCCTGCGCGCCGCGTGCCTGGCCCACGCGGGCCACGACGTGTCCACCGCCGCCCTCGACCGGCTGCTGGCGACGGCCCCGCTGCTGGTCACGGTGGACGCCGCGGGCGCGGCCGCCCTGCGCCCGGCGGACCCGGACGCCCTGGCCTCGCGCATCGCCGCGGCCATCGCGACGGCGACCGCCGAGGGGACCTGGCCGCGCCTCAAGGCGTGCGAGGCCGAGGACTGCCGGTGGGCGTACTACGACCGCAGCCCGGCGGGCCGGAGCCGCTGGTGCTCGATGGCGGTCTGCGGCAGCCGGGCCAAGATGCGCAAGTACCGCGCCGGCCGCGCGAGAACGTAGGAGGGCGCCCCTCCCGCGCGGAAGGGGCGCCCTCGTCGGAACAACGGTCGCCGCTACGCCTTCGGACGCCCCATGGCCCGGTACGTCCAGCCCGCCCCGCGCCACAGCTCCGGGTCCAGCGCGTTGCGCCCGTCCAGGATCAGCGGTACCGAAGCCACCTCGGCCAGCTCCACCGGGTCCAGCTCCCGGAACTCGCGCCACTCCGTCAGGTGCAGCACCACGTCCGCGCCGCGCACCGCTTCGAGCGCGGTCGGGGCGTACCCGAGGGTCGGGAAGACGCGCTGCGCGTTCTCCATCCCCTTCGGGTCGTAGACCGTGACCTGGCCGCCCTGGAGGTGGATCTGCCCGGCGACGTTGAGCGCCGGCGAGTCCCGTACGTCGTCCGAGTCCGGCTTGAACGTCGCGCCCAGCACCGCGACCCGCTTCCCCAGGAAACCGCCGCTGCCGCCCACCGCCTCGCGCGCCAGCTCGACCATGTGGCCCCGGCGCCGCATGTTGATCGAGTCGACCTCGCGCAGGAAGGTCAGCGCCTGGTCGGCGCCCAGCTCACCGGCGCGCGCCATGAACGCCCGGATGTCCTTGGGCAGGCAGCCGCCGCCGAAGCCGATCCCGGCCCGCAGGAACTTCTTGCCGATCCGCTCGTCGTACCCGATCGCCTCGGCCAGCTTCACCACGTCGCCGTCGGCGGCCTCGCACACCTCCGCCATCGCGTTGATGAATGAGATCTTCGTCGCCAGGAACGAGTTCGCGGACGTCTTCACCAGCTCGGCCGTCGGGAAGTCCGTCACCACGAACGGCGACCCCTCCTCGATCGGCCCGCCGTACACCTCGCGCAGCAGCTTCTGGGCGCGCTCGCTCTCCACGCCCACCACGATCCGGTCCGGGTGCAGCGTGTCCCGCACGGCGAACCCCTCGCGCAGGAACTCCGGGTTCCACGCCAGCTCCGCGTCCGCCCCCACCGGCGCCAGCTCCGCGAGTTTCGCCGCGAGCCGGGCGGCGCTGCCGACCGGGACCGTCGACTTGCCGACGACGAGGGCGGGCCGGGTCAGCTGCGGCGCGAGCGAGGCGAAGGCGGAGTCGACGTAACTCATGTCGCACGCGTACTCGCCGTGCTTCTGCGGCGTGTTCACGCACACGAAGTGCACGTCGCCGAACGCACCGACCTCCTCCCACGAGGTCGTGAAGCGCAGCCGCCCGGTCGACCCCTCGATCCCCGCGACGTGCTTGCGCAGCAGCTCCTCGAGCCCGGGTTCGTACATCGGGACCCGGCCGGCCGCCAGCATCTCGATCTTCTCGGGCACGACGTCGAGGCCGAGGACTTCGAAGCCCAGCTCAGCCATGGCCGCGGCGTGGGTGGCGCCGAGGTAGCCGGTGCCGATCACGGTGATCTTGAGGGCCATGTAGTGCTCCAGGAGGGTACGGGCAGACATTCGCCGCCCGAGCATAGTCGCGCCCGCCGACGGGGACGCTTTTCCCGTGACGGGCCCCTGCCGGGCCCCTGTCGGCAAGCTCACGTATCCCTGGGGGCGGCCCGCCCACTAAAATTGGGTTACTTAACGGTAGTTAGCATCTTTGGGGAGTGAGAGACCTTGGCAGGCTCGCCTGATTTCGACCTGTACCGCCCGTCCGAGGAGCACGACATGCTCCGTGACGCGGTGCGCTCGCTCGCCGAGGCGAAGATCGCGCCGTACGCCGCGGCGGTCGACGAGGAGGCCCGCTTCCCGCAGGAGGCGCTGGACGCCCTGGTCGCCTCCGACCTCCAGGCCATCCACGTCCCGGAGGCATACGGCGGCGCGGGCGCCGACGCGCTGGCCACCGTCATCGTCATCGAGGAGGTCGCGCGCGTCTGCGCCTCCTCCTCCCTGATCCCGGCGGTCAACAAGCTCGGCTCGCTGCCGGTGATCCTCTCCGGTTCCGAGGAGCTGAAGAAGAAGTACATGACGCCGCTCGCCAAGGGCGAGGGCATGTTCTCGTACTGCCTCTCCGAGCCGGACGCGGGCTCGGACGCGGCGGGCATGAAGACCAGGGCGGTCCGCGACGGCGACTTCTGGGTCCTCGACGGCGTGAAGCGCTGGATCACCAACGCGGGCGTCAGCGAGTACTACACCGTCATGGCCGTCACCGACCCGGCGAAGCGCTCCAAGGGCATCAGCGCCTTCGTCGTCGAGAAGTCCGACGCAGGCGTCTCCTTCGGCGCCCCGGAGAAGAAGCTCGGCATCAAGGGCTCGCCGACCCGCGAGGTCTATCTCGACACCGTCCGCATCCCCGCCGACCGCATGATCGGCGAGGAGGGCACCGGCTTCGCCACGGCGATGAAGACCCTGGACCACACCCGCATCACGATCGCGGCCCAGGCCCTCGGCATCGCGCAGGGCGCGCTCGACTACGCCAAGGGCTACGTCCAGGAGCGCAAGCAGTTCGGCAAGCCGATCGGCGACTTCCAGGGCGTGCAGTTCATGCTCGCCGACATGGCGATGAAGCTGGAGGCCGCCCGCCAGCTGACGTACGCGGCCGCCGCGAAGTCCGAGCGCGTCGACGCCGACCTGACCTTCTTCGGCGCCGCGGCCAAGTGCTACGCCTCCGACGCGGCCATGGAGATCACCACGGACGCGGTCCAGCTCCTCGGCGGCTACGGCTACACCCGCGACTACCCGGTCGAGCGCATGATGCGCGACGCGAAGATCACGCAGATTTATGAAGGCACGAACCAGGTCCAGCGCATCGTCATGGCGCGCAACCTGCCGTAGACGCCGTAGACGCCGTAGACACGGACGAGGACGAGGGGCCCGGACGGTGATCCGTCCGGGCCCCTCGTCCTCGTCCGCCGCGGCTAGTTGCCCTTGACGGTGACCTTCTCGTCGTTCTTCAGCTGTTCCACGAGCTGCGCGACCTTCGCCCTGTCCCAGACCAGGTTCCCGCCGTTGCTGCCCGAGATCGGCATGTTCATCGACGTGCCCTCGCCGCCCGTGACGCCCTTCATCGCGAAGAACATCTGGCCCAGGGACCACAGGCTCATGTCCTTGTCGACGACGAGCGTGTCCAGGCCGGCGCCCATCGTCGGGTAGAGCTTGAACGGGTTGAGGATCGTGCCGGGCGTCGCCGTCTGGCTCGCCAGCGCCGCCAGGAACTTCTGCTGGTTCTTCGTACGGTCCAGGTCGCTGCCCGCGAAGGCGTACCGCGTGCGGACGAAGGCCAGCGACTGCTCGCCGTCGAGGGTCTGCTTGCCCGCCTGGAAGTCGGCGCCCGACTTCTTGTCCTTGAACGCCTTCGGGATGTCCATCTCCACCCCGCCGATCGCGTCCACGATGTTGGCGAAGCCGGCGAAGCCGATCTCGACGTAGTGGTCGATGCGCAGACCGGTGTTGTGCTCGACGGTACGGACCAGCAGCTCGGGGCCGTCCTCGGCGTACGCCGCGTTCAGCTTCACGCGCCGGCCCTGGGCCGGGAACCTCTTGCCGGACTCCGAGCCCACGAAGGACGGGATCTCCACGTCGGAGTCGCGCGGCAGCGAGATGAGCGTCGGGCCGTTGGAGCCGTCGTGCAGGATCATCATCGAGTCGGTCCGCTTGCCCTCGGCCGACCCGGTGTGCAGCTTCTTCTTGTCGTCGGCGCTCATGCCCTCGCGGCTGTCGGAGCCCACGATCAGGTAGTTGGTGCCGTCGCCTTCCTCGGGCCGGTCGATGACCTTCGCCAGGTCGACCTCGCGCTTGAGCCTGGAGTCCGCCCAGAAGTACGTACCGATGGAGACGGCGAGGAGCACGACGACCAGCGTCAGCGACCCGAGCTTGATCCGGCGGCCCCAGTCGGGCGCCGGGCCGCCGCGCGGCGGACGGGGGCCCCGGCCGCCGGAGGACGCATGTCCGCCGCCGTAGACCTGGCCCGTGTTGTAGCCGTCGCCGCCGTGCGCCCGGCCGTAGCCGCCCTGGCCGTAGCCGTCGTCGTACCCCTGCGGCTGCGACGGCACCGGACCGTGGACCGGAGGCGCGGCAGGCACGGGGGCGGTGGGCTGCGGCGGGACCTGGCCGCGCTGCACATGCCGCATCACGCGCGCGCCCTCGGGCTGCGCGCTGCCGCTGCCGCGTCCGTGCCGGTCGCCGCGGTCGTCGGTCCATCCGTCGGGCCAGTCGCTCATGCGGACCAGTGTGCAGGCAAGGGGTGGGCCGCTTACAGGGCGGGTGGGAAATCGAGTCAGGGCTGTTGCAGTCCTGATGCAATGCGCCCCCGCGCAAGCCCCCGCATAAGGTGGAGGGCATGACAGATCAGGCCCCCGTTCCGACCGGAACACTCCAGCCGGGCGATATTCCGGGCAAGCCCACCTCCGCTTCCCGCACCACGCTCAGCCACATCATGACCGGCAGCGACACCAACCTCCTCGGTACGGTGCACGGCGGCGTGATCATGAAGCTGGTGGACGACGCGGCGGGCGCCGTCGCGGGCCGGCACTCCGGCGGGCCTGCCGTCACCGCCTCCATGGACGAGATGGTCTTCCTGGAGCCGGTGCGTGTAGGAGATCTGGTGCATGTGAAAGCCCAGGTCAACTGGACGGGCCGGTCCTCGATGGAGGTCGGCGTACGGGTCCTGGCCGAGCGCTGGAACGAGTCGACCCCGGCCACGCAGGTCGGCAGCGCCTATCTCGTGTTCGCCGCCGTCGACGCGGACGGCAAGCCCCGCCGCGTGCCCCCGGTCGTCCCCGAGACGGAGCGCGACCGGCGCCGCTACCAGGAGGCCCAGATCCGGCGCACGCACCGCCTCGCGCGGCGCCGCGCGATCAAGGAGCTGCGGGACAGGCGCGCCGCCGAGGGCCTGGACGCGGAGGGCTGACACGGACGACCGGCACGGCCGGTCACGGTCACGGACAGACGACCTGGTCCCCGGTGACCGCGGCGGGCCTGCCCTGATACGGATCGTCCGCCCGTACCGGCCGCACCTTCTTGAAGTCCGTGCCCGCCAGCACCTTCAGCAGCCCGCCCTGCCCGTCCACCGCCCGCAGCTCGCACCCGGGCAGCGCGGCCTGGAGCGCCTTCGCCGAGCGGTCCCAGCGCGGGTCGTACATGACGATCGTGCGCCGTACGTCGTCCAGCTCGGCGTCGCCGGGCGTGCGGGTGGTCCTGAACCCGGTGGAGCGCAGCGCGTCGTCCACGCGCCTGCCCAGGCCCGGGACCGACGTCCCGTTGTAGACCTGCACGGCGATCTGCCGCGGCGGTACGTCGACGAGCGCCGCCCCCGCCTTCTTCGGGGAGCGGGAAGCGAGCGGCTTGTCGTCGCGCAGCGCCCGGAAGAGCTTCTCCGCCTTCGCCTGGTCCCACTTCACCGTCGAGCCGATGCCCCGGGCGGGCGGGTTGATGCCCGCGACCGGCACGGACGTGAACTCCGACGACGCGGGTGTGAAGCCGCGCATCGCCTGCCCCAGGGCGAGCATCTCCTCCGTACCGAACCCCTTGTCCGCGCGGACGGAGGAGAGCAGCGTGGACGTCACCTGCCGGAACTTCGCCGGGTTCAGCAGGACGCCGCTCTCGGTGGCCCTGGCGATCAGGGCGGCGAGGAAGCGCTGCTGGCGCTGCATGCGGCCGAAGTCGGACGCCCCGTCGACGTGCCGGGAGCGGACGTACTGGAGTGCCTGGCCGCCGTTCAGCCGGTGGGTGCCGGCGGGCAGGTCGAGGCCGGTGTAGTGGTCCTCGAGCGGGCGGACCGTGCAGATCTCCACCCCGCCGAGCACGTCGACCGTCTTCATGAAGCTGGTGAAGTCGAGCTCCAGGTAGTGGTCGATCTTCACCTTCGTCATGTGCTCCACGGTCCGCACCGTCAGCTGCGGACCGCCCTCCGCGTACGCCGCGTTGATCTTCACGGGGTGGGCGTCGTGGTGCTCGCCCGTGGACCGGTCGGTGTGCCCGGGCACCTGTGCGTAGCTGTCGCGCGGCAGGCTCACGATGCTCGCGCGCTTCCTGTCCGCGGAGATGTGCACCACCATGATCGTGTCGGTGCAGTGGCAGGGCTCGCCGCCCAGCCGGTACTTCCGCTTCTCCTCGGACGTGATCCTGTCGCGGCCGTCGGTGCCGACGAGCAGGATGTTCGTGCCGTGGCCCCCCGCGGGACGGTTCTTCATGTCCTTGAACGGATCGACCCGCTCGATGCGGGTGTCCAAGCCGGTCACCACGGCGTGGCCGATGCCGCCGGCGCACAGCACCAGGACCGAGATCGCGGTGACCAGACGCGTCGACCACCGCGGATGCTCGTCCTGCCTCCGGCCGCGGCCCTGCCGCGGACGGGGCTGTGGAGGGGGCGACGTGGGCACGTGGGACACCTCCGCGAAGGCGAGGGGGGACAAGTGAGCAACGTAAGCCCATACGATCTACGTCCCGGGCAGCGACGTGGCCGCCGCGCGTCCGCGTCCCCCGTTCGCGGTAACGTGACCCCTGATATGAACGCCACACCCGCAGTCTCCGTGATCATGCCGGTCCTCAATGAGGAGCGGCATCTGCGCAACTCGGTCCGCCACATCCTGGAGCAGGAGTACGACGGCGAGATGGAGGTGGTGATCGCGATCGGCCCGTCCTCGGACCGCACCGAGGAGATCGCCGCCGAGCTGGTGCGCGAGGACCCCCGCGTCCGCACCGTCCCGAACCCCACCGGCCGTACCCCCGCCGCGCTGAACGCCGCCATCAAGGCGTCCCGGCACCCCGTCGTCGTACGGGTCGACGGCCACGGCATGCTCTCGCCGGACTACATCGCGACCGCCGTCCGCCTCCTGGAGGAGACCGGCGCGCAGAACGTCGGCGGCATCATGCACGCCGAGGGCGAGAACGCCTGGGAGGACGCGGTCGCGGCCGCGATGACCTCGAAGATCGGCGTCGGCAACGCGGCGTTCCACACGGGCGGCGAGGCCGCGCCCGCCGAGACCGTGTACCTGGGCGTCTTCCGGCGCGAGGCCCTCGAACAGCAGGGCGGCTACAACGAGGAGTTCATCCGGGCCCAGGACTGGGAGCTGAACTTCCGCATCCGCGAGGCGGGCGGCCTGATCTGGTTCTCGCCCGAGCTGAGGGTCCAGTACCGTCCCCGCCCCTCCGTCCGGGCCCTCGCCAAGCAGTACAAGGACTACGGCCGCTGGCGCCACGTCGTCGCCCGCTACCACGCCGGTTCGATCAACCTGCGCTACCTCGCGCCCCCGACGGCCGTGTGCGCCATCGCGGCCGGCCTCGTCGTCGGCGCCGCCCTCACGCCGTGGGGCTTCGTCGTCCCGGCCGGTTACCTGGCCGCGATCGTGGCGGGCTCGGTCCCGGCCGGCAAGGGCCTGTCGCTGAAGGCACGCGCGCAGATCCCCGTGGCCCTGGCGACCATGCACATGTCGTGGGGCTACGGCTTCCTGACGAGCCCGCGCTCGCTGGCGAAGAAGGTCATCGCGAGCCGCCGCCCCGCGGTCACGGCCACGACGGTCTGACGCCGGGCGGGCGGACGTTTTCCCGCCAAGAACAAGCACTCGCCCGTTCGTGCGCAGTTTCCCCGTTCATCAGTGCTGCGCGGGGGGCGAGTTGGCGCTGTGCTTGTCTTGAGGGGAAATAAACGAACACCCGGAACAAGGTCACCGCGGAAGCGGTATCCGTCGGAGTGCCCAGCCTCGGTCTCGGCCTGATAGGCGCTTCGCTTCGGACGACTTCCACTCGACGCTGAAGAACAACAACAACGCGTCGCAGTGTTTCGACTTCTACGCCGTCTGCCCTGTCGGCCCATTCGAAAAGGCGGCGGTGCCCCTCACTCGCGCGTGAGGAGCACCGCCGCCTTGTGGCTCGGCCCGGTTACCAGGTGAACCCCGGCTGCACCGTCATGCAGGCCTTGGTGTCCTCGCCGTTCAGCGCGCGGCCGGACTTCAGGGCCTCGTCCTTGTCCTTGCCGTCGTCCTCCGCCGCGGACCCGTGGTACGTGCTGCCGGTGCGCCAGTCCGCGCCCACGACCAGCGTGACGCCCGAGACGTCGGTGGACCTCTTCGCCGAACTCAGGGGCAGGCTCAGGGACTTGGCGACCGCCTGGGCGTCGCCCTCCAGGTCGACGCTCGGGAAGTACACGGTGGTCCGCTCCCGCGGGGTGCGCTGAGTGTCGGCCTTCGCCTGCGCGAAGCCCTTCTCCGCGAGTACGCCGGCGACTTCCGCGGCGCGCCCCGCGGCCACTCCGAGGGCATCCGTGGAGGTGCCGTTCCGCACCATCACACCGATCTCCGCGTCCGGCGCGGCCGGGTCCCCGGACGCCTTCGGCTTCTGCTTCTTCGAAGCCTCGCCGTCCAGCGGGGTGTCCTCGCGGATCATCTTGAAGAGCAGCTCGGCCTCGCCCGGCTTGGGGAGGACCCGGCCGCCCTGCGGCACCCAGGGCATGGTGACCATGGTGATGCGGCTCGCCGGTACCTTCTTGAGCTCCTCGCCGAGGTCGTACAGCTTCTTGACGGTGTCGAGCCGCTCGTCGACGGTGAGCGCCCGGGTGGCGGACTCGGCCAGCTTCCGCAGTTTGTCCGGGTCGCTGAGCTTGGTGTTCTTCTTCAGCTCGCGGACCATCGAGTTCATGTACATGTGCTGCGCGTGCGTACGGGCGAGGTCGGTGCCGTCCTCGAAGCCGTAGCGGGTGCGCAGCCACTGGAGGGCCTGCTCGCCCTTGACGTAGGTCGTGCCCTTCTCCAGCTTCAGGCCCGATCCCTGGCCCTTGCTGTTGCGCGAGTGGACGTTGTCGGTGACGCAGACCGGGACGCCGCCGATGGCGTCCGCCATGGAGACCACTCCGGAGAAGTCGATCATCATGAAGTGGTCGATGGTGATGCCGGTCAGTTCGTACCAGGTGGCGACCGTACAGCCCGGCCCTCCGCGTCCGAGGCTCTCGTTGGTCATCCTCGGCCCCGTCGTCGCCGGGTAGACCTCGCCGGTTTCCGGGTCCGTGCACTTGGGCATCTTGAGCAGCGTGTCGCGCGGCATGCTGATCACCGAGATGCTGCTGCGGTCGGCGGAGACGTGGAGCAGCATCTGTACGTCGGCGAGCGGCGGGCTGTCGAAGGTGTCCCTGGCGCCGCCGAGCCGCTTGTTCGCGTCCGAGTTACGCGCGTCCGAGCCGATGAGCAGGATGTTCAGCGGGGTCTGGCCCGCGGCGTTGACCTTGTGACCGGCCATCGGCTTGTCGCCGAGGTTGAGTTCTTCCTTCTTCAGGTTGCTGTTGAGCTGGCGGTAGTAGAGGTAACCGGCGCCGGCCGTGCCGAGTATCAGCAGGGACAGTACGGAGGCCACCCAGCGCAGTATCCGCCGCTTCCCGCGTGTGCCACCGTACCGGCGCACGCCGTCGCGTCGCCGCGGACCGGTGCCGTCGGACACCGGTCCCGCCGGTTCGGGCACCGGTCTGGCCGGTTCGGGCACCGGTCTGGCCGGTTCGGGCACCGGTCTCGCCGGTTCGGGCACCGGTCCCTCCGGTTCCGGCGCCGTGCCGGCCGCCGGCCCGGTTCCCTCCGGTCCGCCCCCGCCGCGGCCTCGTTCACCGGCGTCTCGGACGCCCCCTCGCATCCCCTCCCCGCGCACGCTGTCGCGTCCCACCCCTGGCCCCCCTGTCATTCAGGCGCGCCTCGTCCTCGGGCGTCCCGGTTTCACTGTGCGCAGACCTTCTTGTCCGCTTCGACCTTGTCCACCTCGGGCGGCTCCACCGGACCGGCGATGGGCACCCCCGCGCCCTTGAAGTCGCCGCCGAGGGTCAGGACCATCGCCTGCGTCTCGCCGGCGTCCTCGGCGCCCTTCTTGAGCGCCGTGGCGGGCAGGCCCATCAGGTCCGCGAGCTTGCGTGCCTGGTCGGCCTGGTCCGGCGCGTACTCAAGAGTCGTCTTGGCGATCTTCTCCGGGGCGTTGCTCTTGTTCGTGGACTTGAGCACGCCCTTCTCGACCTGCAGCCAGTTGAGTGTCTTCTGTGCGGCCCCGGCGGTCTCGCTGCCGTTGTAGACGTCGACGCGCACCTCGGAGGCATCGGCCCTCGGGCCCTTGAGCAGCGCTGCCTGCTTGCTCTTGGCGGCCTTCTCCTTCTTCTTCACCGCGGTGAAGGAGGTGTCGGTCTGCAGCATGCTGAAGACCTGCGGGGCCTTGACCGGGTCCAGCACGACGGTCGCCCTGACCTTCTCATCGGGGTTGTCGACCACGGGGACCGTCGTGAACGTGATGTTCTTGAGGTTGATCCGCCCCAGCTCGTCGGCGAGACCCTTCAGCTTCGGGATGTCACTGATTCCCTTGTCCACCGTGAGCGCCTGGGTGGCCGCGTCCGCGAGAGCGAGCATCCGCTTCGGGTTGCCGAGGGTCTCCTCCCTCATCTTGCGGATCATCGAGGCGATGAACTGCTGCTGCATCTTGATCCGGTCGAGGTCGCTCTCGTTGCCGAGGCCGTGCCGGTTGCGGAGGAACGCGAGCGCTTCCTCGCCCTGGAGGGTGTGGTCCCCCTCCGCCAGATCGAGCTTGGAGTACTTGTCGTCCTTGATGGGCTCGGTCAGGCAGACGTCCACGCCGTCGATCGCGGTGGTCAGCGTCTTGACCGCGTTGAAGTCGGCCATCATGAAGTGGTCGATCGAGACGCCGGTGATCTGTTTGACCGTGCGCATGGTGCAACCCGGGTCACGGCCCGCCACGCCGAAGCTCTCGTTGAACTTCGTGTACGCCTTGCCAGGGATGATCTTGGTCGAACCGTCCGGCTGCTTGGTGGGGCAGTCGGGGATGTCGGTCTTCAAGTCGCGGGGGATGCTCAGCGCGGTCGCGTTGGTGCGGTCCTCCGACACATGGAAGAGGAACGTCGTGTCGGCGTGGCCGGTGGTGTTCTGCCGGTCTCCGTAGTCTTCGTTGCCCTCGCCGGTCCGGATGTCCGTGCCGATGATCAGGATGTTGATCGGCCCGTCCTTCAGGGAGCCGCCGTTGGCGGCGTCACCGACGTCGACCGAGTTGATGTTCCCGTTGAGGCGGTCGTAGAGGACGTACGCGCCGACCGAGACGCCGACGAGCACGAAGCCCATGACGCCACCGGTCCACATCAGCGCCTTCTTCTTGCCGGACTTCTTCGCCTTGCGCTTGCGCCGGCCGGCCTGCGGAGCGGATTTTTCGCCGCCGGAATCGCGTGAGCCGCCGGAACCGCGTGAACCGCCCGAACCGCGTGAGCCGCCGGAACCGCGTGAGCCGTTCGCGGCCCGCCGGCTGCGCTGCGCCGGGACCTCACGCCGGGGTGCGGCGGTCCGCTCGCGGGCCTGTGTTCTCGACGGGGCTCTCCGGGGCTGGGGCGCCGCGGGAGATTGCCCAGCGGATTGTTCCAGTCGCAATTCGTAATGACCGGTCTCCGGGTTGAGCACCCACTGGTCAGCGGGATCGATTTCTTCCGCCCGCCCACGGTTTTGCGCATCCACGGTTGCTTGAGTCCTCCGTCGGGTGCGACGCGATGCGCCTCCCCCAGGCGCCCGGTCGTTCATTCCAGCAGTGCGACCTCAGGGCCGGAAGCACCGGATCGCGTCACAGTATCCGCCCAGTTCAGCGCGGAGCGACGTCCGTGACAAATTCCACGCCCCTTACAACTGGGCAATACGCCCAATCTGTTCTGTTGGCGGTCATGCCTTGGGTATGGCTTTACTCGCACGTGCCGACGGCGGCATTGCTTCCGGTGAAAGTGGGCGCCGGAGCAGGGCTGGACGGTCCCGGATCGTCCGGCTTCTCGTCGTCCTTCTCGTCGTCCTTCTCCGAGCCCGTCGGCACGACCGAGACGGGCGCGTCCTCCCGCAATCGCTCGAACAAACGACCGGCGGCCGGCTCGACGAGTTCGTCGCGATTGCGGTTGTACGTGTACGGCTGGCGCGGCACGGTCAGGAACTGCACCCGCTCGGTCGGAATGTCCCGCATGCCGCGCACCAGGTCGTACAGATCCCTGAGCGAGTCGAGCCCGGGATCGGTGGTGAGGGACTTCGTCGCCGCGTCCAGCACCGGGTAGAGCCTGGCCGGATTGAGCAGCACGCCGTTGCTCTGCACCTTGTTCACCAGGGCGCCCAGGAACTTCTGCTGGCGGTCCATGCGTTCGGTGTCGCTGCCGTCGCCGACGGTCTTGCGGGCCCGTACGTAGCCGAGGGCCTGCTCGCCGTCGAGCTTCTGGAGGCCCTTGTCCAGCCGGAGAAGGGCGTCGTCGTCGTCGATCGGCTCCTTGACGCAGATCTCGACGCCGTGCACCGCGTCGACCATCCCCTTGAACCCCGCGAAGTCGATCACCATGTGGTGGTCCATGCGGATGCCGGTGAGCCGTTCGACCGTACGGATCGTGCACGCCGTACCCCCGAGCTCGAACGCCGAGTTGAACTGCGCGAACTGCTTCTTCGTGCGGGTGCCGTCGGGCTTGCGGCAGCCGGGGATGTCCACCATCAGGTCGCGCGGCAGCGAGACGGCCGTCGCGCTCCTGCGGTCCGCGGCGAGGTGCAGCAGGATCGTCGTGTCGGAGCGCTGGGTTCCCCCGTCCGGGCCGTACTTGCGGTTGCCCTTGCCGGAGCGGGTGTCGGACCCGATGAGCAGGATGTTCTGGGCGTCCAGCGCGAGGGAGGCGGGGCGTTCCTTCTCGTACTTCTCCAGCTCGGTGGCGGCGCCGGTGTCCGTGGTGATGTTGTCGTCGAGCTTCTGGTAGAGCCACCAGCCGGCGCCGGCCGCGACGAGGAGGAGGAAGGAGACACCGAGAGCGGTCCAATGGAGCCAGCGCCGCCTCCCGTTGGCGCCGGCCCCGGTTTCCTCGTCCGCGCCCGCACCTTCCGCGGCCTGGCCCTCCGCCTCGGCCTCGGCCGTGCTGTCCGGTTCGGAGGGCGTGCCAGCACTGTCGGTCACGTCTGCGTCCATCCTTCACGGGGTCGACGGCGCGCTGGGCCGCCGGTCGCAGGGGTAGACGGCCGAACCTCGCGCTTGGTTGTGCGGTGCGTACCGCCGATCATCTACCGGAGCCGGCGCTCCGCCCCAAGGACTCGGCAGCCGGTGGGCCGGACGGGTGGACCTCAGGGCGCTTGTCGTACCGCCGTGTTGGTGACCCGCTCACTCTCGGCCCGCTGGGCGAGGCCCTCTTCGGAGAGCCGGCCGAGATGCCGGCACAGCACCACGGAACCACCGGAGGCGAGCGGCGCGAACAGCCCCGAGGACAGGCCCTCCCAGGTGTCGTACGCCAGCCCCGACAGCAGCCGCGCCCCGGGGCCGAGTCCGAGGGCCTTCGCGTCGGCGCGCGCCCGGTCGACCACCTCCGCGGCCGTCAGCTCCGTACCGTCGACCCGCAGCGCGGGCCCGTCCGGGGCGACGGGGGCGTACGGCGCGAAACGGTCGCCCTGCCCCGGCACCTCGACGGCGTAGTCGGCGAATCCGGCGGGCGGCTGCGGGAAGCGGCCGCCCAAGGGGCGCAGGGCGAGCGCCACGCGCTCCCCGCCGCAGGCCCGCGCCTCCTCCAGCGTGTCGGGCCCGCTGACCACCAGATCGGCGTCGGCCGGGTCGCCGCCCACGTCCGCGACCACGCCGGCCGAGGAGCAGGCGAGCAGCCAGACCGCGGTCTGCCAGTGCGCGGGCAGCAGCAGCGCGAGCCGGTCGCCCGGGGCCGCGGCGAGGTCGCCCTGGAGCAGATTGGCGGTCTTGGCCACCCAATTGGCGAAGGTGGCGACGGACAGTTCCACGCGCTCGCCCGTGGCGTCGTCGTAGAAGGTGACCAGAGGACGGGCCGGATCCGCGGCGAGCGCGGATCGCAGCAGGTCGGCGGGGGTGCGATCAGTGGCGTTCACCGCGCAAGAGTACGCCGCGCCCGCGCCCGGACGCCGTGGAGTCCGGGCGCGGGCGGGCCGGCCGTACCCCGTCGGACCGACGAGGCGTCACATCCACAAATGGACATATTTGTAGGGTTATGCACAAGATCTACACCATGCGTGCATTCCTTGCTTCCGCGATCGGAGTCGCGTGCACCGCCGCTCTGGTCCTGCCCACCGGCGCCGTGGCCGCTCCCGTCGCCGAACCCGCCCCCGCGCCGCCCGGCTCCACCCAGTCGCTGCCACTCGCGCCACTCGTGCCGGAGGGCCCCGGGACCGACCGGGCCGCCGGCACCGCCCCGCGCGGCCTGCCACCACGCGACGTCAGACCGTTCTCGCTGGTCGGGGTCGTCTGGGACGACGCCGATGCCGAACTTCACGGCACGGTCCAGGTCCGTACCCGCCCCACCGGGTCGGCCGGCTGGTCCGGCTGGCAGGACGTCGAGACCCACAACCACGACCACGCCGCCGACTTGGGCACGGCGGAGCGCGAGGCGGGGAAGGTCCGCGGCTCGACCGCGCCCCTGTGGGTCGGCGACAGTGACGGCGTGGAGGTACGGGTACGCCCCGAGGGAGCCGACGGCGTACGCGCCGCCACCCCCCCTCCGCTCCCGGCCGGCCTGCGCCTCGAACTGGTCGACCCCGGCGACGACCCCCCTGCGGGCTCCCGCGTCGACGACGACACCACGACCAACACCGAAGCCGAGACCGACGCCATCGACGACCCCCGGACCACCACCACCGTCGTCCTGTCCGCCGAGGAAGCCGCCAGCTCGGCGGTCAACGCCGACCTCGCACCGCTCGGCGCCACCGAAGTGCCCGCCCTGAGCCGGGCGGAGACGGAGGAGGAAGTCGCCTTCCTGGGAGCGAAGCCGCATATCGGGCCACGCCCGCGCATCGTCACGCGCAAGGGGTGGGGCGCGGACGAGAAGCTCCGCGAGCGCAGCTTCGTCTACACCAAGCGCGTCAAGGCGGCCTTCGTGCACCACAGCGCGACCGGGAACAACTACACCTGCTCGCAAGCACCCTCAGTCCTGCGCGGTATCTACCGCTACCACGTCAAGAGCAGTGGCTGGCGTGACTTCGGCTACAACTTCGCCATCGACAAGTGCGGAAACATCTACGAGGGCCGGGCAGGCGGTGTGGCCAAGCCGGTCCTGGGGGCGCACACTCTCGGTTTCAACACCAACAGCACGGGCATCGCCGTCCTCGGGACGTACAGCAAGTCGAAACCACCCACCGCCGTCGTGAACGGAGTTGCCCGCCTCACCGCCTGGAAACTCGGCCTGTACGGCGCGGATCCGCGCGCGAAGACCACGCTCAAGTCCGGTGGCGGCAACCGTTACAAGAAGGGCACCAAGGTCAAGCTCAACGTCATCTCCGGACACCGCGACGGATACGTGACCGACTGCCCCGGAGGCCGCCTCTACCGCAAGCTCGGTGCGACCCGGACCGCCTCGGCCCGTCTCCAGGGCCGCTGACCGCCGCCCGGGGTACACCGAACGGTCTGCATACACTGGCCTGCCCGTACCCCGGCCGGCCCCAGCAGGAAGCAGAGACGACAAGGTGACTGAAGCGATCCTCCTGGTCGGCGGCAAGGGCACCCGGTTGCGCCCGCTCACCGTGCACACACCGAAGCCGATGGTCCCGGCGGCGGGTGTGCCCTTCCTCACCCACCAGCTGGCCCGCGCCCGGGCGGCCGGAGTCGAACACATCGTCCTCGCGACCTCGTACCTCGCCGAGGTCTTCGAACCGTACTTCGGCGACGGAGCCGACCTCGGTCTGCACCTGGAGTACGTCACCGAAGAAGAACCGCTCGGCACCGGCGGCGCCATCCGCAACGTGGCCTCGCGCCTCCACTCGGCCCCCGACGAGCCGGTCCTGATCTTCAACGGTGACATCCTCACGGGCCTCGACATCGGCGCCCTCGTCTCCACCCACACCGCCTCCGGCGCGGACGTCTCCCTCCATCTCACCCGGGTCGAGGACCCCAGAGCCTTCGGCCTGGTCCCCACCGACGCCACCGGCCGGGTGACCGCCTTCCTCGAAAAACCCCAGACCCCCGAGGAGATCGTCACCGACCAGATCAACGCGGGGGCGTACGTCTTCCGCCGCTCGGTCATCGACACGATCCCGGCCGGCCGCCCCGTCTCGGTCGAACGCGAGACGTTCCCCGACCTCCTCTCCTCCGGAGCGCACCTCCAGGGCATGGTCGACTCGACGTACTGGCTGGACCTGGGCACCCCGCAGGCATTCGTCCGCGGCTCCGCCGACCTGGTCATGGGCCGCGCCCCGTCCCCGGCGGTACCGGGCCGCTGCGGCGACCGCCTGGTCCTGCCGACCGCATCCGTCGCCACGGACGCGAAGCTCACCGGCGGCACGGTGGTCGGCGAGGGCGCGGTGGTCGGCGAGGGCGCCCGCATCACCGGCAGCGCCCTTCTTCCCCACTCCGTGATCGAGCCGGGCGCGGTGATCACCGACTCCCTCGTCGGCGCGGGCGCCAGGATAGGCGCCCGTACGGTCGTCTCCGGCGCGGTGATCGGCGACGGCGCGACGGTGGGGGCGGACAACGAGCTGCGCGAGGGCGTACGGGTGTGGTGCGGCGCGTCCCTCCCCGACGCCTCGCTCCGCTTCTCGTCGGACCAGTAACGCCGGTCCCTTGGGTCCGGGGCCCCGATGCCCGTAGGCTCGAAGTCCATCCCGGACCCGAGGACCCCCATGTCAGGCCGCGCCGCCACCACCACGGGGCTCACCCGCGCCTGGACACCACCGGGTCCGCTGGACCTCGAACTGGTGCTCGCCCCACTGCGGCGCGGACCGGCCGACCCCACCTTCCGTACGGCCCCCGACGGCTCCTTCTGGCGCACCAGCAGAACGCCCGCGGGCCCCGGCACCCTCCACCTCGCCGCGCACCACGGCGAGGTGGAGGCGACCGCCTGGGGCCGGGGAGCGGACTGGCTCCTCGACCAGCTCCCCTCCCTCCTCGGAGCGTCCGACGATCCGTCCGCCTTCGTGCCGCGCCACCGCCTCCTCGCCGAGACACGGCGCCGCCGCCCCGGCCTGCGGCTCGGCCGCACCGGCCTGGTCCTCGAATCGCTGATCCCCTCCGTCCTGGAGCAGAAGGTCACGACGGACGAGGCGTACCGGGCATGGCGCCTGCTGCTCCGCACGTACGGCGAACCGGCCCCGGGCCCGGTAAAAAACATGCACGTCATGCCCTCCCCCCGCACCTGGTCGCTGATCCCCTCCTGGGAGTGGCACCGCGCGGGCGTCGACAGCAAGCGCTCCTCGACGATCCTGCGGGCGGTACGCGTGGCAGGCCGCCTGGAGGAGGCCGCGGCCATGTCCCCGGAGGACGCCTCGGCCCGCCTGCGACTCATCCCCGGCATCGGCCCCTGGACGGCGGCGGAAACCCTGCAGCGCAGCAACGGAGCCCCCGACGCGGTGACGGTGGGCGACCTCCACCTGCCGGGCACGGTCGGTTACGCCCTGGCGGGCAACCGCGACGCGGACGACGCGGCCATGCTCGAACTCCTGGCCCCGTACGCGGGCCAACGCCACCGGGCGGCCCGCCTGATCCTTCTCTCCGGCCGGACCCCGCCCCGCCGGTCCCCCCGCATGACCCCACGCGACATAGCCCGCCTCTGACCACCACCCCGCCCCACCTGCCACGGTGCCGGCAGCCCCGGCATATTTCCCCGCCCCACCCGTCGCGGTGCCGGGAGGGGACGCACCGGGGCGCTCCCCGCAGGGCGTCGAACGCAACCACCCCGGACACACCGGCGTACCCGAACGTCCGGCGCCCGAGGAGACGCCCCGGCGCGGCACCGACCCCGAAGCCCCCGCAACCATCCCGCCCCGCACTCCGCACCCCGCCCCGCACGCACCCCGTGTCGCCCCGCCTCAGCGCACCTCGACGAACGCCGCCGAATCCCGCGCCGCCCGCTCCTTCGGCGGAGCCGCAGCGTGGCCCACCGCGACCGCGCCCATCGGGTCCCACCCCTCCGGCAGCCCCAGCACGTCCCGCACCACCCCACGGCAGAACATCGTCGACGAAACCCAGGCCGACCCCAGCCGTTCACCCGCCAGCGCCACCAAGAAATTCTGCACAGCCGCCCCGGCCGCGACCACGAACATCTCCCGCTCCGCCGCGTCGCGACGGGCGTCCCCGTACACGTGCGAGCCGTCCATCACCAGGCACGGCACCACCAGATACGGCGCCCTGCGCAGCACGTCCCCCCGTCGCACCCTCTTCGCCACCGACTCCTCGGACTTCCCGTCCGCCCGCAGGTCCGCGACCCACGCGTCCCGCATCGCGTCGAGCAGAGCCACCCGCGCCGCCTCCGACTCGACCAGTACGAAGCGCCAAGGCGTCGTATGGTGCGGCGCGGGCGCCGTCACAGCCGCCGCGACCGCGCGTCGTACCGCGCCCGGATCCACGGGCTCGTCGGTGAAGTCCCGGACCGTACGCCGCAGTGTCACCGCTTCCCGCACAGCCTCCGACGTCCCGAGCCGGAACATGTCGTCGGCCGCAGCCCGGACCAGCGCCCGCCCGCCGACGTCGCCACCGTCGCCGCCGGAGCCTCCGCCGGCCAGATGCGAAAGCCCCCGTACCACCGCGACCGGCAGCCCCTCCGCCTTCCCCTTCACCAGATCGCCCGCCGCCGCCAGTTCGTCCCCGACGGCGACGACCGTCGCGTTCAACGGGTTGCCGTACGCGTCGGTCCCGCCCCGCAAGTCGTCCAGAACCCGGACCCCGGCCGCCCCGATCGCGACATCCGTCAGGCCGGTGCGCCAGGGCCGCCCGAAGGTGTCCGTGACGACAACCCCCACGTCCACGCCGAGCGCGTCCCGCAGTCCGTCCCGGATCAGCCGCGCCGAAGCGTCCGGATCCTCGGGCAGCAACAGCACGGTCCCGGCCGCCGTGTTGGACGCGTCGACACCGGCCGCGGCCATGACGAGCCCCTGCCGGTTCTCGACGATACGGAGCGCTCCGCGCCGCGCGACCACCCGTACGGTCTCGGCGTCGATGGCCGCCTCGCGGTCGACCGCCTCCACGACGCGGCCCTCCGCCTTGCTGACGATCTTCGAAGTGACGAGCAGGACGTCGCCGTCGACGAGCCCGGGTTCCGCATCCGCGATCAGCTTGGCGAGGTCGTCCCCGGCCCGCACCTCCGGAATCCCGCCCGGTGCCCACACCCGATAGGCCGGGACAGCCCCAGAACCAGCCCCAGAACCAACAGCCCCAGCCCCAGAACCAACGACCCCACCCCCCGACGCTCTCACGCCCGTACCTCTTCGGCCAGCACCAGCGCCTCCCGGGCCATAGCGGCCGTGGCCTCGACACCGGTCATCATCAGCGGAACGGCCCGGCACCGGATCCCCGCGCTCTCCACGTCCTCGAGCGCCCCCGCGTCCACCGTGTCGACGAGCCACCCGTCGAGCAGCCCGGACCCGTAATGCCGGGCGACAGCGGCAGCGGTCGACTCGACACCCACCGCGGCCAGCATCTTGTCGGCCATGCCCCGCACGGGCGCGTCCCCGACGATCGGCGAGAGCCCGACCACCGGCACCCCCGCGTCGGCGATCGCCTCACGAATCCCCGGCACCGCCAGAATGGTCCCGATGCTCACCACCGGATTGGACGGCGGAAAGAGAATGACGTCGGCCGCACCGATGGCCTCCAGGACCCCCGGGGCCGGCTTCGCCTGCTCCGCGCCCACCGGCACAACGGCCTGCGCGTCCACCGAAGCGCGCAGCTTCACCCAGTACTCCTGGAAGTGGATCGCCTTCCGCTCCCCGTCCACCTCGACGGCGACATGCGTCTCGATCCGGTCGTCGGACATGGGCAGCAGCCGCACCCCGGGCTGCCACCGCTCGCACAGCGCTTCCGTCACGGCGCTCAGCGGATAGCCCGCGCCGAGCATCTGCGTACGGACGATGTGCGTCGCGAAGTCACGGTCACCGAGCCCGAACCACTCGGGCCCCACGCCGTACGCCGCGAGTTCGCCCTTCACCTGGAAGGTCTCGTCCGCACGCCCCCAGCCCTGCTCCTCGTCGATGCCACCGCCGAGGGTGTACATCACGGTGTCGAGGTCGGGGCAGACCTTGAGCCCGAACAGATGAATGTCGTCACCGGTGTTGCCGATGACGGTGATGTCCGCGTCAGGCGCGGCCGACTTGAGGCCGCGGAGGAAGCGAGCGCCACCGATACCGCCTGCCAGAACCACAATGCGCATGCACAGCAGTCTGTCAGGCAGGTACGACATCCCGGGCCGCCGGGGAGCCCGGAGAACCCGGGAAACCCGGAGAGCCCGAGGAGCACTGAGCCGCCTGGTCCGACTGCGCCGGACGCATCGGCATCTCGGTGAGCCCGGGGAAGTAGACGTGCAGGCTGACCGCCGCTTCCAGCGAGTCGTTGGTGACCTCGTGGACGTACCCGGGAGTGAACACCCGCTGCGAGCCCGCGCCCAGCGTGCGCTGTGCCCGCCCCGCCCGTTCGGTCAACTCGCCGTCCAGGACCGTGAGTACACCGGACGAAAGACCGTGGTCGTGCATACCGCTGCCCTGTCCGGGCACCCAGCTGAGCAGCCAGACCTCGTATCCGGGTCCGGTGCGCAGCCGGTGGTACCAGCGGGTGGTGGCGTCGTACGCGACGAGGTGCTCCCACTGGGCGCGGTCGGCGGCGATGGAGCGGGCGAGTCCGGCGAACTCGGCGACGGTGGCCGGGTGCTCACGGGCGGGCTGGAGGAGGTGCTGGACGGCGAGGATGTCGCCGGCGATCTGGAGGTCGCTGTCGCTGTTCATGGTGCGGGGGTTCCTCGGCATGAGAGCTGGGGTGTCGCAAGGAGGGAAGAGGCGGTGCGACAGGAGATGACGCGGGTCGTCGCACGACAGGTGGAGCGGGTGTTACGGAGAGTGAGCTGGAGCGCGGGGGCTTCAACAGCTGGGACAGCAACAGCAACAGCGGACCTGGGCAGTGCAACGGAACCCACGTGCGTGGGTCCGGGGGAGCGCTGCGGTCGCTGGCATGCGTTCAAGGAGACCGGCTCGCTCACCCGCTGTCAACCTCCTGACCGATTTGGTGGAAATGTTTCACCTCATCCGGTTAACGGAAGCGGAGAAAGGTTTGTGCGGCGCGTGGCGCGGAGAAGTGGCGCATCAAACGTGCGGGCAAACGTCCTCGAGGCGTTGTGGCCGGACTGTGATCCGGATCGCTTCTGCGGGCCGACCGCAACAAGATCGAACCTCGCTGCATCTCACTCGGATGAGGGGGCAGGAGTGGGCCGGTGACATGTGTCGCGATTTTTGGCGATTTGAACACTTTCCGCATAGCTTTGGTTCCGCAGAGTGAATAACCGGCTCAATAGCAGATCTCGGCTTGACTGGCTCGGATCCGCACACTTGTAATTTCACTCGTGTCGTTCGGCCGAAAACGGCAACGACTACATCACGGGGAAGCAAAAGACAGACGAGGGGCGCACATGACCGAGCTGTTCCAGCAACTGCTGGTCGAGGACGCGGACGAGGAAATCGGCTGGCAGGAGCGCGCCCTGTGCGCCCAGACCGACCCCGAGTCCTTCTTTCCCGAGAAGGGCGGTTCCACTCGCGAGGCCAAGAAGGTCTGTCTCGCCTGTGAGGTCCGCTCCGAATGCCTTGAGTACGCACTTTCAAACGATGAACGGTTCGGCATCTGGGGCGGCCTGTCCGAACGTGAACGCCGACGACTGAAGAAGGCCGCCGTCTGACCACTGCGCCCGCCACCGTGCTCTGCTGCGCCTTACGCCTTATTGACCAAATGTCACAAGCTTGTACGTATCCACCGGTCCGTCGCCCGGCCCCCGGCCGCAGGCGGCGGACCGTTGTGTTGCCCAGCCGTTAGTGTGGGGCGCTGTCCGAGACGCATCAACGCCCCCACGGGGCGCGCGCGTCCGCGCAGCCAGACAGCAGCCTTCCGGGGGGCGACCCCCGGACCCCGGCCGGAGGGCCCGTACCCCGATGTCCGTGCACAGCCAAACGTCGGCGCCGTACGCGGCGGCCGAGCCCGAGTTCCCCCGGCACGTCGTCACCGCCGTGCTCGTCTCCCACGACGGAGCGCGCTGGCTGCCCGACGCGCTCGCCGGGCTCCTGGGACAGGAACGCCCCGTACAGAACGTCGTCGCCGCCGACACCGGCAGCGCGGACGACTCCGCCGAACTGGTCGCCGACGCGATCGGCGCCGACCGCGTGCTCCACCTCGCACGCCGCTCCGGCTTCGGCACCGCCGTCGACGAGGCGGTCCGCAGCGCCCAGGTCCTCACACCCGAGGAACTGCCCTACCTGAAGCGCCCCAGCGGCTGGGACCCGGTGAGCAGGTCGTGGCGCGACGACGCGTACGACCTCCCCGACCTCCCGCACGGCGAACCCGTGCAGTGGCTGTGGCTCCTGCACGACGACTGCGCGCCCGAGCCGGACGCGCTCGCCGAACTCCTGCGCGTCGCCGACTCCGACGAGCACGCCGCGATCGTCGGCCCCAAACTGCGCGGCTGGTACGACAGGAAGCAGCTCCTCGAAGTCGGCGTCTCCATCGCCAACAGCGGCCGCCGCTGGACCGGCCTCGACCGCCGCGAGCAGGACCAGGGCCAGCACGACCAGGTCCGCTCCGTACTCTCCGTGTCGACCGCCGGCATGCTCGTCCGCCGCGACGTGTGGGAAGAGCTCGGCGGCTTCGACCGCAGGCTGCCCCTCATGCGCGACGACGTCGACCTGTGCTGGCGCGCCCACGCGGCGGGCCACCGCGTCCTCGTCGCCCCCGACGCCGTACTGCGCCACGCCGAGGCGTCCGCGCGCGAGCGCAGGCCCATCGACTGCGCCGGGCGCTCCGTCGCCGACCCGCACCGCGTCGACAAGGCCGGCGCCGTCTACACGATGCTCGTCAACGCGCGCGGCCCCGCCCTGCCGTACGTCATGCTGCGCCTGGTCGTCGGCACGCTGCTCCGCACGCTCGCCTACCTCCTCGGCAAGGCGCCGGGACAGGCGGTCGACGAGGTCACCGGACTCTTCGGCACCCTGCTGCGTCCCGGGAAGATCCTCGCGGCCAGAAAACGGCGCGGAAAGGGACAGGTCGACGCGAGCGAACTGCGGCCCCTCTTCCCGCCGACCGGCGCCACCGTCCGGGCGACCGTCGAGCAGGTGGCGGGCACCTTCGGCGGCGGCTCCGAGCCCGACACCGGCTCGCGCCACGGCGTCGTCGAGTCGGGCCCCGGCGGCGACGACGCCGACTACCTGGAGATCGAGCAGTTCGCGCGGCTGAAGCGGATCGCCCGCAAACCGGGGCCCGTGCTCTTCGTGCTGCTCCTCCTCGTGTCGCTGGTCGCCTGCCGCGGCCTCCTCGGCGGCGGATCGCTCGCCGGCGGCGCACTGCTGCCCGCGCCCGCCGACGTGTCCGGCCTCTGGTCGCGGTACGCCGACGCCTGGCACCCGATCGGCACCGGCGGCACCCAGACGGCGCCGCCCTACCTCGCCCTCCTCGCCGCCCTGTCGGCCGTCTTCCTCGGCTCCACCGGGTTCGCGCTCACCGTGCTGCTCGTCTGCTCGGTGCCGCTGGCCGGCCTCACCGCCTACTTCGTCTCGCGTCCGCTCGTCGAGTCCCGGCTGCTGCGCGCCTGGGCGGCCGTCGCGTACGCCTTCCTGCCCGCCGTCACCGGCGCCCTCGCCACCGGGCGCCTCGGGACGGCCGTCCTGGCGGTCCTGCTGCCGCTCATCGCGCGGTGCGCCGTCTCCGCGAGCGGGCTGCGCGCCGAGGGCGCGCGCTCCAGCTGGCGCGCCGTCTGGGCGTACGCGCTCCTGCTGACCTTCGCCATGGCGTTCACGCCGGTCGTCTGGCCCGTCGCCCTGGTCCTCGGCATCGGCGTACTGGCGCTGCGGCGCGGCGACATCGTGGCGTACGGACTGCGCTTCCTGGCCGGCGTCGGCACCCCCGTGCTGATGCTGGCGCCCTGGTCGCTCACCCTGCTGACCAACCCGTCCGCCTTCTTCCGCGAGGCGGGCCTGGACTTCGGTACGGACCCGGCCGGGGCACTGGACCTGCTCGGCGCCAGTCCCGGCGGTCCGAAGGCCGCGGGCGGACTGCTGCTCGCCGGCATCGTCCTCGCGGCGCTGGCGGCCCTGCTGCGCGGGGAGCGGACCTTCGCCATCCGCACGGCGTGGGTCGTGGCGATCGTCTCGCTGCTGTGCGCGGTCCTCGCCAACCACTCCGGCTGGGCGGGACCGGCGACCCTCGTCTACGGCCTCGCGTTGATCGCCGCCACCGTGCTCGGCGCGGACGGCGCGCGCGAGCGCGTCGCCACCCAGAGCTTCGGCTGGCGCCAGCCCGTCGCCGTACTCATCGCCTTCGCCGCGGCGGCCGGACCGCTGCTCGCCGCCGCCGGATGGATGATCGGCGGCGCCGCGGGGCCGCTGGAGCGGCGCGACCCGGTGCAGGTGCCGGCGTTCGTCGCCGAGGAGAGCGGCACCCGCGACCAGGCGCGCACCCTGGTCCTCGGCGGTAGGTCGGCCGTGAAGGTCTCGTACACGCTCGTACGCGGCTCCGGCGCCCGCCTGGGCGACGGTGAGCTCGTCGAGGCGGGCGGCAGCAGCCCGCGCCTCGACAAGATCGTCTCCAACCTGGTCGCGGGTTCCGGCGCCGACCAGGCCGACCAGCTCGGCGGCTACGCCGTCCGCTACGTCCTCGTGCGCGACGGCGCGCCCCGCTCGGTGAGCCGCGTCCTGGACTCGACACCCGGCCTCAGCCGGCTCAGCCAGCTCGACGGCAGCGCGCTGTGGCGCGTCGACCGCCAGGTCGCACGGGCCACGATCGTCTCCGGCAAGGAGGGCGCCGAGCCGCTGTCCGTCGCCTCGGAGCCGGTCGAGGCGCACACGGAGATCCCGTCGGGCGAAGCGGGCCGGACCCTGCGGATCGCGGACTCGGCGGCCGAAGGCTGGCAGGCCACGCTCGACGGGCGCGTACTCGCGAAGAAGACCGTCGACGGCTGGGCGCAGGGCTTCGAACTGCCCGCCGGGGGCGGCAGGCTCGACCTCACCTACGAGGCCCCCGTCACCCGCACCGCGTGGGTCTGGACCCAGGTCGGCCTCGCCCTTCTCCTGCTGGTGCTCGCACTGCCCGGCCGCCGCAGGGAGATCGACGACGACCTGCCCGAGGAGGAGCCCGAGGTGCCCGCGCAGCCGGTGGCCGGCGAGGGCCGCAGGGCGCGCAGGCTGCGCGCGGCGGCGCAGGCGGAAGCCCCGCACGCCTCCCGGGCGGACGCGGAGGAGTCCGGGCAGCAGCCCCCCGCCCCGCCGGTCGCGGACCCGTACGGCCGGCCGGCCCAGGAGCAGGACGGGACCGCCGTGTACGCGTCCGTGCCGCCGCAGCAGCAGTACGGGGAGTGGGACGCGCAGTCGTACGCGGGCGCCGAGTACGGACAGCAGCAGCCGTACGTCCAGGACCCGCAGCAGGGTTACGGCGGCGAGCCGTACCAGGCCGACCCGTACCAGGCCGACCCGTACGGCGACGGCCGGCAGGACTACGGCGGCGAGCAGTACCAGGCGGACCAGTACCAGGCGGACCAGTACCGGGCCGACCCGTACCAGACCGGCCCGTACCAGGAAGGCCAGTACGACCCGTACGGCTACGGACAGCAGCCGCCGCAGCAGCCCTACGCCGAAGGCAACGAGCCCGAGCAGCGTCCCGACGGGAGCGACAACCGATGAACCGCACCACCCTCTCCCTGATCGCCGCCGCCACCGCTCTCGCCGCAGTCACCGGATTCGCCGTGGTCTCCGCGCCGGACGGCCCGGCGGACACCGCGGCGGCCGGTGCGGGCCGGGCCGCCGACGCGAAGACCCCGGCGCGGATGCCCGTGGAGCGCTCCAGCCTGCTCTGCCCCGCGCCCAGCACGTCCGACCTCGCGGAGACGACGTACACGTCGATCACTCCGGCGGGCAAGGGCGAGGCCGAGGGCGACGGGGAGGAGGGCTCCGCGGAACTCGTCCCCACCAACGCGACCCTGGCCGCCCGGGACGGCGCCGAGGACAAGAAGGAAAAGGACGCCGGGAAGGCGGGGCCCGGCAAGCCGGTCCTCTCGCTGAAGGAGCCCGGCAGGCCCGCCACCGCCGAGGCGAACACCGCCGAGGCCCCCGCCCTCGTCGGTTCGGCCGACGGCCTCCTGGCCCCCGGATGGACCGCGCAGCAGACCACGAAGATCACGGCGGGCGACGGCCGGGGCGTGCTCGGCGTCAGCTGCACCGCGCCCGACAGCAGCTTCTGGTTCCCCGGCGCGAGCACCTCCGACACGCGGCACGACTACGTACACCTCACGAACCCGGACGACACCGCAGCCGTCGCCGACGTCGAGCTGTACGGCAAGGACGGCGCCCTGGAGACCGACGCGGGGGAGGGGATCACGGTCCCCGCCAGGTCCAGCGTGCCGGTGCTGCTGTCGACGCTGAGCGCCGACAGCGCCGAGAACGTGACCGTCCACGTCACCACCCGCAGCGGCCGCGTCGGCGCCGTCGTCCAGGCGGTGGACGAGGAGGCCGGCAGCGACTGGCTGGCCGCGTCCGCCGGCGCCTCGGACACCGTCGTGCTCCCCGGCATCCCGGCGGACGCCACGTCCGTGCACCTGGTGGTGTTCGCGCCCGGTGACGAGGACGCCGACCTCAAGGTGCGACTGGCGGGGCCCACCGGCTCGATCACGCCGGCCGGCCACGAGACCCTGAACGTCAAGGCGGGGATGACCACGGCCGTCGACCTCAAGGACGTCACCAAGGGCGAGCCGGGCTCACTGCTGCTGAGCCCGGCCCAGGGCGACCCGGTGCCGGTGGTCGCCGCGCTGCGCGTGGTGCGCGGCAAGGGCGCCGCCCAGGAGATGGCGTACATCCCGGCGACCGGGCAGGTGGGCGAGCGGGCCACGGCGGCGGACAACAGGGCCCAGGGCTCGGTGCTCTCGCTGACCGCGCCCGGCGCGACGGCCGAGGTCGAGGTCACCGCGTCGGCGGGCAGCGGGGGCGGCGAGCCGGCCGTCAAGAAGTACACGGTCAGGGCGGGCACGACGCTCGCGGTGGAGCCGCCGGTGCCGTCCGGGCTCAAGGGCTCGTACGCGCTGACGGTCGAACCGCGGTCGGGCGGCCCGGTCCACGCGTCGCGCGCGCTCGAACTGCCCGAGGACGGCGTCCCGATGTTCACCGTGCAGACGATGCCGGACGACCGGGGGACGGTTCCGGTGCCGGAAGCGGAACAGGACCTGTCGGTACTGGACGACTGACCGGAGTCAGTCCTGCCCGTCCCCGCCTCCGTACCGCGGATCGACCGACTCCGGTGCGAGCCCGAGCAACTCCGCGACCTGCTCCACGATGATCTCGTGCACGAACAGGGCGCGTTCGTCCCGGCTCTTGGTGCGGATCTCGACGGGGCGCCGGTAGACGACGATCCGGGCCGGGTGGGCGCTCGTCGCGGGGGTCACCCCGCCGAGCGGCACCGACTCGTCGGCCCAGGGGCCGGAATCGTCGCCGCCGCCGGCCGCGGGCGGTACGTCGAGCACCAGGAAGTCGACTTCGGCGAGTTGCGGCCAGCGCCGTTCCAGCCGCTCCACGGAATCCTGCACGAGGTCGCCGAAAACGGCGGCCCGGCTGACCGAGAGGGGCACCTGGGGCGGCGCCACGGGCCCGCGCATGCCGCGGCCGTGGCGGTCGCGGCGGCGCGGCCCCGGGCCGGTGGGACTGGGGGGTACGGGACTGTCCATCACTGACGCAGGGTAGCCCTCATCCGAGCGGTCGGATCGCGGCGGAGGGACCGCACACGGCATGTCGCATATTGAGCATTCCAGCCAAGGTTGGGCTCGTTTTCACGCCGGTGCGCGACCGTCGATCTCGCGTCGCTTGACGGCATTTGTCCCGAGTGACGACCGGTCACAGCCGGGCCGCGACCGCCTCGTCGCGGTCTCCGCGCAGGTCAGACCCGTGGCTCGGGAGGCCGCCGCGACACGGTGGAAGACGCGACACGGCGGAGTGACGTGAGGGAGGGTCGTCGCGGCCCGCTCAAGAGTGCGGTACCGTCCAACATCGTGAGCCCTGTACGTCGCTGTTCGCGCACCGCGTGCGGCCGCCCTGCCGTCGCGACACTGACGTACGTCTACGCGGACTCGACCGCAGTCCTCGGCCCGCTCGCCACCTATGCCGAGCCCCACTGTTACGACCTGTGCGCCGAGCACTCGGATCGGCTGACCGCCCCACGCGGCTGGGAAGTTCTCCGGCTCGTCGACGGGTCGGCCGCCCCCTCGCGCCCCAGCGGCGACGATCTCGAAGCGCTGGCCAACGCCGTACGTGAGGCCGCCAGGCCGCACGAGCGCGCCGCGGACGCCCGCGGCGGGGCGCGCACCGCGGACCCGATGGAGGTCGCGCGCCGCGGCCATCTGCGGGTCCTGCGCTCTCCCGACTCCTGAGGCCCGTTTCTGACGTCACCTCCTGGGGGTAGCTTGGGGGGTCCTAACCGGACTTCAGGAGGGTTGGCCGTGGCTGCTGATCTGTCGCAGATCGTCAAGGCGTACGACGTGCGCGGAGTGGTCCCCGACCAGTGGGACGAGTCACTGGCCGAGCTGTTCGGAGCCGCCTTCGCGCAGGTGACGAATGCCGAGGCGATCGTCACCGGGCACGACATGCGGCCCTCGTCGCCGGGGCTCTCGCGGGCGTTCGCGCGCGGGGCGGCGGCGCGCGGGGTGGACGTGACGGAGATCGGGCTCTGCTCGACCGACCAGCTGTACTTCGCGTCCGGGCAATTCGGTCTGCCGGGCGCGATGTTCACGGCCTCGCACAACCCCGCGCAGTACAACGGCATCAAGATGTGCCGGGCGGGAGCGGCTCCGGTGGGCCAGGACACGGGTCTCGCGGAGATCCGCGCGCTGGTGGAGGAGTGGTCGGCGAACGCTCCGCAGACGCCCCCCGCCACCAGGACCGGAACCATCACCCGGCGTGACACGTTGACGGACTACGCGGCCCATCTCCTCTCCCTGGTCGACCTGGCCTCCATGCGCCCCCTGAAGGTCGTGGTCGACGCGGGCAACGGCATGGGCGGCCACACGGTCCCCACGGTCTTCGCCTCCCTGCCCCTCACGGTCGTCCCCCTCTACTTCGAGCTGGACGGCACGTTCCCGAACCACGAGGCCAACCCGCTCGACCCGAAGAACATCGTCGACCTCCAGGCGAAGGTCCGCGAGACCGGCGCCGACCTCGGCCTGGCCTTCGACGGCGACGCGGACCGCTGCTTCGTCGTCGACGAGCGCGGTGAGGGCATCTCCCCGTCCGCGATCACGGCGCTGGTCGCCGCGCGCGAACTGGCGCGCAACGGCGGCAAGGGCACGGTCATCCACAACCTGATCACGTCGTGGTCCGTCCCGGAGGTCGTCAAGGAGAACGGCGGCACCCCGGTCCGTACCCGTGTCGGACACTCCTTCATCAAGGAGGAGATGGCCCGTACCGGCGCGATCTTCGGCGGCGAGCACTCGGCGCACTACTACTTCCGGGACTTCTGGAACGCGGACACCGGCATGCTGGCCGCCCTCCACGTCCTCGCGGCCCTCGGCGGCCAGGAGGGCACCCTGTCCGACCTGGTCGCGCAGTACGACCGCTACGCGAGCTCCGGCGAGATCAACTCGACGGTGGACGACCAGGCGGGCCGGCTGGCGGCGGTCAAGGCGGCGTACACCGGCCGCGACGGAATCACCATCGACGAACTCGACGGCCTGACGGTCACCGCCGCCGACTGGTGGTTCAACCTCCGCCCCTCCAACACGGAGCCCCTGCTGCGCCTGAACGTGGAGGCGAGGGACGAGCCCACCATGGCGAAGACCCGGGACGAGGCCCTGGCGCTGATCCGCGCCTAGCCTTCCGGCCCCGGCGCGCGCCCGTCTCGAGCCCGTCCGGCGGCTGAGGACAGAGGGGGCCCGGGGGCTCGCCTCCGGTTTCGGGAAGGGGCGGGCAGGGGAGACAGCCCCGCCCGCCCCGCCTCCCCACCCGCGCGCCCCTCCGCACCACCCGCCCGGCCGGCGGCGAGGAAGGGAGGAGCCGGGGAACGGAGGACCCGAGGAACACCGCCACGTCCACGCCGACCGTCTCGCCGGACCGCGCCGCCCCCGCCCCGGCGGTAGGCTGACCTGGCCCAATCCGTAGCCGTATCCGCATGTTCGAAGGGACCCGCCCCATGCCGCTCGAAGCCGGCCTTCTGGAGATCCTCGCCTGCCCCGCCTGCCACGCGCCCCTCGACGACGCGTCCGCCGCGGACACCCCCGAGCTGATCTGCACCAGCAAGGACTGCGGCCTGGCCTACCCGGTACGGGACGGCATTCCGGTCCTTCTCGTCGACGAGGCCCGCCGCCCCGCCTGACACCCGCCCCGCCTGACGCCCCACCCACCACCTCGCGCAGGGCCACAAGCCACGCGCCCGGCGATCGGAGGCCCGCACCATGCTCGACGAGTCGTTGCTGGACGACCCGGAGTCTCTGGCCCGTGCCGACCACCGCGGCCTGCTCCGCGGCGCCGCGGAGGCGGGCGCACGCGTACGCACCGCCGCACGGCACGCCACCGAGGCCGGCCTCGCGGAGATCAAGCCGGAGGGCCGCCCCCGCGCCGTACTGATCGCGGGCCCCGGCACCGCCGCGAACGGCGTGGCCGACCTGCTGGCCACCTTCGCCGGCGCCTCCTGCCCGGTCGCCCGACTGCACTCCACCGGAGTCGCCCCCGCCGCCGGCGCCCTGCGCTGGGCGCTCCCGGGCTGGGCGGGCTCCGTCGACCTCCTCCTCGTCACCCCGGACGGCGCCGAACCCGGCCTCGCGCTCCTCGCCGAGCAGGCGTACCGCCGCGGCTGCACGGTCGTCGCCGTGGCCCCGCGGCGTTCCCCGCTGAGCGAGTCCGTCGGCGGCGTGCACGGCATGGTCGTACCGATGGCGACGGCGCCCTACGAGGAGTACGACGAGGGCGACGCCACCGGCCCCGGCGCGCTCTGGGCACTCCTCACCCCCCTCCTCGTCCTCTTCGACCGCCTCGGCCTGGTCACCGCGCCCCCGGACACCCTCCGGCTCGTCGCCGACCGCCTCGACCGCACCGCGGAACGCTGCGGACCGGCCGTCGCGATGTACGGCAACCCGGCCAAGACACTCGCGTCCGAGCTCGCCGACTCGCTGCCGCTCATCTGGACGGAGGGCGCGTGCGCCGGCCCCGTCGGCCGCCGGTTCTCCGCCGTGCTCGCCGAGCTGGCCGGCCGCCCCGCCCTCGCCGCCGAGCTTCCGGAGGCCCTGCCGACCCACGGCGTACTGCTCGCCGGGACCTTCGCCGCGGGCGCCGATCCCGAGGACTTCTTCCGCGACCGCGTCGACGAAGCGCAGGCGCTGCACGCACGCGTGGTGCTCCTCAGGGACCGCCCGACCGGTGGAACCTCCGCGGCCCCGGCCGCCCGCGAGCTCGCGCTCAGCCACGACACGGCCATCAGCGAGATCGAACCGGAGGAGGGCGGTGAGCTGGAGAACCTCGCCGAACTGCTCGCCATCACGGATTTCGCCGCCGTTTACCTGGCGCTCGCTTCCGCAGGGCGATCATGAGGACCAGCACCTGACCGACACCACCTGGCACCTGCCACCGCCCCCGGGGCCGGCCGGTACCAGAGCCACCAGACCAGGGAACGCCCCATGGACCGCCTCTCGAACACCGTGCGCCCCTACGCCTGGGGGTCCACGACAGCCATCCCGGACCTGCTCGGCACCGCCCCCACCGGCGAGCCCCAGGCCGAGATGTGGATGGGCGCCCACCCCGGAGCACCCTCCCGCGTCGACCGCGGCACGGGCGAACAGCCCCTCTCGGCGGTCATCGAAGCCGCCCCCGAAGCCGAACTGGGCGAGGCCGCGGTGCGGAAGTTCGGCCCCCGCCTCCCCTTCCTCCTCAAGATCCTCGCGGCCGGCGCCCCCCTCTCCCTCCAGGTCCACCCGGACCTGGCCCGGGCCAAGGAGGGCTACGCCGCCGAGGAGGCCCGGGGCGTCCCCCTCGACGCCCCGCACCGCACCTACAAGGACGCCAACCACAAGCCGGAACTGATCTGCGCCCTCACCCCCTTCGAGGGCCTCTGCGGCTTCCGCGCCCCCGCCGAGTCGGCCGACACGCTCGCCGCGCTCGAAGTCGACTCTCTCAAGCCGTACGTCGACCTCCTCCACGCCCACCCCGAGGAAGCCGCACTCCGCGAGGTCCTCACCGCCGTACTGACCGCGGACCGCGCCGAGATGGCCGCGACCGTCACGGCGGCCGCGGCCGCCGCCGAGCGCCTGGGCGGCGCGTACGCCCCGTACGCCCGTCTCGCGCACCACTACCCGGGCGACCCGGGCGTCATCGCCGCCATGCTGCTCAACCACGTACGGCTGCAGCCCGGCGAGGCCCTCTTCCTCGGCGCCGGCGTCCCGCACGCGTACCTCAGCGGCCTCGGCGTCGAGATCATGGCGAACTCGGACAACGTCCTGCGTTGCGGCCTGACCCCCAAGCACGTGGACGTCCCCGAACTCCTGCGCATCGTCCGCTTCGAGGCCGGCGACCCCGGCATCCTGCGCCCCGAGGCGTCGTCCCCCGACGGCGAAGAGCTGTACGACACCCCGATCGACGAGTTCCGCCTCTCGCGCCACGTTCTGGCGCCGGGCGCCGCCCCCCGCACCCTCCCGTCCGCCACCCCGCAGATCCTGCTCTGCACGGCCGGCCGGGTCAGCGCCGGCGAACTCACCCTCGCACCGGGAGAGTCGGTCTTCGTACCAGCAGGAGAATCTGCCCAATTGTCCGGTACGGGCACACTCTTCCGCGCCACAGTCGTCGCCTGACGTACCGTCCGCGCAGGCTTCCGCGGCAAGCTGCAACAATGACCGGCCGTACGGCGGCGCCAGGGCCGCGGCACCAAGGAAGGGACATCCGGCACCCATGAGTGCGTCAGGCGGAACCAAGGCGATCGTGGCGGCACTCGTCGCCAACCTCGCGATCGCAGTAGCCAAGTTTGTGGCGTTCCTCTTCAGCGGCTCGTCCTCGATGCTCGCGGAGAGCGTGCACTCGCTCGCCGACTCGGGCAATCAGGGCCTGCTGCTGCTCGGCGGAAAGAAAGCCAAGCGCGAGGCGACCCCCCAGCACCCCTTCGGCTACGGACGCGAGCGTTACATCTACGCCTTCCTGGTCTCCATCGTGCTGTTCTCCGTCGGTGGCATGTTCGCCATCTACGAGGGCTACGAGAAGATCAAGCACCCCCACGAGATCACGGCCTGGTACTGGCCGGTCGGCGTCCTCGTCTTCGCGATCATCGCGGAGACCTTCTCCTTCCGTACGGCCATCAAGGAGTCGAACCAGACGCGCGGCAACCTGTCCTGGAAGGACTTCATCCGCCGCGCCAAGGCCCCCGAGCTGCCGGTCGTCCTCCTGGAGGACCTCGGCGCGCTGGTCGGCCTGGTCCTGGCGCTCGTCGGCGTCAGCCTGGCCATCGTCACGGGCGAGGGCGTCTGGGACGGCATCGGCACCCTCTGCATCGGCATCCTGCTGATCATCATCGCGATCATCCTGGCGGCCGAGACCAAGTCCCTCCTCCTCGGCGAGGCGGCCGGCGCGGAGGACGTGGAGAAGATCAGGACCGCTCTCGTCGACGGTGAGACGGTCACCCGCGTCATCCACATGCGTACGCTCCACCTCGGCCCCGAGGAACTGCTGGTCGCCGCCAAGATCGCGGTCCAGCACGACGACACGGCCGCCGAGATCGCCCACGCGATCAACACGGCGGAGGACCGCATCCGCGTGGCGGTCCCGATCGCCCGGGTGATCTACCTGGAGCCGGACATCTACAGCGAGACGGCGGCAGCGGCGGGCGAGAACCCGGCGAGCACGCCGGGCGGCCCGGCCGGTCACTGACCTCCGTACGCCCCGGACTCCTCGTACGCATCTACGCCTCACGAGGAAGGCCCCCGCCGTCCACCGGCGGGGGCCTTCTCGCTGCCTGCGTCAGGGGCGGGGGGACCAGTGCGGCGGCGCGACGGCCGCCGCACTCCGTCGTACGACCAGCGCGGCCACGCCCAGCCCGGCCCCGGCCAAGAACAGCACGACGCCGACCGTGCCGGACTGCTCGCCGGCGAAGAACCGCGAAGCCCACGAGTTCCCCCGGTTGCCCCCCCCGGGCACGAACATCCGCCCCACGGGCACCGTGACGTCGAACTCCATTCCCCGGCACCGGGAACGCCGTCCTTGGCGTACGGCCCGTCGAGCGGCCGGCCGTTCGACGTCGACACGCCGCCCCGGTGCCGACAGGCCACCCGGTCACCGCCCGGGGCCACGACCCGCTGTGAGGAGAGCCCCTCGGGGACCCGCTCCGGAGCCGAGAGGAGGATCACGTCACCGCGCCGGATGTCACCGCCGCCGATCTCCTCGGTGACGACCGTGCCACCCGGCCGGTACGTCGGGTACATGTTCTCGCCGGCGACCTCGGACGCCTGGTACCCGCCCCGGATGTGCCCGCACACGCTGGAGGACCCGTCCGCACCCGCCGGGACCGCCCGTACCGACGACTGAAGCCGATGAATCCGACGACTGAATCCCGCTACTGGATCTCGCCCAGCACCCGAAGAATCGCCGCCTCGTCCGGCGCGGCCGAGAGCCGCTCCCGGAAACCGGTGTCCCTGCACGGGCGCGGCCCGCACCTGCTCGATCAGCTGCTCGGACGGCGAATCCCCTCCGCCACCCCGGCGCCAGCACCCTCTTCCCGGTGAACCGGCTGCGGTCGACGCCCTGGTCGGCCGTGATGATGACGCCGCCGGCCTCTCTGGCATCGTTGTCAGACAGCACGTTCTCGGCCCCGGTGGAACCTTGCGTCTCCACCTTCATGTCGGCGCCGAGCCGCTCGGCGGCCTGCGTCAGCTTCTCCGCCGCCATGTACGGGTGGGCCATACCGGTGGGGCAGGCGGTGACCGCGAGCAGCTTCGGCTTCTTCTGTCCGCTCATGTCTCCGCCTCCTGGGGAGTCGGCCGGACTCGTCACGTGAATCTCCCTGTCGCGCGGGCGTTCCCGATGAACAGGCATCGGGCAACACGAGTACACCCAGATCAAAAGACCGAAAAGTCCAGTACCGGCCGGTCTGCCTCACTGTCTCCCGCCCGCAGCCCTGACCAGGGCGGCTGGGGTTCACTGGGCCGATCGGTGTAGATTCGTGACCTAGCCAGACGTCGCTGCTGATGGCGGTCGGGCGGTCCCGTGGACCGGCCGAGGGAGAGAGGGCCTCCGACGGACTGCGCTGCGAGCGCCCGGGCACTCGTATGCCCGCCGCCGCAGAGTCAGCCGTACCCACCTCGAACCAACCCACGAGGAGCAGCCCGCATGACGACTGTCGCCACCGGCCAGGACTTCAAGGTCGCCGACCTCTCCCTCGCCGCCTTCGGCCGCAAGGAGATCACTCTCGCCGAGCACGAGATGCCCGGCCTGATGTCGATCCGCGAGGAGTACGCCGCCGCCCAGCCGCTCGCCGGCGCCCGCATCACCGGCTCGCTGCACATGACCGTGCAGACGGCCGTCCTCATCGAGACGCTGGTCGCCCTCGGCGCCGACGTCCGCTGGGCCTCCTGCAACATCTTCTCCACCCAGGACCACGCCGCCGCCGCCATCGCGGTCGGGCCGAACGGCACCCCGGACGCCCCCGCCGGCGTCCCGGTCTTCGCCTGGAAGGGCGAGACCCTGGAGGAGTACTGGTGGTGCACGGAGCAGGCTCTGACCTGGCCGAACACGCCCACCGGTGGCCCGAACATGATCCTCGACGACGGCGGTGACGCCACTCTCCTCGTCCACAAGGGCGTCGAGTTCGAGAAGGCCGGCGCCGCCCCGGACCCGTCCACCGCGGACAGCGAGGAGTACGCCTACATCCTCACGCTCCTCAACCGCACCCTCGGCGAGAACCCGCAGAAGTGGACCCAGCTGTCCTCGGAGATCCGCGGCGTCACCGAGGAGACCACCACCGGTGTCCACCGCCTGTACGAGATGCACCGCGACGGCACCCTCCTCTTCCCGGCGATCAACGTGAACGACGCCGTGACGAAGTCGAAGTTCGACAACAAGTACGGCTGCCGCCACTCCCTGATCGACGGCATCAACCGCGCCACCGACGTCCTGATCGGCGGCAAGGTCGCCGTCGTCTGCGGCTACGGCGACGTGGGCAAGGGCTGCGCGGAGTCCCTGCGCGGCCAGGGCGCCCGCGTGATCATCACCGAGATCGACCCGATCTGCGCGCTCCAGGCGGCCATGGACGGATACCAGGTCACGACGCTCGACGAGGTCGTCTCCATCGCCGACATCTTCGTCACCACGACCGGCAACAAGGACATCATCATGGCCGCGGACATGGCCAAGATGAAGCACCAGGCGATCGTCGGCAACATCGGTCACTTCGACAACGAGATCGACATGGCCGGCCTCGCCGCCATCCCCGGCATCGTCAAGGACGAGGTCAAGCCGCAGGTCCACACCTGGACGTTCCCCGACGGCAAGGTCATCATCGTCCTGTCCGAGGGGCGCCTGCTGAACCTGGGCAACGCGACCGGCCACCCCTCGTTCGTGATGTCCAACTCCTTCGCGGACCAGACCCTGGCCCAGATCGAGCTGTTCACCAAGCCCGAGGAGTACCCGACCGACGTCTACGTGCTGCCCAAGCACCTCGACGAGAAGGTCGCCCGCCTCCACCTCGACGCCCTCGGCGTCAAGCTCACGACCCTCCGCCCCGAGCAGGCCGCCTACATCGGCGTCCCGGTCGAGGGCCCGTTCAAGTCCGACCACTACCGCTACTGAGCCACATGCTCAGCACTCACCAGCAGTAGCTGTCAGGCAGGCCCCCCGCACCCCCGTGCCGGGGGGCCTGCCCCGTGTCGGACCCGAAGAACCGGACAGACCCATGCCCCGAGGCCGATACTCACTCCACGATCCCCACGACCACACCCCCCTCGGCGAAGAACACTTCCACTGCGCGCCCGGCCCCTCCGGCTGGCGTTACGTCTCCCAGGTCACCACCCCCTCCGGCGATCACGCCGGCTCCGTCGACCTGGCCATCGACGAACTCGGCCGCCCCATCCGCCTCGAACTGCACGCCGCGAGCTGGCAGATCCGCGGTGCGGCCATCGACGGCGTCACCTGGGTCCGCACCGACCCGACCGGCACTCACGCCACCGAAGGCAACGTCCCCGCCCACGCCTTCACCGGCACTTCCCCCGCTTTTCTCATCGCCGCCACCCGTCTCCTGCGCCTCACCCCCGGTTCCCCCGCCACCCGCGTCCGCCTCGTCGCCTTCACCGACCCGGTCCTGGCCCCCCGCACGATCGACCAGTCCTGGGCCTTGCTGAAGAGTGAAGCGCATGCCACTGACAACGGCCCCCTGATGGTGGACGAATACCAGGTCAACGCACTGGACACCGGCGAGCAGCACCAGATCCACATCGCGGGCGACGTGGTCCTCTCCGCCCCCGGCATCGAGCTGGAACACCTGGAAACCCCACCTTCGACCTTCCCCTGACAACCAGCACCCTGTTGATCCAGGGGCAGGGGCAGGGGCGGCCAGGCTTCAGCGGAGTCCTCCCCGCCACCAGCCCTCGCCGCGCGAACGCCCTGGACTCCTCCCTGACTCCCCCGGGCAGCGGGGGCCCCCATCCGGTCCCGGCCGCCAAAGGGCACTCAGGACGGTACGAAGCCCGTCGACCGGGACGGGACGGGACGAGCAGCACGCATCACCTGATCACCGATGTCACCGGCATCCCGCTCGCCGCCACGCCGACCAGCGGCAACCGCAACGACGTCACCCGGGCCCCCCGCGGCTCCAGACGGTGCCGCCGGTGCGGGACAAGCGCGGCCGGCCCCGAAGCCGCCCCGACGCCTACCCGGTGACCACGGCTACGACCACGACAAGCACCGCCGCCTCGTCCACGCACTCGGCACCCAGGGCTGGGCCGCCGAGCGCGCCTTCGCCCATCTCCCCTGACTCAGCCGCCTGCGGACCCGCCTGGAGATCCGCGACGACATCCACGAAGCCTTCCTGCGGTTCGCGTACTCACTGACCTGCCCGCACCGCCTGTCACAGGCGGCCCGGTGAGCCCTCGCCTTCCCACAACAGCCACTCCCTGACCGTCGGGACACGGTCCAGAAGCCGGCTGACCTGTATGCCTTCTTCGCACGAGGTCACCCTCGGCAGCGGGGCGAAGGCATCGGAAAGCACGTCCAGCAGGCTCATCACGCGCTCTCCCGTACGCGGTGTGAGCAGCAGCAGCTCACACCGCAGCCGACGCGGAACGTCCGGACGCCGGAACAGGCTGTTCCACCGGGCAGGCCACAAGTAGTGGTTTCCCTCGTACGCCGCATTGGCCATCACCCACGCCGGGTCCAACCGCTGGTTCAGGCCGAGCAACAAGGCCGTATCGAAGGCCTTCACCTCACGAGGCAGCGGCTGATCCGAGCGCATCGCCTCAGAAGTTCTAACCGGGCGGCGCGAACCCAGTACCGGCACCGGACGACGGCGCCTCCACCCGCCCCGCCCCAGCACCCCTGTGTCCGGCATCCGGCGCAGCCACCCGCACGGCATCCACATCCACCACCGCACTCGCCCCACCCCCCGGCGCGACCACACCGGAGGTACCCGTCCCCATCAGCACCCGCCGCGCGTCCCGAGCCTGCCGCTCGTTCATCACGGCCGCGAGGTAAGCGGCCGCCGGCACCTCCCGCGGCGCCGGCGCCCCCGTACGCGCCGCGAGATCCCCGGCCAGCCGCTCAGCCATGGACGCGCTCACCTGGGGATCCAACTGCCCCATCCGCGTCAGGTACTGCCGTACCGCAAGCCACAACCCGTCCGGCACCCCGGACAGATCCAGTCCGGCGAACCGCCCCACAAGCCACGGCGGTGGAGGCGGCACCACACCCACCCGCCCCGCGGACACCCGCTCCCGCACGACGAGAGTCCCGGCGAAGACATCCCCGATCCGCCGCCCCCGCTCGGACACGAGCGAAGCAATACACGCAACAACCCCAAAGGTCATCAGGATCTCCACGACCCCCACCACCCCCCGAACCAGCGCATGCCGGAACCGGATCGGCCCCCCGTCGTCCCGTACCACCCGCAGCCCGCAGGCCATCTTCCCCAGCGACCGCCCATGAGTGAGCGTCTCCACCGCTATCGGAGCCCCGACCAGCACCAGCAGAAAAGACGCCACCGAGATCGCCATACCGGCCGCCTCGTCGAGCGAGGCAGTGGCTATCACCAGTCCCACCGACACACTCAGGTAAACCGTCCACACCACTGCCATGTCGATCGCCAGAGCAAGCGCCCGGCTCGGCAGCCTCGCCGGCCGCAACCCCAGTACAACCGCGTCACCCGTAACAAGCTCATTCACCGGAAACCCACCCTCCGCCACCCACGGCCGCAGCCCTTCCCTGCCCCTCGAATCCCCAGTCTGCCAAGCTGGCCCGCAGCGCGCGCCGCGCAGTACGGACCGTACGGACCCAGGGCCTGGAGCAGCAGCCGATCATGGACCTCGACGTCTTCGTCACCGCCCACCACGCAGAGTGGGACCGACTGGACCACCTCCTGCGCCGCGGCCGCCGCCTGACCGGCGCCGAGGCCGATGAACTGGTCGCCCTCTACCAGCGCACGGCCACCCACCTCTCACTGATCCAGTCCAGCGCCCCGGACCCCACCCTCACCGCGCGCCTCACCCAGCTCGTGGCCCGCGCCCGCGCCACCGTGACCGGCACCCGCCGCGCGTCCTGGCGCGACGCGACCCGCTTCCTGACCGCCGGATTCCCTGCCGCGATCTACCGCACCCGCCACTGGTGGGTCCCCACAGCCGTACTCTCCATCGTCGTGGCCGCCGTGATCGGCTGGTGGATCGGCACGCACCCCGAGGTTCAGTCAGCCATCGCGGCCCCCGCGGAACTCCGCGACATGACCCGCCCCGGCGGCCAGTACGAGACGTACTACTCCAGCAACCCCGCAGCATCCTTCGCCGCCCAGGTCTGGACGAACAACGCCCAGGCAGCAGCCATGTGCCTGGTCCTGGGCGCCTTCCTCTGCTTCCCAGTGCTCTGGATCCTCTTCCTCAACATGCTGAACCTCGGTGTCGGCATCGGCCTGATGTCCTCGGCCGGCCGCCTAGACGTCTTCCTGGGCCTGGTCGTCCCGCACGGCCTGCTCGAACTCACCGCAGTCTTCGTAGCCGCCGGTACGGGCCTGCGCCTCGGCTGGACCCTCATCGACCCGGGCCCCCGCCCCCGCCGCACGGCCCTGGCCCAGGAAGGCCGCGCCGCCCTGGGCATGGCCCTCGGCCTGGCCCTGGTCCTCTTCGTCTCCGGCCTGATCGAAGGCTTCGTTACGCCGTCGCGCATGCCCACCTGGGCCCGCATCACCATCGGCATCGCCGCCGAGCTGGCATTCCTCGCGTACGTCTACATCCTGGGCGGCCGAGCAGCCCGAGCAGGAGACCAGGGTGACGTCGACCCGGCCGACCGCAGCGCGGAGCTCCCGACCGCCGCGTGATGTGCGTACGACCTGCCTGACCTGCTAGTGTCCTGTCTGCCCCGCAAAGACTGTTGACACAGTCGGCGTGGGGAGGTAGATTCAAACAGTTGCAGCGAGTTGGACATACTCACTAGCAACGGTTAACGTCTATACGACTCCTCAGGGAATTAGCTCCCGAAGAGTCCTTCGATTCTTATCCGAATCACGAAGCCGATTAGCTCGGTAGAAATGCTTCTGATAAAGTCGGAGTCGCCGGAAAGGGAAACGCGGAAGCGGAGAACCGGAAGGCGCCGGCGAAGTCGGGCGGTAAAGCGTCTGGTAGAGTCGGGAACACGAAATACGGAAACGAA
>NZ_JBSFTV010000006.1:0-237650 GCF_053591455.1 Streptomyces sp. NPDC003016
AGCCGCGCAAGGCAGAGGTCCACTCCCTCACCTTCAAGGGGACCGGCAGCGAGAAGCGCGAGCTGCCGCGCACCGGCACCGAGCCCTTCTCCCTGGTCGGCGTCACCTGGGCCGACCCGGAAGCGGAGATCGACGGCAAGGCGGAGGTGCGTACGCGCAACCGCGAGAGCGGCGAGTGGGGCAAGTGGCTGGAGGTCCACCTCGACCAGCACCTGGCCGAGAAGCGCGACGCCAGGGCCGACCTGCCCGGCATGTCCGAGCCGCTGTGGGTCGGCCCCTCCGACGCCGTCGAGGGGCGCATCCTGCGGGCGGACGGCACCTCCACCGCCGGCCTGCCCAAGGGGCTCGAACTGGCCCTGGTGGACCCGGGCGTGACGGCCAAGGAGGCCAAGGCCCCCGGCGCGGACGCGCAGACCGCGGCGTACTCGGCGTACGCGGCCGAGGAGACCACGGTCCCGACGCCGGCCGACACGGCTACGGAGACGGCCACCACGGACCCGACGACGGACCCGACCGGCACCGCCACCGCCACACCGACCGCCACCGGCACGCCGACGGACACGGCCACGCCCACGCCCACCGGCACGCCGACCACCGCCACCCCGACGCCGACGCCGACGGTTCCGACCGCGCCGCCGTCCACCGTGACCCGGCCGCCGATGACCCTGCGCGCCGGATGGGGCCCGGACAAGTCGCTCGCCACGAACTACAGCGAGCCCGAGTACATCGACAAGGTCCAGGCCGTCTTCGTCCACCACACGGTCGACTCGAACAACTACAGCTGCGCCGAGTCCCCCGCCATGGTCCGCGCGATCTACGCGTACCACGTGACGCCCCGCCCCGGTTACGAGGGCTGGAAGGACATCGGCTACAACTTCCTCGTCGACAAGTGCGGCCAGATCTTCGAAGGCCGTGAGGGCGGCGCCGACCTGCCTGTCCTCGGCGCGCACACGTACGGCTTCAACTCCTACTCCACCGGCATCGCGCTGCTCGGCAACTTCGAGACGGGCAGGCCCACCCGGGCCGCCCTCGACTCGGCCGCCCGCGTCGCCGCCTGGAAGCTCGGCCAGTACGGCGTCAGCCCGACCGGCACGGTCACGCTGGAGGCGGCCGCCGACACCGGCGTGTACGACCGGGGCGAGAAGGCCACGCTGAACACCGTCTCCGGTCACCGCGACGGCTTCGCCACCGCCTGCCCCGGCGCGAACCTGTACACCAAGCTCCCCGCCATCCGTAAGTTCGCCACCGGCGCGGGCCGCAACTCCGCGATCCCGACGACCGACTTCAACCGCGACGGCACCACCGACCTCGCCGTCGGTACGCCGAAGGTCGCGAGCGGCGACGGCACCGTCACCGTCCTGCCCGGCTCCACGGACGGCCCGGTCGCCGGAGCCCGCCGCACCCTGGGCCAGAGCAGCCCCGGTGTCCCCGGCTCCTCCGAGAGCGACGACCGCTTCGGTTCCTCGTCGGCGTACGGCGACGTGAACGGCGACGGCTTCGCCGACCTGGTCGTCGGCGCGCCCGGCGAGAACGGCACGACCGGGCAGGCCAACACCGGCTCCGTCACCGTCCTGTACGGCCCCGGCCTCACCTCCGGCACGTCGTACTGGACCGACGCGGCCACCCGCACCGCGAGCGAGGCCCTCGGTACGACCGTCGCCACCGGCGACTTCAACGCCGACGGCCGGTCCGACGTCTTCTCCGTCGCACCGGGCCAGCCGGGCCGCTGGTGGGCCTGGGACTCCAAGTCCGGGGCCGCGAAGAAGGGCTACCTGAACACGTCGGCGTACACCGGAGCCGTCTCCTACGCCTCCGCCGCGAGCGGCGACTTCAACCGCGACGGCTACGCCGACGTGGCGGTCTCCTACCGCGACCCGTCCGGCGTCGGCCGTCTGCTGTGGCTCAAGGGCTCGTCGTCCGGTCTCCAGCGGGCCGGCATCCTCTCCTCGCGCGGCGGCCGTTCGCTGGCCGCGGGCGACATCAACGGTGACGGCTACACCGACGTCGCCGTCGGCCAGCCGTCCGCCACCGAGTCGGGCCACACCGCCAAGGGCGGCGCGCTCACCGCCGTGTTCGGTTCCTCGGCCGGTCTGACCGCCACCGGCAGCAGGACCGTCCACCAGGGCACCTCCTACGTCGCGGGCGCCGACCAGACCGGGGACGAGATGGGTGCGTCCGTCTCGATCGGCGACGTCGACCTCGACGGCTACGGCGACATCCTCGCCGGACTGCCCGGCAAGGACCTGACCCGCAGCGACATCGCGCACTCCAACGCCGGCTCGACCCTCCTGCTGCGCGGCACGGCCACCGGACCGACCGGCACGGGCTCCGCCGTCTACTCCCAGGACACCTCGGGCGTCTCCGGCGCGTCCGAGGCCAGTGACCGCTTCGGCTCTGCGGTCTCGCTGACCGACCTGTCCGGTTACGGCCGGGCGGACCTGGCGATCGGCGCGAGCGGCGAGGACGCGGGCAACGGCACCGTCCTCCAGCTCGACAACAGCAGCACGTCGGGCGTCGTGACCACCTCGGGCGTCTACTACGGCACCACGGCGCTGGGCGCCCCCGCGGGCGTGGCCATCGGCAAGGTGCTCCACCCGTAACCCCTGTCCCACACACACCACCGGGGCTCCTCCGACCAGGAGGGGCCCCGGCTTCTTCACCCACCGAAGGCAGCCATGAAGACTCCCGCTTTACGCCGTCCCGCTCCACGCCGTCCCGCTTTGCGCCGTCTCGCCCCGGCCGTCACCGCCGCCGCCCTGCTGGCCGCCCTGACGACGGGCTGCTCGAGCACGGACCCCGCGCCCGCCGAGGACGGCAGGCCCGCGGCCGAGCACACCACCGAGCCCGCCGGCGCCGTCCTGACCGAGGCCCAGCTGAAGGCGGCCCTCGTCACCCCGGCCGACGCGAAGGGCTACACGGCCGAGGACGACACCGCCCCGCCCGTCCGTCCGAAGGCCGACAGGCCCCGGTGCGCGCCCCTGGCGGACATGACGGCGACCGACATGACCCGCAGCCCCGAGGCCGCGGCCATGGCCGGCCGCGGCTACGGCTCCAGCGCCGCACCCGGCCTGGCCGTCTCGATCGCTCTCTTCTCGTACGAGGGCCAGGGCGCCCAGCAGACGCTCGACAACGCCCGCAAGGCCGTGGCCGACTGCGCGGGCGGCTTCTCGACCAGCGGCAACAACGGCGGAGCCACGATCGCGTACAGCTCGGTGAAGGCCGAGGAGCACCCCGAGGGGGGCGACGGCTCGGTGTCCTGGGTGATGACGGCCGAGGCCGAGGGCAGCGAGGTCCCGATGCGCTACACCGTGGTGCGCGAGGACAGCACGGTGGCGGTCTTCCTCGCGATCCACCTCGCCGACCCCGCGAAGGCGAAGCTCCCGCAGGACCTCTTCGACCGCCAGGTCGCCAAGCTGGCCAAGCACGCCGGCCGGGGCGCGGCGAGCTGAGCGAGCCGGTCAGCCGCTGCTGCGGGCCCGGCGCGAGGCCGCGGCCCGCAGCACGCGTTTGCCCTCGTTCGAGAGCTGGAGGGCGTGGTTCAGCCCGCCGCCCGAGTCCCCGGAGAGCATGTCCAGGAGCTGGAGCTGGCGGCGCAGCTCGCCGGCCGTGAGCGGGCCGATGCCGTCGGTCTCGCCGTTGCGGTACGCCTTCACACGCGCCTGGTGGCCGCCCGGCGCCGCCCCGTCCAGCCGCAGGTGGACCTCCAGCACGGCGGCCGAGCAGTCCTCGGCCCACGCGCGCAGCGCGAGCTCGTCGTAAGCGGCGGGAACCGCGGCGGCCATGCGGCTGGCGAAGCCGGCCAGTTCGCCGGGGGCCGCCCCCGCGACCCGCTCCACCACGGTCGCGACCCGGCGCAGGCGGCCGAGCCAGGCGTCGCCGCCCTCGACCGCGACCCACAGCGGCCTGAGCGCCTCGTCCGTGTCGAGGCCGATGCGCTCGGCGCCTTCGACGTACTCCAGCAGGGGCAGGCAGCGGTCCAGGCAGGCCACCGCGCTCGCCGCCAGACTCCGTTCGTCGGCGCGGCCGATCAGTTCCACCAGGGTCACGGTGCCTCCCTCGGCACTGCAGGGCCCGCTCGGTGCGGACCTTCTCCTTCCGTCTGCGTACCGCACCCCGATTACGTCACTGCCCGCTCACTGCATGATCACCGACCGCTCACAACCCCAGCCGGTCCAGGAAGCGCGCGAAGAGCTCCTCGGCCAGGGGGTCCGCCTCCTGGCGCAGTACGTCGAGCAGTGCGCCCGGGGCCACGGTCCGCCCGGTCGCGGCCGCCCACTCCACCGCTTTCGCCGCGGCTCTCTCCGGCATGAGGAACAGGTCTTCCGGTACCAGCCCGTCGGCGCCCAGGTGCCCCGCCATCGCCTCGCGCCCCAGGCAGCCGAACCAGGAACCGGCGGCCTCCGCGGAGGTCGCCGCCTCCACGGCCACGCAGTCGCTGTCCATGACGAACGCGAACAGCGCGGGCGTCCCCGTCTCCCCGCACACCCCCCGGGCGAGCGCCCCCATGTCACCGGCCTGCGGCTCGCTGGACCGCACCCACACCTGCCACCCGTCGCCCCGCGTCTCGTGGAGCACCAGGCCCTCCCGTACGTCCGCGAGCGCCGCCAGCTCCGCGAGCGGCCGCCCGCTCCGGCCGACCACGAAGTAACCCCAGAAACCCATGCCCCGCTCTCCCCACGCGTCCGGCACATTCTGCCCGCATCACGTCATGGTGTGACCATGTCAGTCGAAACGGGAGAGGGAGTCGTCGCCTTGAGCTTGAGGTGGTGCGTGCGCGTCAGCGCGCGCACCCAGAGGATCACGAGCACCGTGACCGGGACCGCGGCGCCGGGCGGCGCCCCCACGGCGTACGAAGGCCCGGCCGGCGGCTGTCCGTGGAACATACGCCGCCGCCGGCCGGGCCTTCCCTCACCAGTGCGCCGCTCGGGCCGTCAGCCCGTACGCCCGGCCAGCGCCTTGAAGCCCTCCCAGTCCAGCGCGGGCTTGTCCGGGTTCCAGGTCTTCTGGGCGAGGGCGCGCAGCGGAAGGTGGATGCCGCGCGCGACTTCCGCCTCCGTCTGGGCGTTCGGGAAGTCGCCCCAGATCGCGAGGCGGCCGCCCAGGACCTGGTCCGCGTAACGCGCCGGCACCGGGGCGGTGCCGCGCAGGACCAGGGGGGTCCAGGACTCGTAGATGCGGCGGCCGGTCGGGTAGGTGAAGGTGTTGGGCTCGCCGAGCACGTAGTAGAGGTACTCGTCGTTGGCGTTGACCAGCTTGCGGCCCTCGCTCAGGTACTCCGTCGGCTGCCGGGCGCCGATCTCCTTGCCGGTCCAGTACTCGACCTCGCGGTCCTGGTCGGCCTTGACGACGCCGCCGGCGTGGAGGCCGTCGTTCCACGACTTGAGCCGCTTGCCGTGCGGGCGAAGGGCCGCGGCGCGGTCGTTCAGCCAGCCGGTGGCCAGGTCCTGGATCCTGGCGCCGGAGCCGTACGTGCGGACGGCCGCGCGGGCGAGCTGCGGGTACGACGCCTCCGGGTCCCGCTTCATCAGCGCCTGGTACTCGTCGCCGCCGAGGTGCCAGTGGCGGCCGGGGAAGAGACCGGCGTACTCCTTCAGCAGGTCGTCCACGATCCGCGCGGACGCGGGGTTGGAGATGTCCACGGCGCCGGGCGTCGCCACGCCGTTGACGTCGTGCAGCTGGAGGTCCGGGTGCGCGCGCATCACCGCGCCGAGGTGGCCCGGCGAGTCGATCTCCGGGATCACCTCGATGTGGCGGCTCCGGGCCAGCTCCACGATCCGCCGGACCTCCGCCTTGGTGAGGTGCTGCCCGGAGACGATCTCGGGGTGGCTGTCGGACGCGATCCGGAAGCCCTGGTCGTCGGAGAAGTGCAGGACGAGCTGGTTGAGCTTGAGGTCGCCCATCTCGCGGACGGTGTCCTCGATCCACCCGGCGGTGTAGTGCTTGCGCGCGGTGTCGAGCATCAGGCCGCGCTGCGGCTTGGCGGGCTTGTCGCGTACGACGCCCTCGGACAGGCGGCCGTCGGCGCGCAGGGCCTGCTTGACGGTGCGGGTCCCGTAGAAGACACCGGCCTCGTCGGCTCCGGTGACGCGGACCCGTCCGTCACGGACGGTGAGGGTGTACGACTCGGGGGCGCCGCCGGGTGCCAGCGCCAGCTCGATGTCCCCGGCGCGGCCGGACCCGGCGGACGAGAAGCCGCGCTTCATCTCCTGGGCGAGGAGCTTGCCCTCGTCGGCGAGCTCGCTGTCGCCCGGTGCCACGACGACACGCGTGGAGCGCTGGAGCTGCCAGCCCGGGCCGGTCGCGGCGGCGTAGTCCCGTACGGAAGGGACGGCGCCGGGCGGCTCGGTCGGTCCCGCCTTCGGGGACGGCTTCGCCGGCGCCGCCGGCGTGGCAGGCGCCGCCTTACCGGTCGGTGCCGCCTTCGTGGACGGTGCTGCCTTGGTGGACGGCGCTGCTGGTTCTGCTGGTGCCGACGACGCCGAGGGGACGGCGGTGGCGATGAGCGGGACGAGCAAGGAAGCGGCGGCTACGGCCAGCGGCCCCCTGAATTGCGACATCATTCAGCAAACGATGCCCAATCGGACCCCTAATCGTCCACTAATGGACCAGTATGTGTGTTCAAACTCTCCCGTTCGGGTGAGATTCGCGCATCCGTCGGCCGGCGTCCGAAGATCATCGGTAGCGTTGCGTCTCGCCTGCCCCACCCTTCTCGCCTACCCCCTTCTCACCCGTCCCCTCCCGAGGAGCTCACGCTGTCCAGCGAATCGCCGGGACGTACGGCCATACCCCGGCAGCACCGCGGGCCCACGGTCCCCGTCGGCCTCGGCCGCTTCAACGCCGCGCCCGCCGGCGCCGCCGAGACCGCCCTGCTCGCCTGCTGCGCCAGCCCGCGCTGGGCGCGGCGCGTCGCCGCCCACCGCCCCTACCCCGATCTCGGCTCGCTGCTCGCCGCGGCCGACGAGGCGGCGTACGACCTCTCCTTCGACGAGATCTCCGAGGCGCTGAGCCGCGAATCCCCGGCGGGCCCGCGCGAGGACGCCCCCGCCGCCGCGCACACCGCGCTGCGCGCCGCCCACGCGGCGTACGAGAGCAGCTTCGGCCACGCCTTCGTGATCTGCCTGGACGGCTTCCGCCCCGAGGAGCACCTCGACCAGGTACTGGCCGGGATCCGCTCCCGGCTGGGCAACGAACCGGACGAGGAGCGGGCGGTCGCCACCGACGAGCTGCGCGGGCTGGCGCGGGGACGGCTCGCCCGTATGGTCTCCGATCCGCGGAAAACTGGCGTTTTCCCGCCAAACGCCGACCTTTCCTGTCAGACGGGCTGTTCGGAACCCGTCCGATAGCCCGTCCGTGGCCGTTTGGCTGCCACTTTGATCACACCAGTGGACCCCGCGCGAACGAACCGACAACTCGTCGCTACGATGGCCGGGGCCGGTGGACCGTACCCGGCCGGGCCAGACCGACACAGAAGCCGGCATGGCCCCAATCCCCGCTCCCGGAGGGTTTTTCCGTGCCGGCTGGAACGCTGTATCGCGGCCGGGAAGGTATGTGGTCCTGGGTGGCTCATCGAGTCACCGGCGTCCTCATTTTCTTCTTCCTGTTCGTACACGTCCTCGACACCGCTCTCGTCCGCGTCTCCCCCGAGGCGTATGACGATGTCGTGGCCACCTACAAGACCCCTCTCGTGGCATTGCTGGAGTACGGCCTCGTCGCCGCCATCCTCTTCCACGCGCTCAACGGTCTCCGTGTCATCGCCGTGGACTTCTGGTCCAAGGGCACGCGCTACCAGAAGCAGATGCTCTGGACCGTGATGGGCATCTGGATCGTGCTGATGGCGGGCGCTCTCTACCCCGTGCTCGGCCACGCCGTACGCGAAGTCTTCGGGAGCTGAGGCACATGTCCATCGAGACCACTGGCGCAGTCGGTCCCGTCGAGGGCGAAGAGCCGCTGCGACGATACGACGCAGACAACCCGGCTCCCGTCATCGAGGCCCCCCGCGCTCGTACCAAGAAAACGCCCAGGTCGACCCGTACGAACTTCGAGCTGTACGGCTGGCTGTTCATGCGGCTGTCCGGCATCGTGCTGGTCGTCCTGGTCCTCTTCCACCTGCTGATCCAGCTGGTGCTGGACGGCGGCGTGTCCAAGATCGGCTTCGCCTTCGTGGCCGGCCGCTGGGCCTCGCCGTTCTGGCAGACCTGGGACCTGCTCATGCTGTGGCTGGCCATGCTGCACGGCGCCAACGGCCTGCGTACCGTCATCAACGACTACGCGGAGCGGCCGAACACCCGCTTCTGGCTGAAGAACCTGCTGTACACCGCCACGGTGTTCACCGTCCTTCTGGGCACGCTGGTGATCTTCACCTTCGACCCGAACATCCGCTAGGCCCGGGGCTGAGGCAACCACCATGAAGATTCACAAGTACGACACCGTCATCGTCGGCGCCGGTGGCGCGGGCATGCGCGCGGCCATCGAGTCGACGAAGCGCAGCCGCACCGCCGTGCTGACGAAGCTCTACCCCACCCGGTCCCACACGGGCGCCGCGCAGGGCGGCATGGCCGCCGCGCTGGCGAACGTGGAGGAGGACAACTGGGAGTGGCACACCTTCGACACGATCAAGGGCGGCGACTACCTGGTCGACCAGGACGCCGCCGAGATCCTGGCGAAGGAGGCCATCGACTCCGTTCTCGACCTGGAGAAGATGGGCCTGCCGTTCAACCGCACCCCGGACGGCACCATCGACCAGCGCCGCTTCGGCGGTCACTCCCGCAACCACGGCGAGGCCCCGGTCCGCCGGTCCTGCTACGCCTCGGACCGCACCGGCCACATGATCCTCCAGACGCTGTACCAGAACTGCGTCAAGGAGGGTGTGGAGTTCTTCAACGAGTTCTACGTCCTGGACCTGCTCATGCAGGAGGTCGACGGGGTCCGCAAGTCCGCGGGCGTCGTCGCCTACGAGCTGGCGACCGGCGAGATCCACGTCTTCCAGGCGAAGGCCGTCATCTTCGCCTCCGGCGGCACCGGCAAGTTCTTCAAGGTGACGTCGAACGCCCACACCCTGACCGGTGACGGCCAGGCCGCGGCGTACCGCCGCGGGCTGCCGCTGGAGGACATGGAGTTCTTCCAGTTCCACCCGACGGGCATCTGGCGCATGGGCATCCTGCTGACGGAGGGCGCCCGCGGTGAGGGCGGCATCCTCCGCAACAAGGACGGCGAGCGCTTCATGGAGAAGTACGCGCCGGTCATGAAGGACCTCGCGTCCCGTGACGTCGTCTCGCGCTCCATCTACACCGAGATCCGCGAAGGCCGCGGCTGCGGTCCCGAGGGCGACCACGTCTTCCTCGACCTGACGCACCTGCCGCCGGAGCAGCTCGACGCGAAGCTCCCGGACATCACCGAGTTCGCGCGTACGTACCTGGGCATCGAGCCGTACACGGACCCGATCCCGATTCAGCCGACCGCGCACTACGCCATGGGCGGCATCCCGACGAACGTCAGGGGTGAGGTCCTCGCGGACAACACCACGGTCGTTCCGGGCCTGTACGCCGCCGGTGAGGTCGCCTGCGTCTCGGTGCACGGCGCGAACCGGCTGGGCACGAACTCGCTGCTCGACATCAACGTCTTCGGCAAGCGCGCCGGCATCGCCGCCGCGGAGTACTCGGCCGCGCACGACTACGTCGAGCTCCCCGAGGACCCGGCGTCGCTCGTCGTCGCCCAGGTCGAGCGCCTGCGCAGCAACACCGGAGCCGAGCGGGTCCACGACATCCGCCGGGAGCTCCAGGAGACGATGGACGCCAACGTGATGGTGTTCCGCACCGAGCAGACGATCAAGACGGCGGTCGCCAAGATCGGCGAGCTGCGCGAGCGGTACCTCAACGTCTCGATCCAGGACAAGGGCAAGCGGTTCAACACCGACCTGCTGGAGGCCATCGAGCTGGGCAACCTGCTCGACCTGGCCGAGGTCATGGCCGTGTCCGCCCTGGCGCGCAAGGAGTCCCGCGGCGGTCACTACCGCGAGGACTTCCCGAACCGCGACGACGTCAACTTCATGCGCCACACCATGGCGTACCGCGAGGTCGGCGACGACGGCACCGAGTCGATCCGTCTCGACTACAAGCCGGTCGTCCAGACCCGCTACCAGCCGATGGAGCGTAAGTACTGATGGCTACTCCGACCATGGACAAGGTCGACGACGCGGCCCCCGCGCCCGTCGTCTCCCCGTACATCACGGTCACCTTCCGGATCCGCCGCTTCAACCCGGAGATCTCGGCCGAGGCCGAGTGGCAGGACTTCCAGATCGAGATCGACCCGAAGGAGCGCGTGCTCGACGGTCTCCACAAGATCAAGTGGGAGACCGACGGCACGCTCACCTTCCGTCGCTCGTGCGCGCACGGCATCTGCGGCTCCGACGCGATGCGGATCAACGGCAAGAACAGGCTCGCCTGCAAGACGCTGATCAAGGACATCAACCCGGAGAAGCCGATCACGATCGAGGCCATAAAGGGCCTCACGGTCCTCAAGGACCTCGTGGTCGACATGGACCCGTTCTTCCAGGCGTACCGCGACGTCATGCCCTTCCTCATCACCAAGGGCAACGAGCCGACGCGTGAGCGTCTGCAGACCGCCGAGGAGCGCGAGCGCTTCGACGACACCACCAAGTGCATCCTGTGCGCCGCGTGCACGTCCTCGTGCCCGGTGTTCTGGAACGACGGCCAGTACTTCGGCCCGGCGGCGATCGTCAACGCGCACCGCTTCATCTTCGACTCGCGCGACGAGGCCGGTGAGCAGCGGCTGGAGATCCTGAACGACAAGGACGGCGTGTGGCGTTGCCGCACGACGTTCAACTGCACGGACGCCTGCCCGCGCGGCATCGAGATCACCAAGGCGATCCAGGAAGTGAAGCGCGCGCTGATCACGCGTCGCTTCTGACCCTTCCCGGTCGTACAGGCGCAAGGCGGCCCCGCCCTCCGGTTCACCCGGACGGCGGGGCCGCCTTGTGTCAGGATTCAGGGCACAGGACGCGGGCCGAGGGGAGCACGGGGAACCATGAGCGAGCAGAATCCGAATCCGTACGCGGCGGACGGCGATCCGAACGGGAAGTACCAGTGGGGACCGACCCCCGGTTACGGCTACCCCCAGGAGGCGCAGGGCTACGGCTACCCGCAGCAGCCGACGCTGCCGGGGACCCCGATGCCGTACACCGGTCCTCCGGCGGGCATGGGGGGCGCGCCGCTGATGTCGATCGGCGACATCACCGTCATGAGCGACTCGATCGTCACCCCGTCCGGCACGATGCCGCTCAGGGGCGCGGTGTGGACGGCCACCGACATGTCCCGCACCGAGGAGAAGATGCCGACGGTCGCGATCGTGCTGGCCGTCGTCTTCTTCCTCTTCTGCCTGCTCGGTCTGCTCTTCCTCCTGATGAAGGAGAAGACGACGACCGGCTTCATCCAGGTCACGGTGACCAGCGGCGGCCGCCACCACTCCACGATGATCCCGGCCGTCGGCCCCGACACCTTCCCCATGGTCATGGGCCAGATCAACTACGCCCGCTCGCTCAGCGTCTGAGCTCGTGCGGTGTCACCGGGCGCCCGGAGAACGCCTCCGGAGAGACCGCCGCCCGGTTGCCGAGGCACGCGCCTTGACCAGCACCGTCGCGCTGCCCGTGACGACGTGGGCCCCCTGATACCGTCCTGCGGCAGTCGTTCAGGTCCGAACGGCGTTCGGGAACGAAGCAGAAGGGCTCGACGATGTCCTCCACGTCCTCCACCCCGTCCCCCACCGGCCGTCCTCCGGTCTACGAGATCCTGGACGAACGCTTCCGCACCGGACGGTGTGCGAACGGGGACGACCGGCTGGAGACGCTGTACAGCGGCTGCCGCTGGGCCGAGGGCCCGCTGTACCTGCCCGCCTGGCGCCAGACCGTCTGGAGCGACATCCCCAACGACCGCATGCTGCGGTGGGACGAGACGACCGGCGCCGTCGGCGTCTTCCGCTCCCCCGCCGGCCACAGCAACGGCAACACGCTCGACCGGGAGGGCCGGCTGATCAGCTGCGAGCAGGGCAGCCGCCGTGTCAGCCGCACCGAGCACGACGGCCGGGTCACCGTCGTCGCCGACCGCTTCGGGGGCAGGCGGCTCAACAGCCCGAACGACGCGGCCGTGCACTCGGACGGCTCGGTCTGGTTCTCCGACCCCGACTTCGGGATCACCAGCGACTACGAGGGATTCCGCGCGGAGAGCGAGATCGGCTCCTGCAACGTCTACCGGGCGGACCCGGCCACCGGCGAGGTCCGGCTCGTGACCGACAGCACCGAGGCGCCGAACGGCCTGGTCTTCTCCCCCGACGAACGGCAGTTGTACGTCTCCGACACACGCGGCGGCTGCGTCCGCGTCTTCGACGTGCGCGAGGACGGAACGCTCTCCGACGGCAGGATCTTCGCCGAGGCGAGGGACGGAGCGCGGTTCGACAACATCCGCTTCGACGACGAGGGGCGGCTGTGGGTGGCCGCCATGGACGACGGCATCCACTGCTACGACCCGGACGGCACGCTGCTCGGCCGCCTCCTCGTTCCCGAGACCGTCTCGAACATCTCCTTCGGCGGACCGAAGAACAACCGCGCGTTCATCACCGCCACGACGACGCTGTACTCGCTGGTGATGTCCGTGACGGGAGCGCCCCGGATCCGTCGTACGCACTGATTCCTCAGCTCTGGGCGGGGACGTCCAGGGCGGTCCCGTACAGCCGGGAGACCCGGATCAGGATCACCACGCGCCGGTCCGGCAGCGGCTGCTCGCCGGAGGCCGCCCCGTCGGCCGGGTCCACTATCTCCGCCTCGCCCTCCGCCACGGCGAACGACCAGACGTCCGGGCCGCTGACGTGCAGTGAGGTGTGCGGGTCGCGGCGCAGCTGGCGGACCTTGAGGCGGTCGGCGGTGGAGGAGACGCGCAGTACGCGCTCCTCGGCGTCCCAGTCGTAGAGGACGGTCGACAGGTGCGGGTGGCCGGTGCTCCTGACGCTCGCCAGTACGCCGAACTGCTGTCGGCGCAACAGCTGGGAGAGCTCCTGGCCGGTGAGCACCCGGGGGGCCGGGCCGTCGTTCTGGGTGGCGCCGGCGGTGGTCTCAGTGGCGGTGGTCTCGCTCATGGGGATCAGCCTTTCGGTGGCCGGGGCCGGGGTCGGGGCCGGGTCAGACGGCTGCGGCGCGGGCGGGAGCCGGAGTGCCGGCGGCCGGCTCCCGGGCTGCGGGCCGCTCGGGGCGGCGCAGCATCGTGAAGGCGACGGCGAAGGCGGCGACCAGGAGTCCCGCGCCCACCGCGAAGGCGAGCCGGTAGCCGCCGGTCAGTGCCTCGGCCGCCGTCCGGCCGTCCGCCGTGAGGCTCTCGGTGCGGGAGGCGGCCAGGGTGGACAGGACCGCGACGCCCAGGGCCATGCCGATCTGCTGGGTGGTGTTGAACAGGCCGGACGCGAGACCGGCGTCCTCCTCGCTCGCGTCGGACATGCCGAGCGTGGTCAGCGCCGGCAGCGCGAGGCCGAAGCCCGCGGCGAGCAGCATGACCGGGAGGAGGTCGACGGCGTAACTGGCCTGCACGGGGACGCGGGCGAGGAGGGCGAGGACGCCGACGAGGAACGCGATGCCCGCCAGCAGGACGTTGCGCTCACCGAAGCGGGCGTTCAGGCGGGCGGAGACGCCCAGGGAGACGGCGCCGATGACTGCGGCTGCCGGGAGCATCGCGAGGCCGGTCTCGGCGGCGCCGTAACCGAGCACCTTCTGGAGGTAGAGGGCGACGAGGACCTGGAAGGAGAAGAGCGCGGCGACCATCAGGATCTGGACCAGGTTGGCGCCGGAGACGCTGCGCGAGCGGAAGATCCGCAGCGGCATCAGCGGGTGCTCCGCGGTGGCCTGGCGGACGAGGAACGCGGCGAGCAGTACGGCGCCGAGGGCACCGAGGCCGAGGGTGTGCGCCGAGGTCCAGCCGTACTCCTCGACCTTGACGACGGTGTAGATGCCGAGCATCAGACCGGCGGTGACCAGGGCGGCGCCGAGGACGTCCGCGCCCGCCCCGAGGCCGAGGCCGCGGTCGCCGGGCAGGACGCGTACAGCGATCACGAGGGCGGCGAGTCCGATCGGCAGGTTGATGAAGAAGATCCAGTGCCAGTTGAGCGCGTCGGTGAGCACGCCGCCGAGGACCTGGCCGATGGACGCGCCCGCCGCGCCGGTGAAGCTGAAGACGGCGATGGCCTTGGCGCGCTCCCCGGGCTCGGTGAACAGCGTCACGAGGATGCCCAGGCTGACGGCGGACGCCGTCGCGCTGCCGATGCCCTGGAGGAAGCGGGCGGCGATCAGCAGGGCGGGCGAGGTGGCCGCGCCGGCCAGCAGCGAGGCGGCGGTGAAGACGGCGGTGCCGGCCAGGAACATGCGCTTGCGGCCGATCAGGTCGCCGAGCCGGCCGGCCAGCAGGAGCAGGCTGCCGAACGCGATGAGGTAGGCGTTGACGACCCAGCTGAGGCCGGCGGGGGTGAAGCCCAGGTCGTTCTGGATGGCCGGCATCGCCACGGTCACGATGGAGCCGTCGAGGATGATCATCAGCATCCCGGCGGCGATGACTCCGAGGGCGAGCCGGCGTGAGCGCGGGGCGGCGGGAGGAGCGGGTGACGGCACGGATTCGGATGCGGCAAGCATGTGGTCTCTCCTGTCGGTCGGGGCGACAGGAGAGACCGTAGCAGATGGTTTTGTTGCAGACTATTTTTTTCGGTCTTACTTGTGGTGCCTCCGGCCCCGCCTGCGGACCTACTGGGACTGGCGCGCCCGGCGGGCGGTGCGCGGGGCCTCGACGGGGGTCGCCAGGCTGTCGTCGACCAGACGGCTCAGGGCCCGCAGGAGGGCCTCCCGGTCCCCCTCGGGCAGCGCGGCCAGGGCTTCGCGGTGCACGCGGTCGACGATCCCCCGACTCCGCCCGGCGACGCGGGCGCCCTCCTCGGTGACGGCGACGATCCGGGCCCGCCGGTCCGTACGGGAGGGGCGCCGCTCGGCCAGCCCCGCCTTCTCCAGGGCGTCCACCGTCACCACCATCGTGGTCTTGTCCATGTCGCCGATCTCGGCGAGCTGGATCTGGGTGCGCTCCTCCTCCAAGGCGTGGACGAGGACACAGTGCATCCGGGCCGTCAGGCCGATCTCGGCCAGCGCGGCGGACATCCGGGTGCGCAGGACGTGGCTGGTGTGGTCGAGGAGGAAGGACAGGTCCGGTTCGGTGCGGGTGGGCGTCATGGCGGTCATGCCGACAAGCGTAGCAATTCGATCCGTGGCGGATTATCCGGAAGGGGACGTTACTTGTGCCGACCCCTCGCTTGAACATGTTCAAAAATGGGTCTAGGTTCATTCCCGCCAGCCTTTTGAACACGTTCAAGAAGGGGTGGGGTATGGACCTCACTGTTGTCGCCTACATCGCCTACCTGCTGATCAGCGTCGCGCTCACCATCTGGGTCGCGCGGACGCTGAGTCGCAACGGGCGCATCTTCATCGCGAGCGTCCTGCACGGTGACGAGAAGCTCGCCGACGCGGTCAACCACCTGCTGGTGGTCGGCTTCTACCTCGTCAACCTCGGGTTCGTCGCCCTGTACCTCAAGGCGGCGGACGGCGTCGAGAACGCCCGTGGACTGTTCGAGGCGCTCTCGGTGAAGCTCGGTGTCGTCCTGCTCGTCCTCGGCGTCATGCACCTCGGCAACGTCTGGGTCCTGAACAAGATCCGGCGGCGCTCGATCATGGAGCGCGAGCAGGTCCCGCCGGTTCCCCCGCAGGGCTGGATCTCCGCCCCCACCGGAGCGTGAGCGCGATGGGCGGCCTCCCGGTCGGGAGACTGACGGTCCTGTACGACGCCCAGTGCTCCCTCTGCGCCCACCTGCGGAGCTGGCTGCTGCGGCAGCGTCGGCTCGTACCGCTGGACCTGGTACCGGCCGGCTCGGACGAGGCACGGCGCAGGTACCCCCGCCTCGACCACGCCCGCACCCTGCGGGAGATCACCGTCATCGGCGACAGGGGCCAGATCTACGCCGGGCCCGCCGCCTGGGTGGTCTGCCTCTGGGCCCTGGCCGACCACCGCGCCAAGGCCCACTGGCTCGCCACCCCGGCGGGCGCCCCCTTCGTACGGGTGACGATGCTCGCGGCGGCCAAGTACCGCGGGGCCACGTCGGCCGGAGCCGGGGGCGCCCCGCCCTGCGACGACCGGTGCTCCCTCCCCGGCTAGGCTCGGACACCGTGAAAGAAGACAAGGCCCCCAAGAGCGAGCAGACCCGCACGCTCATCCTCGAAACCGCCCTCAAGCTCTTCCAGGAGCGCGGTTACGACAAGACGACCATGCGGGCCATCGCCAAGGAGGCGGGCGTCTCCGTAGGCAACGCGTACTACTACTTCGGCTCCAAGGAACACCTCGTCCAGGGCTTCTACGACCGGATCGCCGCCGAACACCAGGCGGCGGTCCGGCCCGTGCTGGACCGGGAGACCGACCTGGAGGCGCGGATGGCCGGGGTGCTGAAGGCCTGGCTGGACATCGCCGCGCCGTACCACGAGTTCGCGGCCCAGTTCTTCAAGAACGCCGCGGACCCCGAGAGCCCGCTGAGCCCCTTCTCCCCCGAGTCGGAGCACGCCCGCGAGGCGGCCATCGCCGTCCACCGGGAGGTCCTGGCGGGGTCGAAGGCCAAGGTCGCCGAGGAACTGCGGGACATCCTGCCCGAGCTGATGTGGCTCTCCCAGATGGGACTCGTCCTGTACTGGGTGTTCGACCGCTCCGGGGGCCGGGAGCGCAGCCGCCGCCTCGCCGAACGCGGCGCCCGCCTCACCGGCCGCGGGGTCGCGCTCTCCCGCTTCCGGGTGCTGCGTCCGCTCGTACGCGAAGTGCACGAGCTGTTCACGGACTTCCTGCCGGGGATGGCCCAGGCGGCGGCCTCCCGCACGGCGCGCTGACCGACGGCACCGCGCCGGCCGGCGCGGTGCGCGGCCGGCGGTTACACCTGGCGGGAAGCCAGTTCGACCACCGTGATGTCGGACTGCGCGCCGACCCGGACGGGCGGACCCCACGCGCCCGCGCCCCGCGAGACGTACAACTGGGTGTCCCCGTACCGCTCCAGACCGGCGACGGTCGGATTGGCCAGGGCGGCGATGTGGTTGCCGGGCCAGAGCTGGCCGCCGTGGGTGTGCCCGGACAGCTGCAGGTCCACTCCGTGCTCCACCGCGTCGTGGATGACGACGGGCTGGTGCGCGAGCAGGACACTGGCGCGGGTACGGTCCCGGTCCCCCAGCGCCCGTACGAAGTCGGGGCCCTGCCCCTCGCTCTCGCCCGCGACGTCGTTGACCCCGGCGAGGTCGAAGCCGGCGATCTCGACGCGGTCGTTCTCCAGCGGTCGCAGACCGAGTTCGCGCACGTGCTCGACCCACTGCCCGGCGCCGGAGAAGTACTCGTGATTGCCCGTCACGAAGAAGGCTCCGTGCCGGGCCCGGAGCTGCGCCAACGGCTCGGCCGCGGGCCCCAGGTCGGCCACGCTTCCGTCGACGAGGTCACCGACGACCGCCACCAGGTCCGGCTGGACGGAGTTGACGGTGTCGACGATCCGCTGCGTGTGCGCGCGTCCGAGGATCGGCCCCAGGTGTACGTCGCTGACGACGGCGATCCGGAACCCGTGCGCGCCCCGCGGGAGTCTGGCCAGCGGCACCCGGACCCGCTTCACCCGCGGACCGCGCAGCACCCCGTAGGTCCCGTGTCCGACGGTTCCGAGCGCGGCCACCGCGGCACCGGCGCCCACCACCCGTGAGACGAACAGGCGCCGCGAGAGGTCCCCCGAGAGGCCGGCCCCACCGGTCCCGCCGGCTTCGCCGGCCCTGTCGGTCCCGTCGGCGGGGGCGGGCTCCGGCGGGCCGGTGAGGCCGTCGGAGGCGGACGCGGTCACCGTGTCCGTACCCGTCTGCGCACCCCTGCGCGTGTCCGTGCCGCCCGGCGCCGCCACGGCCGGTGTCCGGCCGGTGCCGGGGGCCCGGGCGGCCCGTCCCCCGGTCGCGGGGAGGGGCGGGGCGGCGGAGGCCTCCCCGGCCGGCGCGGCCGGCGACGCTCCGCCCCTGCGCCCCAGCCCCCACCGCAGCAGGGGCCGCACCACCTCGCCCACCACCAGCGCCAGCAGCAGGTACATCAGCACCGCCAGCCACAGGAACCCCGGCCACGCCAGCACCTGCTGCGCCCAGAACGGCGCGCCGGCACGCCCCGAGACGAGCGCGCCCACCGCCAGCAGCGGCAGCACCACCGCCGCCACCGTGCCCGCCCGCCGTGCGACGCCGCCCGGCGCGGTCGTGTCGCGGACCAGCCGCCGCCACACGTACCAGTGCGCCCCACCGATCAGACCGAAGACCACCAGCACGCCCACGACGACACCCAGCACGGCACCCACAGTTATCCCCGGCTCCGCTCACGTCGCAGGGCCCGCACTCCACGGAACCCGATCACCCCGACCGCCGTCCCCAGAAGAAAGGACGTGACGGCGAGCAGCAGGTGCACCCAGAAGTACGTGGTCGGGTCACCCGCGTCGTCGAAGGCGAGCCCGCTGCCGTCCTTCCACAGGTTCTTGACGAAAGTGATCCAGATGAACCAGCTCCACACCCCGAAGGCGAGCAGGAACCAGGAGACGGGGCGGCTGAGCTTCATGAGCCCAGTATCGCCACCGCTCTCCGGCCTCCGCCGCCGGGGTGCGGACGCGGGCTCCGCCGGGCGCCCGGCCGCCGCCCGGCGGAGCCCGCGGGGGTGGGTCCCCGCCATGTCCACATCCACATCGGCGCCCTGTACGTTCTCGATCGTGCCTGCCGTTAAAAAGACCGCTCTGACGGTCCTCTCCGCCGCGTTGCTGTCCGCACTCACCGCCCTTCCCGCGCACGCGGCGGCCGCGGACGACAAGCCCGGGGCCAAGCAGCCGAAGCCCCCGGCCCTGATGTCGACGGTCGGCGGCGCGCAGCTCGGGCAGCCCGGTACGCAGGTGAAGCTCGGCCCGGCCGCACCCGTCCTCCCGAAGGAGCTGAGCGGCCGGTCGTGGATCGTCGCCGACGCCGAGTCGGGCGACGTACTCGCCTCGCACAACGCCCACTGGCGGCTGCCCCCCGCGTCCACCATGAAGATGCTCTTCGCGGACACGGTCCTGCCCCGGCTGCCCAAGACCCAGGTGCACAAGGTGACGGACGGGGAACTGGCGGACATCGGCGAGGGCAGCAGCCTCGTCGGCCTCAAGGAGGACCACACCTACACGGTCCACGACATGTGGCTCGGCGTGTTCCTGCGCTCCGGCAACGACGCCGTGCACGTCCTGGCGGAGATGAACGGCGGCTGGTCCAAGACCGCGCAGGACATGCAGAGGCACGCCGAGGAGCTCCAGGCCCTCGACACCCATGTCGTCTCGCCCGACGGTTACGACGCGAAGGGCCAGGTCAGCAGCGCGTACGACCTGACGCTCATCGCCCGCAGCGGCATGCAGAAGAAGGACTTCCGCGAGTACTGCTCGACGGTGAGGGCCACGTTCCCGGGCGAGAAGAAGAAGGGGAAGAAGCGCGAGAGCTTCGAGATCCAGAACACCAACCGCCTGCTGACCGGCGACCTGGGGGTCACCCCGTACAGGGGCATCGCGGGCGTCAAGAACGGCAACACCACGCACGCGGGAGCGACGTTCACCGGTATCGCGCAGCGCGGTGACAAGGTGCTGCTCGTCACCGTCATGAACCCGTCCGCCGACGAGGGCCACGCCGTCTACAAGGAGGCCGCCCGCCTCCTCGACTGGGGCTTCGCGGCCTCGGGGAAGGTCACCCCGGTGGGTGAACTGGTGCCGCCGAAGTCCGCCAGGACCGGCCGGGGCGCGCCGCCCGCCGAGGACAGGGGGAGCAAGGGGGGCGACGGCGGTGAGGAGACCTCCGTCGTCGCCGCGGAGGACGCGACGACCCGGCTCGCGGCGACCGACGGCGGGGCCAGTGGCGTCGGCACCGCGCTCGCGGTCACGGGTGGTGCGCTGGTGGCGCTGGCCGCCGGGGTGTTCCTGGTCAACCGGCGCTGGCCGCTGCCCGCCCTGACGCGTCGCCGCCCGCGCCGCTAGCGGGCGCATCGGCGCCGGCGCCGTCACCGGCCCCCTCCTGCGCTTCCTCCGTACGTTCGCTGTCGTGCCGCGTCGCCGTCCAGGCGGCGCAGCACAGCAGCAGCTTCGCCGTGAGGTTGATCCACAGCAGCAGCGCGACGGGGACGCCGAACGCCCCGTACATGCTCTTCGCCGCGACGTCCTTCATGTAGCTGCCCAGCAGCAGCTTGAGCAGCTCGAAGCCGACCGCGCCGATGAGTGACGCCGTGATCAGCCGGTGCCTGACCGGGTGCACCCCCGGCAGCAGGGTCAGGACGTACAGCAGGATCAGGAAGTCCGCGCCGGCCGCGAGGGCGAGGGCCACGGCCTGCAACAGCACGCCGCCCACGCCGCTTTCGGAGAGGCCGGCCCGCTCGGCGGTCCAGTCGACCGCCGTCGAACCGACCGAGGAGGCCGCCCAGGACGCGAGCCCGATCGCGCCGAGGCCGCACAGCACCACGCCGTCCATGAGCTTGCGCACGACGGGGTTGCCCTCGTCCGTGTCGTCCAGATCCCACACGGCCCGGAGGCACTCCCTCAGCGAGCCGACCCAGCCGATGCCGGTGAAGAGCAGCAGGGCACCGGCGACGAGGCCGATGGTGCCCGCGTTCTGTACGAGCGAGGCGAGGTCGAGCTGCTCGGAGATGCCGGGCACCTGCTCGGCGAGCTTGCTCTCCATCCGGCGCAGCTGCTCGTCGGAGAGCAGGGCCGCGCCGATCGAGGCGGTGACGGTGATCAGCGGGAAGAGCGCGAGGAAGCTGATGAAGGTGATCGCGGCGGCCAGCCGGGTCCAGTGGACGCGGTCGAGCGTCTCGTACGTACGCCATGCGTGGGTGACCGCCAGCCGTGTCACGAACGGGCCGACGACGGGCAGGTTCTTCAGCCAGTCCATGACGTGCGTCTACCCTCCGCGACGGGAAACAGCGCGCTTGCGCCTGCTTGCGCCGGGGGCGCCGTCGGCAGGGTGCTGTCGCTGTCCGGGCGGCCGCCGGTCCGTCCGTGGACCCTTTTCCCCGGGGGCGGGGGTCAGGACCGCAGCGAAGGCGCCGCGGGCTGGTCCACGGGCGAGTTCTGGGCCGGCACCACGCTCGCGGCACGGCCCCCGAAGGCGTACTCGCGGAGCTTGCGCCACACGCCGTCCGCGCCCTGCTCGTACAGCGCGAAACCGGCGCAGGTCCACTGCGCCTCGTACGCGGAAAGCTCCTCGTACGCCCGGTCCATGCCCTCCTCGGAGATGCCGTGGGCGACCGTGACGTGCGGGTGGTACGGGAACTGGAGCTCGCGCACGAGCGGGCCCGACGCGTCCCTGATCCGCTTCTGGAGCCAGGAGCAGGCCGCCGCGCCCTCGACGACCTGCACGAAGACGACCGGGGAGAGCGGGCGGAACGTACCCGTGCCCGACAGGCGCATCGGGAAGGCGCGCCCGGACGACGCGACCTGCGCGAGGTGCGTGTCGACGGCGGGCAGCAGCTCCGCGTCGATCCCGGTGGGCGGCAGGAGGGTGACGTGCGTGGGGATGCCGTGTGCGGCAGGGTCCCCGAAGCTCACGCGCCGCTCCTGGAGCAGGCTGCCGTACGGCTCCGGGACCGCGATCGAAACGCCGAGCGTTACGGTCCCCACGTCGTTCTCCTCCGTCGTCGTCCGGTACGTCCTGTGGCGGTGGTGCTCTGTGCGGTGCTGTCTGTGTGCAGTGTGGCGGGAGTGCCGCCCTTGTGGCCAGAGTCCTTGGTCAGGGCACTGGTCCGGACCTCGGTCCCGGTCCGGACCGGCCGCTCGCGCTCAGTGCTTGGCGGGCAGCAGACCGAGCTTCTCGTAGGCCTGGGCGAGGGTCTCCGCAGCGACCGTACGGGCCTTCTCGGCGCCCTTGGCCAGGATCGAGTCCAGCGTCTCCGGGTCCCCCAGATATTCCTGGGTACGGGTCCGGAACGGCGTGACGAACTCCACCATCACCTCGGCGAGGTCCGTCTTGAGCGCGCCGTACATCTTGCCCTCGTACTTCTTCTCCAGCTCGGCGACGGTCTCGCCGGTGAGCGTGGAGTAGATGGAGAGGAGGTTGCTGACGCCCGGCTTCTCCACGGCGTCGTACCGGATCACGGTGTCCGTGTCCGTGACCGCGCTCTTGATCTTCTTGGCGGTCGCCTTGGGCTCGTCGAGCAGGTTGACCAGGCCCTTCGGCGTCGAGGCCGACTTGCTCATCTTGATCGCCGGGTCCTGGAGATCGAAGATCTTGCCGGTCTCCTTGAGGATGTACGGCGCCGGGACGGTGAACGTCTCGCCGAAGCGGCCGTTGAAGCGCTCGGCGAGGTCGCGGGTCAGCTCGATGTGCTGGCGCTGGTCCTCGCCGACCGGGACCTGGTCGGCCTGGTAGAGCAGGATGTCCGCGACCTGGAGGACCGGGTACGTGAAGAGGCCGACGGTGGCGCGGTCGGCGCCCTGCTTGGCGGACTTGTCCTTGAACTGCGTCATGCGGGAGGCCTCGCCGAACCCGGTGAGGCAGTTCATGACCCAGCCGAGCTGGGCGTGCTCGGGCACGTGGCTCTGGACGAAGAGCGTGCAGCGGTCCGGGTCGAGGCCGGCGGCCAGCAGCTGGGCCGCGGCGAGACGGGTGTTCGCGCGCAGTGCGACGGGGTCCTGCGGAACGGTGATCGCATGCAGGTCGACGACCATGTAGAAGGCGTCGTGCGATTCCTGCAGGGCGACCCACTGGCGCACGGCGCCAAGGTAGTTGCCGAGGTGGAACGAGCCTGCGGTGGGCTGGATGCCGGAGAGCACGCGAGGACGATCAGAGGCCATGACCTCATTCTCTCAGGTGTGGAACCCGACTCGGTTCTCCGGTGCGTCAAGAGGGTGAGGACGCGGGAGGGGCCCTGGAGGGGGGCCGCATCGGCATCGACGGTGCTGCGGCGATCGCGCGCGTACGGTCAGGGGCGCCCGAGGCGTACGCGGAACGGGTGCGCGCCCACACGGGAATCGCGCTCGGGGCGGCGGTGGTCCTCGGAGCCGGTGCGGACGCGGAAGACGTGGTGCAGGCGGCCTTCTTCAAGGCGTACCAGCCGCTGGGGCGCTTCAGGGAGGGCTCGGCCTTCCGGCCGTAGTTGCTCCGGATTGTCGCGAATGAGACGAGAAACACAGTTCGCTCCGCAGGGCGGCTGCGGGCCGCGGCGTGGCGTGACGGGAGGCGGCGCTGCTCGGCGCGGGGCCTCCCGTCACGTACCGCTGTCTGCTGGAGGTGGCTCCGCCCCGCTCCGAAGAGGCGGGGCTTCCCGCTCAGCCGGGTTGGCATGGCGACGGCCCGGCCCGGCCCGGCCCGTAGAACGTCGAGTGCTCCTACCGTGTCAGCACGGACCGTGGGGCCGCAGCTCACGCAGGGGGACTTCTCCTGCAACGAACCCGCCGCCCGAGTCGGCGAGGAAGTCGGCTGGGCCCAGGCCGATGCCCAGGCCGATGCCGATGCCGACGACGGAACCCGTTGCGGGCAGGGGCTCCGGCTGGACCTGCTCGGCCGTCAGTACGACGAACCACTGACGGCCCTCGCGCTTGACGCCGACGGTCCTGACTCTGCCGATCACCGGCCGGTGCTGGTCGGCCTTGACGTGTCCGACGCACTGGAAGCGGACACGGGTGACCGCAGCGCGCGGGGTGGAGTCCCGGCGGACCGGCGGGACGCGGGCCCTCAGGACCCGGCCCGCCGGGCTGTGCCGCGCCGTCAGCTCGTCGGTTCGTGAAGGACGTCAGTCCGTGGGGAGGCCCGGTGCGGGGAAGGCGGCCATGAGGTCGGCGACCTCGGCGCGGATCGCGGTGAGCGCCTCCTCGTCGCCGGTGCGGGCGGCGGTGACGCCCCGGTCGATCCAGCCGGCGACGGCCGGCATGTGTTCCGTGCCGAGACCGCGCGAGGTGAGGGAGGGGGTGCCGATGCGGACGCCGGACGGGTCGAACGGCTTCCTCGGGTCGTACGGGACGGTGTTGTAGTTGACGACGATCCCGGCCCGGTCGAGCGCCTTCGCCGCCACCTTGCCCGGCACGTCCTTGGGGGTGAGGTCCATCAGGATCAGGTGGTTGTCGGTGCCGCCCGACACCAGGTCGAAGCCGCGGGCGAGCAGGGCCTCGGCGAGCGCCCCGGCGTTGGCGACGACCGCGTGCGCGTAGTCGCGGAAGGAGGGCTGGGCCGCCTCGTGGAGGGCGACGGCGATGGCGGCGGTGGTCTGGTTGTGCGGGCCGCCCTGGAGGCCGGGGAAGACCGCCTTGTCGATGGCCTTGGCGTGCTCCTCACGGGACATCAGCATCGCGCCGCGCGGGCCGCGCAGGGTCTTGTGGGTGGTCGTGGAGATCACGTCGGCGTGCGGGACCGGGGACGGGTGGGCGCCGCCCGCGATCAGTCCGGCGATGTGCGCGACGTCCGCGACGAGTACGGCGCCGGACTCGCGGGCGATCTCCGCGAAGGCCGCGAAGTCGATGGTGCGGGGAAGGGCGGTGCCACCGCAGAAGATCAGCTTCGGGCGTTCCTTGAGGGCGAGTTCGCGCACCTCGTCGAAGTCGATGAGCCCGGTGCCGGGGCGTACGCCGTACTGGACGCCGCGGAACCACGTGCCGGTGGCCGAGACGCCCCAGCCGTGGGTGAGGTGGCCGCCCATCGGGAGGGCCATGCCCATCACGGTGTCACCGGGCTCGGCGAAGGCGAGGTAGACGGCGAGGTTGGCGGGCGAGCCCGAGTAGGGCTGGACGTTGGCGTGCTCGACGCCGAACAGGGCCTTGGCGCGGGCGGTGGCGAGCAGCTCGACCTGGTCGATGTTCTGCTGGCCCTCGTAGTAGCGCCGGCCCGCGTACCCCTCGCTGTACTTGTTCTGCAGGACGGTGCCGGAGGCTTCGAGTACGGCCTGCGAGACGTAGTTCTCGCTGGGGATCAGGCGCAGGGTGTCGGCCTGGAGCCGTTCCTCGGCGCCGACCAGTGCGGCGATCCCGGGGTCCGTGGCGGCCAGGGCGGGGTGGCGGGGCGGGAGATCCGCGGGGTGGCGGGGCGGGAGATTCATGGCGTCCTCCGGGGCGAGCGGTGAGTGTCCGGTCGTGGTCCCGGGGTGCCCAGGCGGGCGGCACCTCGTGCTGTGGTTTTCCGCGCGGCTCCCCCGCGGTCCGTTCCGCGTACGCCAGTCGCCGTGCGTACCGCCACCCTAGCGGCCCCACCGTCACGCGTGGTTTCTTCGTCCGGCATTCGAGCGACGATAGAAAGGGGCGTCGTTCCCGCCCCTCGCCGGATGGATTCGTCTCGACGATCGGAGACCCCGTGCCGACCACCCAAGCCGCCATCACCTCTGCGGAGGCGCACAGCGCGCACAACTACCATCCGCTCCCCGTCGTCGTCGCTTCGGCGGAGGGCGCCTGGATGACCGACGTCGAGGGGCGCCGCTACCTCGACATGCTCGCCGGGTACTCCGCGCTCAACTTCGGCCACGGCAACCGCCGGCTCATCGAGGCCGCCAAGGCGCAGCTGGACAGGGTGACGCTGACCTCGCGGGCCTTCCACCACGACCGGTTCGCCGAGTTCTGCGCGCGACTCGCCGAGCTGTGCGGCATGGACATGGTGCTGCCGATGAACACCGGGGCCGAGGCGGTGGAGACCGCCGTGAAGACGGCCCGCAAGTGGGGCTACAAGGTCAAGGGCGTGATGGACGGCACGGCGAAGATCGTCGTCGCGGCCGGCAACTTCCACGGCCGTACGACGACCGTCGTCAGCTTCTCGACGGACCCCGAGGCCCGCGCGGACTTCGGCCCCTACACGCCGGGTTTCGAGATCGTTCCGTACGGCGATCTGACGGCGCTCGACGCCGCGGTGACCGACAACACCGTGGCCGTGCTGCTCGAACCCATCCAGGGCGAGGCGGGGGTCCTGGTGCCGCCGGCCGGGTACCTGGCGGGCGTACGGGAGCTGACCCGCGCGCGGAACGTGCTCTTCGTCGCGGACGAGATCCAGTCGGGCCTCGGGCGTACGGGCAGGACCTTCGCCTGCGAGCACGAGGGCGTGGTCCCGGACATGTACGTCCTGGGCAAGGCGCTGGGCGGCGGCGTCGTGCCGGTGTCCGCGGTCGTGTCGTCGGCCGAGGTGCTGGGCGTGTACGGGCCGGGCGAGCACGGTTCGACGTTCGGCGGGAACCCGCTGGCCTGCGCGGTGGCGCTGGAGGTCATCGCGATGCTGCGCACCGGCGAGTTCCAGGAGCGCGCCACCGAGCTCGGCGACCATCTCCACCAGAAGCTGGGGCTGCTGGTGGGCGGCGGCGCGGTGGAGGCGGTGCGCGGCCGCGGGCTGTGGGCGGGCATCGACATCGCCCCGTCGCTCGGCACCGGTCGGCAGATCTCCGAGAAGCTGATGGACCGGGGCGTCCTGGTCAAGGACACCCACGGTTCGACGATCCGGATCGCCCCGCCGCTGGTGATCAGCAAGGAGGACCTGGACTGGGGCCTCGACCAGCTCGTCGCGGTGCTGGAGGGCCAGGGGTAGGCGTGCCTGCCCGCGCCCGTGCGTTCGCTGCGGGGTCCCGCAGCGAACGCACGGGCGCGGCCGGAGCACGGCCGGAGCACGGCCGGAGCACGGCCGGGTCGCGGTCGGGACCCGGTCAGGTCGCGGGGCAGTGCACCGTGGGGTTCCACGGGTCGAACAATCCCTTCGGATTGGACTTGTACAGCCAGACATGCAGGTCGTAGTGGATCGGCATGCCCGGCTCGTGGCCTTCCATCGGCCCGTCGAACTTCTTGCCGAACATCGTCGGACGGTCGTCGTCCGTCTCCAGGTTCTGGTCGCGGTCGACGACGAGGTACTCCACCGCCACCAGCTTCCGCTTCTCGCCCTTCGGCCCGGGCTCGTACAGCAGGGCCGCCGGCCGGGCCGGGTCCGTGGACCCGATGTTCTTCTGATCGACGTAGTGATAACCCATGCCGCCCACGCCCGGCAGGTCCGCGCACTCGTCGGTCCGCTCGAAGCCGTGCTTCACCGCGAGCGGCTCCCAGAGGTACTTGGCCGTCGCCACATAAGCCTTGGCGAGGTCGGCCTGCCTCTTCTTCTCTTTGCCACCGTTGTCGTTCCCGGCCTGCGCCGGACCGGCTGCCAGGGCCAACGAGGAGACGACGGCGAGCGCGAGCGCTGCCTTGACCGTGCGTGCGGGCATGCGGACTCCTGGAGAGTGGGGGCCCGGCGGATGCGCCGGGCCTGAGCGGGCCCTCCCCTGGACCTCACCCCGGTCCACGTGAGCAGAGTGTCCTTCGGGGCGGCGCGCTGCACGCGGGGTGGCCCATTGGGCTGACGCCCCGGACCGCCGCCGGCTCTCAGAGAATGACGTGGGGCAGGAAGCGGGCGTACTCGTCCGTGATCAGACCCGACGACTCGCGGATGCCGAGACCGGCCGCCTCGTTCTCGACGACCCACGCTCCGAGCACCACACGGTTGCCGTCGAAGTCGGGCAGCGGGGCCAGCTCCTGGTAGCAGAGGCGCTGTTCGCCCGTGGCCGGAGCGGGGGCCGCGCCCGGCCCGTGGACCGTGACGCCCGCGCCCTCGCGGCCGAGCAGCGGCTTGGCGACGTACCCGGGGCCGTCGGCCGCGGCCAGTTCGCGCGGGCCGTCGAGGTACGCGGCGAGCAGGTTCGGATGGCCGGGGTAGAGCTCCCAGAGGATCGCCAGCAGCGCCTTGTTGGAGAGCAGCATCTTCCAGGCCGGCTCGATCCAGCAGGTGGTGCCGGTGCCGCCGCCGTTGTCGAGGGTGTCCAGGACGTGCGGGCCGAAGCGGTCGGTCGTCAGCCACTCCCACGGGTAGAGCTTGAAGCAGCTGCGGATGAAGCGCAGACGGCCGTCGACGAAGCGGCCCGAGAGCCGGTCCCAGCCGATCTGTTCGACGGACAGCGCCTCGGTGGCGATGCCGGCCTGCTGGGCGGTCTCGCGCAGGTACGCGACCGTCATCAGGTCCTCGCCGAGCTCGTCGCCCTCCGAGTGGACGAAGTGCAGCGGCCCGGGCGGCAGGAGCGGCGCCTGGCGCCGCCACGCGTCGACGAGCCGCTCGTGCAGGGAGTTCCACTGGTCGGCGCCGGGGAAGCGCTCCTCCATCCAGAACCACTGCGGGCTGGCCGCCTCCACCAGCGAGGTGGGCGTGTCGGCGTTGTACTCCAGCATCCTGGCGGGGCCCGTGCCGTCGTACCGCAGGTCGAACCGCCCGTATACGGAGGGGAGTTTGGCCCGCCGGTGCCAGGAGGCGGCGACGCGCGAGGCCAGTCTCGGGTCCGTGATGCCGAGGTCGGTGAAGCGGTCGTGTTCGACGATGTACGCGGCGGCGGCCAGGCACATGGCGTGCAGTTCCTCGACCACCTCCTCCAGCGCCTCGACCTCGGGCAGCGAGAATTCGTAGTACGCGCTCTCGTCCCAGTACGGGCGCAGCGACCCGTCGGGGAAACGGGTCAGCGGATAGACGAGGCCCTGCTCCTCGACGGTCCGCTGCCAGTCGGGGCGGGGTTCGATCGTGTGTCGCTTCATCGGTGCGTACCCGGGGTGCCTGGAGATTCCACGGTCCGTCAGCCGCCGCCGGAGCCCGAGCCGGAACCGAAGCCGCCGCGGTCGACCGCGGACTTGTCGAAGCTGCCGTCCGTGACCTTGCCGGTGCTGACGCGGCCACCGTAGTAGTACCTGCCGGTGCCGTTGCCGTCGTCGTCGCACTTGTAGTCGGGCAGCACCTTGTGGGTCTTCGGGTCCACGCACCGCCGGTCGGGCTCCGAGCCGCAGGCGGTGAGCGTCGCCGCGAGGACACCCATGCCGCCGAGCAGCACGGTGCCCGACCTCAGTTTGCGCCGTCGTACCGCCATGTTCCGGCTCCTTCCCCGTCGTTCGAACAGGTCCTCCGGACCGTCCGCCAGACTAGAGGGCCCGCTTCCGCCACCGGAACCCGGTGCGCGATCCCTTCCCCCCTAGAGTCGTTTTGTGCTCCTTGGGATGATCTGCGCGCTCTGTTCGGCGGTCTGTATCGGTACGGCCTCCGTCCTCCAGGCCGTCGCGACCCGCGCCACGCGGCCCGGCACCGGCAGCGGAATCGACGTGACGCTGCTGCTGCGCTCCCTGCGCCAGTGGCGGTACACCGTCGGTCTCGCCCTCTACGGCCTCAGCTTCGCGCTCCAGGTCGTCGCCCTGCTCACCCTTCCCCTCTACGCCGTCGAGGCGGCCCAGGCCGCGAGCCTCGCCGTCACCGCGGTGGTCGCCGCCCGTGTGCTGGGGGTCCGCCTCAGCCGTACGGAGTGGGGCGCGGTGGCCGCGGTCTGCGCGGGCCTGGCGGTGCTCGGGTTCTCCTCCGGCGCGGAGGGCGGGAGCGGGGGCCCGCCCGCCCTGCGGTACGTCCTCCTGGGCGTCGCGTGCGCCGTGCTGCTCGCGGGCGCGCCGGCGGGCCGCCTGCCCGGCCGGTCCCGCGCCCTGGTCCTGGGGTTCGGCGCGGGCACCGGCTTCGGGGTGGTGTCGGTCTCGGTGCGGCTGCTCGACGGCCCGACGCCTCCGGCACTCGTCGCCGACCCCGCCGCGTACGCGCTGCTGCTGGCCGGCGGCGCGGCGTTCCTGCTGCTCGCCTCGGCGTTCCAGCGCGGTTCGGTGACCACGGCGACGGCGGGGATGGTGGTGGGCGAGACGGTCGGCCCGGCCGTGGTGGGCGTCGTCTGGCTCGGCGACCGTACGCGGGACGGCCTGGCGGTGGCCGCGGTCGTGGGGTTCGTGGTGGCGGTGGCGGGGGCACTCGCCCTGGCCCGGTTCGGCGAGGCGGCGGTCGGCGCGGTGGCACAGGAGACGGCCCCGGCCCCTTCCACGGAAGACTGAGGCCGAGACGGGGGCCGAGACGGGGATCGAGGCCGAGACCGAGACCGAGGCCGCCGACCGGGAACGCGCAGGGGTGGTTTATCGTTCACCCTTACGTGGGGCGGAACGAGACGCCGGCAGGCGAGCGCCGTACCCACACCCCCATACGGCCCCGGTCGGTCCCCCCGTCCGGCCGGGGCTCCCCCTCCCCCTCCCCCTCGGCCCGGTGCGAGCCGTCACCCACGGCTCACGGCAGCGCCCGGCACAGCGCGTCCAGCGCCCCCGCCCACGCGCTGTCCGGCGGTGTCCCGTACCCGATGACCAGGGCGTCCCGGTCCCGCTCCACCGACGGATGCCGGAAGCTGTCCACGCCGTGCAGCGCGAGCCCCTGCCACGCCGCCGCCTGCACCACGGACCGTTCCGTGCCCGCCGGCAGTTCGAGCACCGCGTGCAGCCCCGCCGCGATCCCCGTCACCCGTACGTCCGGGGCCCGCTCCGCCAGCGCCGCCACCAGCTGGTCGCGGCGCCGCCGGTAGCGCAGCCGCATGGAGCGCACATGGCGGTCGTACGCCCCCGAGGCGATGAACTCCGCGAGCGTGAGCTGGTCCGGCGCGCTCGACGCCCAGTCGACCGGGCCCTTGGCGTCCGCCACCTCCTCCACCAGCTCCCGGGGCAGCACCATCCAGCCCAGCCGCAGCCCCGGCGCGAGCGACTTGCTCGCCGTCCCCAGGTAGACCACGCGTTCCGGATCGAGCCCCTGGAGGGCGCCGACGGACTGCCGGTCGTAGCGGAACTCCCCGTCGTAGTCGTCCTCCAGGATCAGTCCGCCCGTACCGCGCGCCCAGTCGACGGCGGCCGCGCGCCGGTCCGGATGCAGCGCGACCCCGATCGGGAACTGGTGGGCCGCCGTCAGCAGCACCGCCCCGGCGCCCCGCAGCTCCCCCGGTCCCCCCAGCTCCCCGGTGCGCGAGCCGAGCCCGTCGCACCCCAGCGCCGGGGTGCGCAGTCCCGCGTCGGTGAGCAGGTTCCGGTGGACGTCGAGGCCGTACGACTCCACCACCACCTCCCGGACGCGGCGCTTCCTCAGCACCTTCGCCATGAGCAGCAGCCCGTGTGCGAAGCCCGAGCAGATGACGACCCGGTCCGGCGTGGCCCGTACGCCGCGCGCCCGCGCCAGGTACGCGGCGACGGCGGTGCGCAGTTCGACGCGCCCGCGCGGATCGCCGTACCCGAAGGCGTCGTGCGGCGCGGCGGTCAGCGCGCGTCTGGCCGCCTTCAGCCACTCGGCACGCGGAAAGGACGCGAGGTCGGGGGCGCCGGGCAGGAGGCTGTACGCCGGTGTGCGGCGGGCACCGCGCCGGGGCGCGGCGGCCGGCCGGTCGACGGCCTGCTGGGGGGCGGCCCGCTGGGCGACCTGCGTGCCCGAGCCCTGGCGGGCGGTGAGCCAGCCCTCGGCGACCAGGCCGGCGTACGCGTCGGCGACGGTGTTGCGGGCGATGCCGAGGTCGGCGGCGAGCGAGCGGGAGGACGGCAGCCGGGTGCCGGGGGCCAGCCGGCCCGTGCGGACGGCTTCGCGCAGGGAGTCCATCAGGCCCGTACGCAGCCCGCGGCCGCTCAGCTCGACATGGAGGTCAACACCGTGAGTGGCCCACGAATCTGTCACGGAAATGGACCATACCGGTGGGCCGGCGGCCCCGTAGCGTCGTCCCCATGAGCACAGACACGACGACGGCAGACACGAACGCCACGGCCACCGGGTACGCCCACGAGCACCCGCCCCGCCTGGACTGGGCGAAACTGGCGCCCGATGTCTACAAGGCCATGATCGCGTTCGAGATCGCGGCGAAGAAGGGCCTCGACCCCGTCCTCGTCGAGCTGGTCAAGATCCGCGCCTCGCAGATCAACCGCTGCGCCTTCTGCATCGACATGCACGCCAGGGAAGCGCTCGCCGCGGGCGAGTCGGCCGAGCGGATCATCCAGCTCACCGCCTGGGAGGAGTCCCGGCACTTCTACACGGAGCGGGAGGCCGCGGCGCTCGAACTCACCGAGGCCGTGACCGTCCTGACGGACGGGTTCGTGCCCGACGCGGTGTGGGAGAAGGCCGCCGAGCACTTCGACGAGGCCCAGCTGGCCCGGCTGACGGCCCTGATCACGGCCATCAACTCCTGGAACCGGTTCGGCGTGACGACCCGCATGGTCCCGGGCCACTACACCCCGGGCGCCTTGAAGCACTGACGCACGGCGAGGGGCCCGCTGCCGGTACGGGCAGCGGGCCCCTCGCCCCGCCTCGGCCGCCGCTCACTTCGCCGGCATCCAGGCCTTCCACGTCGACTCGTTCGCCTCGACCCACTTCTCGGCCGCGGCCTCGGGCGCCATCTTCTCGTCCGCGATCATCAGGGCGACCTCGTTCTGCTGCTCGGTCGTCCACCTGAAGTTCTTCAGGAACTCCGCCGCCCTGCCGCCCTTCTTCGCGAAGTCCGCGTTGAAGAACTTCTGGAGCGGCGTCTTCGGGTAGCCGCAGGCGATCTTCTCCGGGACGGCGTCGCAGCCTTCCCTGTACGCGGGCAGCTTCACCTCGACCATGTCGATCTCGGCGTTCAGCCACTGCGGCGTCCACCAGTACGTCAGGAACGGCTTCTTCGCCTTGGCGTACTTCTGCATGGCCGTGATCTGGCTGGCCTCGGAGCCGGCGTAGGTCGTCTTCAGGTCCAGCTTCAGGTTCTTGATGAGCGCGTCGTCGTTGGTGACGTAGTCGGGCGATCCTTCGAGGAGCTCGCCCTTGCCGCCGCTCTCCGCGGTCCGGAAGTCCTCGGCGTACGTGTTGAGGTTCTTCCAGTCCGTGACGTCCGGGTGCTTGTCGGCGTAGTACTTCGGCACGAACCAGCCGATGTGCCCGGTGACACCGAGGCCGCCGCCCCTGACGACGGTCTTCTTGGTGTCGACGTACCGCTTCTCCTCCTCGGGGTGGCCCCAGTCCTCCAGGATCCCGTCGATGTTGCCCCTCGACAGCGCGTCCCACGCGAGGACCTCGCCCATCTGCTGGGTCCTGACCGTGTAGCCCAGTTCCTCCTCCAGGAGGTACGCCGCCACAGCGGTGTTGGCCTGGGCCCCGACCCACGACGGGACGGTCAGCCTGACGGTCTTCGTGCCGCCGACGACGCTGCTCCTGCCGGTCTCGGCGGCTCCGCACCCGCTGAGCGCGAGCAGTCCGAGGGCGGCGGCGCAAGCGGTGGCCGTACGGAGTTTCCGCGTGTTCGTGCGCATGGTGAGGGGGTCTCTCTTCTCTGGCGGGGAGGGCGGCGGAGGCGGGCCGGCGGGCGGTCAGCCGCGGGAGCGGGCGCGGGCCGTGCCGGGCTGGGTGAGCCGGTCGAGCACGAGTCCGAGGCAGACGATCGCCGCGCCGGCGGTCATGCCGACGCCCATATCGCCGCGCGAGAGGCCCTTCACCACGTCGTAACCGAGCGCGCCGCCGCCGACGAGGCCGCCGACGACGACCACCGCGAGCACCAGGACCACGCCCTGGTTGACGGCGAGCTGGAGCGCCGGGCGGGCCAGCGGCAGCTGGACCTGGAGGAGCTGCTGCCGGGGGCTCGCGCCCAGGGAGCGTGCGGCCTCCAGCGCGGACGGGTCGACGTCCCTGATGCCCCGGGTGGTGATGCGGACGACGGCGGGCAGCGCGTACACGACGGCCGCGATGATCGCGGACGCGCGCGTGACGCCGAACAGCGCGACCACCGGGATCAGGTACACGAACTGCGGCATCGTCTGCATCGCGTCCAGCACCGGCCGCATCCACCGCTCGAAGCGCCCCGCCCGCGCCGCCGCGATGCCGAGCGCGAAGCCCAGCAGCAGCGTCACGACGAGCGCCGCGATCACCTGGGAGAGCGTGTCGAGGGACTTCGTCCATACGCCGAGCACGCCGACGGCGCCCATCGCGAGCGTCGAGGTGAGCGCGGTCGCCCACGACCCGGCCAGCCACGCCAGAGCGGCGACGAGCAGCAGCAGCGCCCACCAGGGCAGCCAGACCAGGCCGTCGCGCAGCGGGTTGAGCACCCACAGCGTGAAGTTCTCCGACCAGACGTCCGTGCCGCCGAGGACCGGGATGCCCGAGGCGAGGTGCTCGGTGGCCCAGTCCTGGGCCCTGTTGACGGGTGTGGAGATGTCGTACGTCCAGCCTTGCGGCCAGGTCCGCGCCGACAGCGCGCGGCCGGCCGCGGCGGTGGCCGCGGTGACCGCCGCGACCAGCGCCCAGCCGCGCCATCCGTGCAGCAGCCGGGAGCCGCCCGGCGCGGCGGTGCCGAGCCGCTCGCCCGCCGCCGCGGTGGTGCGGTCGAGCCAGACCGCGATCAGCACGATCGGGACGCCGGCCGAGAGCGCCTTGCCGACGTCGACCGTGGACAGCGCCGAGTAGACCTCCTCGCCGAGGCCGCCGGCGCCGACGAGCGCCGCGATGACGACCATCGAGAGCGCCATCATGATCGTCTGGTTGAGGCCGAGCAGCATCTCCTTGCGGGCCAGCGGCAGCCGCGCCGTCCACAGCCGCTGCCATCCGCTCGCGCCGAGCGAGGCCGATGCCTCCAGGACGCCGGCGTCGGCGCCGCGCAGCCCGAGCGCCGTGAGGCGGGCCATCGGCGGGGCGGCGTAGATGACCGTGCAGAGGAGGGCCGCGGGCGTACCGGTGCCGAAGACGAGCACGAACGGCAGCAGGTAGGCGAAGGCCGGCATGACCTGCATCGTGTCGAGCACCGGGCGCAGCATCCGGTGGAAGCGGTCGGAGAGTCCGGCCACCAGCCCGAGCAGGATGCCCAGTACGGAGGCGAGCGCCACGGCCACGACCATCAGCGCGATGGTGAGCAGCGTGGCGTCCCACATGCCGAGCAGCCCGCAGACGGTGAACACGACGGCCGCGGTGCCCGCCGTCTTCGCGCCGCGCCGGCCGAGTCCGGCGGCGCGCCATGCGAAGAGCACCGCCAGGGCGGCGAAGCCCGGCCAGCCGAGCGCGTTCAGGCCGTGGTAGACGGCGGAGACCGCGTCGGTGGCGGTGTTGGAGAGGTGCAGCAGGAAGTACAGGAAGAGGGGGTGGGTGTCGCGGTGGTCGATGACCCACGCGTTGGCGTCGTCGAGCGGACCCGACACGTCGACGGTCAGGCCGGCGGGCCAGCCGCCGCCGCCCCACAGCACGGCGCCGAGCGGTACGAGCACGAACGCGGCGACGGCGAGCGCGAGCAGCTTCCGGCCGGCCCGGTGACGTACGGCAGCGGCGAACCGGCCCGGTGCGCCCCCTGCCGCCGCCTTGTCCTCCACGGGCGCGGTGACGACCGCCGTCATGCGGTGACCGCCTTCGTCGTGCCCAGGCCCGCGACGACGGCGAGCAGCCCCTGGTGGTCGACGATGCCGACGCAGCGCCCGTTCTCCATGACGCGGGCGGGCGCACCGGTGCGGGCGACGGCCTCGATGGCGGCCGAGACGGTGGCGTCGGGAGAGACGGACACACCGGTCTCGGTCTCGCGCGCGTCGTCGGCGGGGCGCATGGCCGAGCGTACGGTCATGACCTGCTCGCGCGGTACGTCGCGCACGAAGTCCCGCACGTAGTCGTCGGCGGGCGCGCCGACGATCTCCTCCGGGGTGCCGAGCTGCACGATCCGGCCGTCCCGCATCAGCGCGATCCGGTCGCCCAGCCGCAGTGCCTCGCTCAGGTCGTGGGTGATGAAGACCATGGTGCGTCCCTCCTCGTGGTGCAGGCGGACGACTTCTTCCTGCATGTCGCGGCGGATCAGCGGGTCGAGGGCGCTGAACGGCTCGTCGAAGAGCAGCACTTCGGGGTCGACGGCGAGGGCGCGGGCCAGGCCCACGCGCTGCTGCTGCCCGCCGGAGAGCTGACCGGGCCGGCGCTCCTCCATCCCCGCCAGGCCGACCTTCCCGACGACCTCGGCGGCCTTGGCGCGCCGCTCGGAGCGGCCCATGCCCTGGATCTCCAGGCCGTAGGCGACGTTGTCGAGGACGGAGCGGTGCGGCAACAGGCCGAAGTGCTGGAAGACCATGGAGGCGCGGTGGCGGCGCAGTTCGCGCAGCCGCGTCCGGTCCATGGACAGGACGTCCTCGCCGTCGATGGCGATGGCGCCGGAGGTGGGCTCGACGAGCCGGGTCAGGCAGCGTACGAGGGTGGACTTGCCGGAGCCGGACAGCCCCATGACGACGAAGACCTCCCCCTTGCGCACGTCGAAGGAGACGTCACGCACGGCGGCGGTGCAGCCGGTGCGGGCCCGCAGCTCGTCGGCGGACAGTTCGGCGCAGTCCGTGTCGGCGGGTATTCGGTCCGCCTTCGGTCCGAACACCTTCCACAGGTTCTTTACGGAGAAGACCGGTTCGGCGGCGTTCGTCTGTTCAGGAGCGGTCATCACGCATCACCTCCCGGTGCAGTTGTCGAGGCAAGCAGTTCGGCGCACTTCTCCCCGACCATCAGGACCCCGATCATCGGGTTCACGGCGGGCATCGTCGGGAAGACGGAAGCGTCGGCGATGCGGATGCCGTCGAGGCCGCGGACCTTCAAGTCCGGTGACACCACGGCGCGTTCGTCCCAGTCGGCACCCATGCGGCAGGTGCCCGCCGGGTGGTACACGGTGTGCGCGACCTTGCGGGCGTACTCACTGATGTCCTCGTCGGAGGTGACCTCGGGCCCGGGGCAGACCTCGCGCTTGAGCCACTTCGCCAGCGGCTCGGACTTGGCTATCTCGCGGGCGATGCGGATGCCGTCGACGAGTGTCCGGGCGTCGTAGTCGTCCTCGTCCGTGAAGTAGCGGAAGTCCAGGGCGGGCTTCACGGACGGGTCGGCGCTGGTCAGGAAGAGCCGGCCGCGGCTGTGCGGCTTGGGGATGTTCGGGGTCATCGACACGCCGTGCTCGGGCCGCTCGTAGCCGAGGCGCTCGGGGTTGTCGGTGAACGGGATCTGGTAGAAGTGGAACATCAGGTCCGGGCCGCGGCTCGCCGCGTCGCGCCGTACGAACAGGCCCGCGTCGGAGTCCATCGCCGAGTTCTCGGGTATCGGCCCGTCCGTCTCCCAGACGATGACCGACTCCGGGTGGTCGAGCAGGTTCTCGCCGACGCCGGGCAGGTCGTGCACGACGGGTATCCCGAGCGCTTCGAGGTCGGCCTTCGGACCGATGCCGGAGTGCAGCAGCAGCCGCGGGGTGTCCACCGCGCCCGCGCAGAGCAGCACTTCGCGGCCGGCCTCGACGAGGACTTCCTCCCCGTCCTTCGTCCGGACGCGCACACCGGTCGCCCGGGTCCCGTCGAACTCCAGCTTGTACGCCCAGGTCTCCAGCATGATGTGGAGGTTCGGCCGGTCGAGGAAGGGGTGCAGGTACGCGACCGAGGCGGACGAGCGCTTGTTGTCCTCCGGGTGGTACGCGAGGTCGAAGAAGCCCACGCCCTCGTGGAAGGGCTCCTTGTTGAACCCTTCCACGCGCGGCACGCCGAGGGCGCCTCGCGCGGCGTCGACGAAGTCGCGGGCGATGGCGTTCCGGTCCTTCTCGTCGACCGGCACGATGTTGTTGCGCAGCTTGTGGAAGTACGGCGCCATGGAGGCGGCGTCCCATCCCTCGGCGCCGGCGGTCGCCCACTCGTCCCAGTCGGACGGCAGCGGCTGGAAGGCGATGAGGGTGTTGTGCGAGGAGCAGCCGCCCAGGACGCGGGCGCGGCTGTGCCGGATGTGGGAGTTGCCGCGCGGCTGCTCGGTGGTGGGGTAGTCGTAGTCGAGCTCACCGCCCAGCAGGCCCATCCAGCGGCGCAGCGTGAGGACTTCGGGACGGTCGACGTCGGAGGGACCGCCTTCGATGACGGCGACGCGGACGGACGGGTCCTCGGTGAGCCGGGACGCGATCACCGAACCCGCGGTTCCGCCGCCGACGACGACGTAGTCGTATACGGGCATGGGTTGCTGCTCCTCTTCGTGCGGGGCGCCACAAAGTGCTGTCGCGTAATGGGGGGAGGGAGGGTGCGGGGGGCCTCAGCCCGCGAACCAGCGCACCGGGCGCGGTTCCAGGTTCTGGTAGACGTGCTTGGCCTCGCGGTACTCGGCGAGTCCGGCGGGCCCGAGCTCGCGCCCGATGCCCGACTTGCCGAAGCCGCCCCACTCCGCCTGCGGCAGGTAGGGGTGGAAGTCGTTGATCCACACGGTGCCGTGCCGCAGCCGCCCCGCGACGCGCCGCGCGCGCCCGGCGTCGGCCGTCCACACGCCGCCGGCCAGGCCGTACTCGGTGTCGTTGGCGAGGGCGACGGCCTCGTCCTCGGTACGGAAGGTCTCCACCGTCAGGACCGGCCCGAAGACCTCCTCGCGTACGACGCGCATCTCGCGGTGGCACTGGTCGAGGACGGTCGGAGCGTAGAAGTAGCCGTCGGCCGGCCGTACGTCGGACGGTTCGGGCCGGGCGCCGCCGGAGCGCAGGACCGCGCCCTCCTCCAGCGCGGAGGCGACGTACATCTCGGTCTTCGCCAGCTGCTGCGCGGAGACGAGCGGCCCGCACTCCACGCCGTCGGCCGTGCCGCGGCCGAGGCGGATCTTCGCGGCCCGGCGGGCGAGTTCGGCGACGAAGCGCTCGCGCACCGACTCCTCGACGATGAGCCGGGAGCCGGCCGAGCAGACCTGGCCGCTGTGGATGAAGGCGGCGTTCAGGGCCTGGTCGACGGCGGTGTCGAAGCCCTCCTCGGTCGCGCAGGCGTCGGCGAAGACGACGTTGGGGTTCTTGCCGCCCAGCTCCAGCGCGACCTTCTTGACGGTGACGGCGGCGGCCCGCATGACCTTCGTACCGCTGGCGAGGCCGCCCGTGAACGAGACGAGGTCGACATCGGGGTGCTCCGCCATGCGCGCGCCGACGGGGTCGCCCGCACCGGTGACGAGGTTGGCGACACCGGCCGGAAGCCCTGCTTCGGCCAGCAGTTCGATGAGCGCGACGGTGGTCAGCGGAGTGATCTCGCTCGGCTTGACCACGAAGGTGTTGCCCGCGGCCAGGGCCGGGGCGATCTTCCAACTCGCCTGGAGCAGCGGGTAGTTCCAGGGTGCGATGAGCGCGCAGACGCCGACCGGCTCGTGCACGACGACACTGTGGATACGAGGCGATCCGGCGTCGACGACCCGGCCGCCGCCCTCGCCCACGACGAGGTCGGCGAAGTAACGGAAGGCGTCGCTCACGCAGTCCACGTCGACCCGGCCCTCTTCCAGGGTCTTCCCGGCGTCACGGCTCTCCAGGAGCGCGATCTCCTCGCGGTCCCGCTGGAGCAGCCCGGCGACGCGCCGCAGCAGCGCGGCCCGCTCGGCCACCGGGGTGCGGGGCCACTCGCCCGAGTCGAACGCGGTACGGGCCGCCGCCACCGCGGCGTCGACGTCCGCGGCGCCTCCCTCGGCGACGACGGCGAAGGGCTTGGCGTCCGCGGGGTCGATGATCTCGCGCGTGGCACCGGAAGTGGCCGCCTGCCACTTTCCGCCCACATGAATAGTCTGCTGTCCCGACACGTCGCGTTTCGCCTTCCGTTCCCGATATGTTCCGCCGATAAGGACCGGCGATCGAGAGCCCTCCCCCCATAGGCGAGAACCATGCGCAACGGATGGCCGAAAGTGCTCCGCATCACGAACATTACGTATCGCAAGCGATCAAAATGTGTCATCGGGAGCGAAGTGATCGATCGCCGTATCCAGGATCTCCCGCTGCAACGGCCACTGGGTGGCGGGTGCCGCCACGATCACGGCGTACAGGTCACCGTCGGAGGCGGGGAAGACCCGCTGGAAGAGCGACGCTTCCCCCTCGCAGCCCAGCTCACGCACGGAGCGCGCGGGCCCGTCCGGCAGCGCGCCGCCGCTCCCGTCGGTGAGCACCTTCCAGCCACTGGCGTAACTGCGCCCCAGCGTCGCGAGCGAGCGCCCGAGGGAACCGGGGGTGTGGGCGAGCGCCCGGGCGGCCTTCCCGAACCAGCTGTTGTTCCGGTGCCGGTGGGCGATCCGGTCCGCCTCCTGGAACAACTGGCGCACGGGCAGCAGCACATGCGGCGCCACCTCCAGCATCAGCATCCCGCCCTGGGTGTGGACCCGTACGAAGACCGTGACCACGACCTCTTCGCTCCAGCCCCCCACCCGGATCCGCAGGAAGTGCCGACGGCTCTCGCCGCCTTCCTCGACCGAGCCGCTCCGGTGGGTCGCGAAGCTCTCGGAGCCGTACGGCGCCCGGTCGCGGCGCGTGATCCCGGTGGCCGGGAGGAAGACGCACTCGTCGGTCCGGAGTTCGCGCAACCGGTCCCGCACGGCGGCCGCGCGCTCCGGCGATCCGTGCGGCGAGGGGACACGGAGGCTTTCGACGAGGGGGACGATGCGCCTGATGATCTCCGCGTTGTCGATCGCCTGGGGGGCGCGGTCCGTACGGTCCGTACGCGGACGGAGCTCGACGGAGAGATTCCACGGCTGGTACGACCGGCCCGCGCCGCAGAAGGGATGGGAGGGGTTGTACATGACCAGCGGGGCGTGCTGCTCCTCCCTGATGCGCTGCCCGAGCCGGCCGAAGCGGGGCCCGGAGGAACGCTCGGCGGGATCGGCCGCGTGGTCGGGGAACCGGCGGGGGGAGAGTTCACCGGTCAGAGTGCGGGCGAACTGCCCCCGCTGGAGCGCCACGACGGCGGCGAGGATGGCGAGCAGCGCGAGGATTCCCCCGGCGGAATGCGAGTCGACCTGCGGAGCGACGTGGGTGAACAGCTCCATCAAGGCGTCCGAGTAGCTGTCCGAGACCCCGGGCCCACTGCTTCCGCCGGGCCGGATATAACTGCCGTACCCGTCTTCCCCCCCGTCGGCCTCTTTCCCTTCGAGGGCCGTGTCGACCAGCGTCAGGAGGACGCTGACGAGCATGAACCGCCCGTACCAGCGCAGGAAGAACGCCGGGATCCGCCGGTACAGCGGCATCCGGCCGCCGTGCCCCCGAGCCACCCGGCGAGGCTGAGCACGAGGCAGGGCATCACGAGCGCGAGGAACATGCCTTCGGTCAGCAGGACCGCGAAGATCCACAGGGCCACGACCCCGGCGGCCCAGGTGAGTTCGGTACGCCGCGCGCGCAGCGCGTGCGCGAGGACGCGGGCGGCGTCGAAACCGTACGACGGGGCGGCGATGCGTTCTTCGTGCACGTAGAGCTCGTCGATGACCGCGTCCCGGTAGCCGGGGTCGAGGTACACCCCGGCGCACAGCAGCCGGCTCGCTTCGCTCACGGCGGGCTGCGCAGGGGGCCGGCCCAGCAGATCGTCCTGCCCGCCGTCGGACTGCGCGGGTAACGCCGTCTGAGTCATCGTGCCCCTTGGCCGGTCGAACTGCCCGCGGGAAAAGGCGAGTCAGGAAGGAAAGGGACGACACTGCAGACCCATCGCGGCGCATGTGGCGACACCCGATCAGGCCGGCCGCTCACCACCAGGGCATGGACGAGGGCCTTCCGGCCACATGACGACGCCCCCGGCGGCCGGTCGGACCGGCTGCCGGGGGCGTCGGCGCGTATCCGCGAAACGCGAAACGCTGAACACGGGGATCGGGGATCAGATCAGGCCGAGCTCGCGCACCGCGTCGCGCTCCTCCTTGAGCTCCTGCACCGACGCGTCGATGCGCGCGCGGGAGAACTCGTTGACGTCCAGGCCCTGGACGATCTCGTACGTGCCGTCCTTGCAGGTGACCGGGAAGGAGGAGATGAGGCCCTCCGGGACGCCGTAGGAGCCGTCCGACGGGATGCCCATCGACGTCCAGTCGCCGGCCGCCGTGCCGTTGACCCACGTGTGGACGTGGTCGATGGCGGCATTGGCGGCCGAGGCGGCCGAGGACGCGCCGCGGGCCTCGATGATCGCCGCACCGCGCTTGGCGACGGTCGGGATGAAGGTGTCGGCCAGCCACTGCTCGTCGTTGACGACCTCGGCGGCGTTCTTGCCGGCGATCTCCGCGTGGAAGATGTCCGGGTACTGGGTCGCCGAGTGGTTGCCCCAGATGGTGAGGCGCTTGATGTCGGAGACCGGGGCGCCGGTCTTCTTCGCCAGCTGCGACAGCGCGCGGTTGTGGTCCAGACGGGTCATCGCGGTGAAGCGCTCGGCCGGTACGTCCGGGGCCGCGGCCTGCGCGATGAGCGCGTTGGTGTTGGCCGGGTTGCCGACGACGAGGACCTTGATGTCGTCCGCGGCGTTGTCGTTGATGGCCTTGCCCTGCGGCTTGAAGATGCCGCCGTTGGCGGACAGCAGGTCACCGCGCTCCATGCCCTTCGTGCGCGGGCGGGCGCCCACGAGGAGGGCGACGTTGGCGCCGTCGAAGCCGACGTTCGGGTCGTCGGTGATCTCGATGCCCTGGAGCAGCGGGAAGGCGCAGTCGTCGAGCTCCATGGCGGTGCCCTCGGCGGCCTTCAGACCCTGCGGGATCTCCAGGAGACGCAGCTTGACCGGCACATCCGCGCCGAGCAGGTGGCCGGAGGCGATGCGGAAGAGCAGCGCGTAGCCGATCTGGCCGGCCGCGCCGGTGACGGTGACATTCACGGGAGTGCGGGTCATGGCGATCTCCGTAAGACAGCTGGCGGTGGGGGTCCCTGCCCCTCGTTGCTGGACATCCCCGGTACGCCCCGACTCCGACACCGGTCCGGCGGCTGAATCTTGACGTGAAGAGATATCCAGCGGTCAGGCTATCCGACCCGGGGGGCGACGATCTCCCGACCCCGTGTGGTGGAGCGCACATCCCCCGAACGCGGGCGGCCGCCCGCGCGGGAGGGGGAAGCGCGGGCGGCCGCCCATCGAGGTGCCGCGCACCCGTGGGGGGATGCCATGCGCCTTCCCCGTGCGGGCGCGGGCATTCCCCCTCTTCGCCGGCTATTTTCACCGGCTATTCCTGGGGGGTGCAGCCCTTCACGCCGGACGTCAGGGTCGCGCACGCCTTCACGTCACCGGCCTCGGTGACGGCGAGCATGGGGGTGTACGCGTCCTTGTCCGCGTCGACCAGGCCGTTCTGTTCCCTGGCGGTCCCGGCCCCCGTGATCCGCACCGTGTCGCCCGCTGCCGCCCGGGTGATACGCGCCCACGCCGCCCCGCACGTCTTGCTGTACCGGACCTCGACGAGGGAGGTGCCCACGGTCGCGCTGGCCGTCGTCCTGGCGAACCCACCGCCGCAGCCCATGGCCTCCGGGTCCTTGCCCGTACAGGCGTCGCCGCTGCACTCGACGCCCAGGGGCAGTTCGGGGGCCGAAGTGGCCGGCCGGGCCGTCGGCTTGTCCTCCAGGACGAGGTCCTCGCCCCCGCCCCCGCCCTCGCCGCCGAGGTCGGTCAGCAGTACGGCGGCCGCTATGACCAGGAGCGCGCCCACGGCGCCCGCCAGGAACATCGTGACCCTCCGGTGTCCGCGCCGGCCGTCCGGCGAGCCCGGACCCGGCCCCGGACCCGGCACTGTCCCCGCGCCCCGCCCCGGTCCCCTGCCGGTCTGCTGCTGCGGTATGCCGAAGCCCTGCGGCGTACGCCCGCCCGGGCCCGTGCCGGCGGAGCCCGCGCCGGGGCCCGTTCCCGTACCGGCGGAGCCCCGGCCCGCGGCGGGGGCGGCCGGGTCGGTGGCGGTGCGCCGGCCCGGTCCGCCGCCCATGGCGGGCGCGGCGGTCCGGCCGGACTCGCCCAGCGCGGCGCGCGCCTGCGAGACGCGGATCGCTTCCATGGTCATGTCGTGGCGCATCTCGGAACGGCTCCACGCGCGTTCCGCGAGCTCCCACATGGTGGTCAGGTGGACCGCGTGCGTACCGGTCACCTCGGCCAGCGCGAGGACCGCGCCCTGGGGCGCGAGCAGCCGGCCGTTCAGATAGCGCTCCCAGGACGTCTTGCTGTAGCCCGTCCGGTCCGCCACCGCCGAGACGCCGAGTCCGCTCCGGTCGACCAGCCGGCGCAGCTGACCGGCGAACTCCTTGACCTGTGGGTCGAGCTCCTCCGGCAGATCCTTCCAACGAGGCATAACTTCCCCCTTGTCCCCCCGTACGTGCCTGACGTGCCCCGTGCTCTCGTGCCCCCCTGCCGGACCCTTCACGGTCCGTGGTCCGCACTACCCAGAGGGATGCGCGAAGCCAGGATGGCAGTTCCTGCGGCAGGAGCGCACGGGAGCGTTCGGGATGCGGCGTGCTCCCCTTGCGCGCCCCTCCCGGGTTCCCCGGAGCATCGGCCCATCGTGGCGGCGGCCGTGCGCGGGCTCGGCGCGGACGGCCTCGGGGAGCCGGACTCCCCCGCCCCTACCGCACCGTGAAGCGGACCGCCGCCTCCAGGAACGGGAACTCCAGCCACGGTCCGGGCTGGGCCATCATCGCGAGCAGCACGATGACGGTGCCGAGCAGGCCGTACGTCGCCATGTCGGTGAAGCGCGAGCGCACGGCCAGCATGCCCACGGACGGGACCAGCCGGCGCATCACGGCGCCGGAGATCAGGGCCAGGCCGATCAGCAGCGTGCCGATGCGGAAACCGATGTCGAACGCGTCGACCGCGACGAGGAACAGCCCGAGCCCGGTCGTGCCCAGGACGGTCAGGAACGGCCACTGCCGGACCGGGGCCGCGGCGTCCCCGGACGCGGCCCGCTCGCCGCCCTCGGGCCGCGCGGTGTCCCGGGTGAACATCGGGAAGCGCCGCGTGGTCCGGACGGGCCCGTCCGGGCCCGGCGCGCTGACGACGCCCTTGGCCGTCGGTTCGGCCTCTTCCGCGTCGCGGGGCTCCTGCGAGCCGCGGGGTTCGTCCGTGCCGGGGGCCTCTTCCGCGGCCCCGGTGCCTTCCGTGTCGCGCGCGACCGCCTCCACGGCGGCGTCCCCGGTGGCGGCCGGGTCGTCCGGGCTTGTACCAGCAGCCATGGGTGGCGCTTCCTTCCCGCTCAGCTCGCGGCGGAGTCGGCGCCGGCGGCGGCGCGCTCCGCCGCCTCGACGACGTTGACCAGCAGCTGGGCGCGGGTCATCGGGCCGACGCCGCCCGGGTTCGGGGCGACCCAGCCGGCCACCTCCGCGACGCCCGGGTGGACGTCTCCGACGATCTTGCCGTCCTCGTCCCGGCTGACGCCGACGTCGAGCACGGCCGCGCCCGGCTTGACGTCCTCGGGCTTGATCAGGTGCGGCACACCCGCCGCGGCGATGACGATGTCCGCCTGCCTGAGGTGCGCGGACAGGTCGCGCGTGCCGGTGTGGCACTGCGTCACCGTCGCGTTCTCGGACTTGCGGGTCAGCACCAGCGGCATCGGGCGGCCGATGGTGATGCCGCGGCCGACGACCACGACGTTCGCCCCGTTGATCTCCACACCGTGGTGACGGAGCAGCTGGACGATGCCGTACGGCGTGCACGGCAGCGGGCCGGGCTCGCCGATCACGAGCTTGCCGAGGCTCATCGGGTGCAGGCCGTCGGCGTCCTTGGCCGGGTCCATCAGCTCCAGGACGCGGTTGGTGTCGATGCCCTTGGGGAGCGGGAGCTGGACGATGTAACCCGTGCACTCCGGATTCTCGTTGAGCTCCCGCACCACCGCCTCGATCTCCTCCTGGGAGGCGGTCGCGGGCAGTTCGCGCTGGATCGACGCGATGCCCACCTGGGCGCAGTCGCGGTGCTTGCCCGCGACGTACCACTTGCTGCCGGGGTCGTCACCGACCAGCACGGTACCGAGCCCGGGGACGACGCCCTTGGACTTCAGAGCCGCCACGCGGGCGGTCAGGTCGGACTTGATCGCGGCTGCGGTGGCCTTGCCATCGAGAATCTGGGCGCTCATGCCCCCATCCTCGCGGATGGACCCGTCCGGGTTCCAATCAGGCCCCGGCGGCCGGACGCGCCCACGGCCCCCGGACTGCCCCGGCGCGGCCCCGAGGTTGCACTTGCACAACACATACGGATACCCGCTGGACAAGGAGACGAGTGGCCTACGACGATGATCCGCGCAGTGCCGCGGGCAGCGGCGGGGGGCAGAACCGGTCTGTTGGGCAGAGTTCCTTCCGCGCCGGCCGCGTCGTCCCCAGCACTTCCAACGGAGGAACCCCGCCATGAGCTTCGGCGACCCGAACAATCCGTACGCCCAGGGTCAGCAGGGCGGCCAGCAGGGCCAGCCCGGCTACGGCTACCCGCAGCAGGCCCCCCAGGGCGTGCCGCCCCAGGGCCAGCAGCCCGGTTACGGCTACCCGCAGGCTCCGCCGGTGCAGCAGCAGTACGGCGGCTACCCGGGCGTGCCGCAGGAGATGCCGGGCGGTGTGAAGGCCGCCCGCGTCATGCTGTACGTCATCGCGGGCTTCCAGGTCATCGGCGCGATCCTCTTCGGGCTCACCGCCGTCACCATCAGCGCGGCCAAGAACGAGCCGTCGCTCAGGAACGACGTCCAGTTCCAGGACCTGGCGGACATGTCGTCCGGCGCGCTGTGGGGCGGCACCGTCCTGGTCCTGCTGTGGGGCGTACTCGCGATCTTCCTCGCCGTGAAGTTCGGCAGCGGCGGCAACGGCATCCGCATCACCACCATCGTGTTCGGCGCGATCACCGCTCTGCTCGGCATCTACCCGTTCATCCTGGTCGGCCTGGTCCACACGGTCCTGGCCGTCCTGATCATCGTGTTCCTCGCCAAGTCCGACGGCGAACAGTGGTTCAACCGCCAGCGCGCGTAACGCGTAGGGCGCACCCGGACGGCGAAGGCCGCAATCCCGTGGGGGATTGCGGCCTTCCGTCGTCCCTCAGTGGAAGAAGTGGCGCGTGCCGGTGAAGTACATCGTCGCGCCCGCCTTCTTCGCGGCCTCGACGACCTGCTCGTCACGGACCGAACCGCCCGGCTGGACCACGGCCTTGACCCCGGCGTCCAGCAGGATCTCCAGCCCGTCCGGGAACGGGAAGAACGCGTCGGAGGCGGCGTACGCCCCCTGCGCGCGCTCCTCGCCCGCGCGCTCCACCGCGAGCTTCGCGGAGTCGACGCGGTTGACCTGCCCCATGCCGACGCCCACCGACGCGCCGCCCTTGGCGAGCAGGATCGCGTTGGACTTCACGGCGCGGCAGGCGCGCCAGGCGAAGGCCAGCTCGGCGAGTTCGGCGTCGGAGAGCGCCTCGCCGGTGGCGAGCGTCCAGGTGGACGGGTCGTCGCCCCCGGCCTGGAGCCGGTCGGTGACCTGGAGCAGCGCGCCGCCGTCGATCGCCTTGACCTCGACGACGTCCGACGGGGCGTCGGGGCAGACCAGCACGCGGATGTTCTTCTTGCGGGCCAGCACCTCGACGGCGCCGTCCTCGTACCCCGGGGCGACGATGACCTCGGTGAAGATCTCCGCGACCTGCTCGGCCATCGCCACCGACACCGGCCGGTTGACGGCGATCACACCGCCGAAGGCGGACAGCGGGTCGCAGGCGTGCGCTTTGCGGTGCGCCTCGGCGACGTCCGCGCCGACGGCGATGCCGCACGGGTTGGCGTGCTTGATGATCGCGACACAGGGCTCGGTCTGGTCGTACGCGGCGCGCCGCGCGGCCTCCGTGTCCGTGAAGTTGTTGTACGACATCTCCTTGCCGTGCAGCTGCTCCGCCTCGGCGAGGCCGCCCGTGCCGGAGGTGTAGAGCGCCGCGGGCTGGTGCGGGTTCTCGCCGTACCGCAGGACGTTCTTGCGCTCGTACGCCGAACCGAGGAAGTCCGGGAAGCCGCTGTCGTCCGCGGCCGCGTAGTCGGCGGCGAACCAGGAGGCGACCGCCACGTCGTACGCCGCCGTGTGCTGGAAGGCCTCGGCCGCCAGACGCCTGCGGGCCGTCAGGTCGAACCCGCCGTCCTTGACCGCGTCGAGGACGGCGGCGTACCGCTCGGGGCTGGTGACGACCGCGACCGACGGGTGGTTCTTGGCGGCGGCGCGGACCATCGACGGGCCGCCGATGTCGATCTGCTCGACGCACTCGTCCGCACTCGCGCCGGAGGCGACGGTCTCCTTGAACGGGTAGAGGTTGACGACCACGAGGTCGAACGGCTCCACCCCCAGCTCCTCCAGCTGCGTGCGGTGCGCGTCGAGGCGCAGGTCGGCGAGGATGCCGGCGTGGACGCGCGGGTGCAGCGTCTTGACGCGGCCGTCCAGGCACTCGGGGAAGCCGGTGAGCTCCTCGACCTTGGTGACCGGGACGCCGGCCGCGGCGATCCTCCCGGCGGTGGAGCCGGTGGAGACCAGGGTGACGCCCGCCTCGTGCAGGCCGCGGGCCAGCTCTTCGAGGCCCGTCTTGTCGTAGACGCTGACCAACGCGCGGCGCATGGGCCGCTTCGTACCTTCGGCGGTCACTGGATAACTACCTTTCGTCCCTCGATGTGATAGCCGTTACGGGCCAGGCGCCCCACGACATCGACGAGCAGCCGTCGCTCGACTTCCTTGATGCGCTCGTGAAGAGCGGCACCACCGTCTTCGTAGTCCTCGTCCCGGACCTCGACCACGCCCTGCGCGATGATCGGGCCGGTGTCGACGCCGTCGTCGACGAAGTGGACGGTGCATCCGGTGACCTTCGCGCCGTACGCGAGCGCGTCGCGCACGCCGTGGGCCCCGGGAAAACTGGGCAGCAGGGCGGGGTGGGTGTTCACGACCCGGCCGCCGAAGCGCGCGAGGAACTCCCTGCCCACGATCTTCATGAAGCCGGCCGACACGACCAGGTCGGGCTCGTACGCCGCCGTGGCCCCGGCCAGCGCCAGGTCCCACTCCTCGCGCGAGGAGAAGTCCTTCACGCGGCGGACGAAGGTCGGCACTCCGGCGCGCTCGGCGCGTTCCAGACCCGCGATCCCGTCCCGGTCGGCGCCGACGGCCACGATCCGCGCGCCGTACGCGGCGGGGTCGTCGCCGATGGCGTCGAGCAGGGCCTGGAGGTTCGTACCGGAGCCGGAGACCAGGACGACGATGCGGGCCGGCGCGCCGGGGGCACGGGGGGAAACGGTCTGCGAAGGGGGCGGGGAGGCCACGGCGGGGCTCTTTCTCGCGGATGGTGCGGCTTGTGTGGTCGTACGAACGAATCGAGCCTCCCGATACGGGGAACCCTACGAAGACGCCAACCGTCGGCAACGATACCGGCACACCGAGCGGCCCCCACGGGACGGGTACGCGGCCGGGAGGTAGCGTCAGGGGACAGGAGTCCGTCCGCGGACGGCGACCATCCGTCTCCGGACGGGAACAGACGACACACAAGACCCTCTGTGCACCGGGTCTGAGGGGAAGACGTTCACCAGATGACGGACCGACGCCGCCGCGCGGCTCTCCGCCTCCCGCTGTCCGATACGTACGCCGGACAGCGGGGTTCTCAGTTGCTGCTGCGGGAACGCCAGTCCTCGTCGACCCCGTCGCCGCAGGGGGACGACAATCCCTTCGCGCCGCCGCCCGAGGGGCGGCCCGACGAGCCGTGGCGGCCGCGCGAGCCCGCGGACGGCGGTGGCCGGGGCGACGGGGGCGAGCCCTCGCAGGGCGGCCGGTGGAGCCCCCGCCAGCCGGGTCACCAGGACGGCGGATGGGGCGGCCACCAGGGCGGCCCCGAGGGGCCGGGCGGTCCGGGCGGTCCGGGCCGCGGAAACAACACGGGGCTGCGGTGGGATCCCACGGACCCGGCGCAGCGCCGGGCGCGTTACGCGCTGCTCTCCGGCATGTGGGCGTTCTTCTTCGCGCTGTTCGACCTCCCCGAGGTCGCGCTGCTGCTGGGAGCGCTGGCGCTGTACTGGGGCATCAGCTCGCTGCGCGCGAAGCCGCGGCGGGGACAGGGCGCGGCGGCGGACGCCGTCGCACCGGCCGCACCCGCGCGGACGCCCGCGCCGGCGGCCGGCAGCACGAAGCCGCAGACGACGGCGGCGGTGAGCGGGCTGGTCACGGCGGCGCTCGCGCTCGTGATCGTGGCGACGACGTTCACGGTGCAGCTGGTCTACCGCGACTACTACACGTGTGTGCAGGACTCCCTGACCCAGTCCGCGCAGGTGTCCTGCAACGAACTGCTCCCGAAGTCCCTGCGCCCGGTCTTCGGCGTGAAGGAGTAGCCCCACGCCCCGCCCCCGCCCTACGGCGGCGGGGGCGGGGCGGACGGGGCGTCCGCCCCGCCCCCGGGCTCCTCCTCCGGCGCCGCCCCCCTCACCTCGAGTACGCCGTTGTCGTGCCAGTCCACGTCCGTACTGGCCGCGGGATCGCCGACGGGGAAGAAGTCGGCTTCGCCGTCGTACGGCCCGGCCGCGTCGTCGGCAACGGCTCCGGGCCCGTCCGGACGCCGCCACGGCGTCTCGTCCGCCCGCCGCCACCACCACCCGCGCTTCGCCGCCCCGGCCCCCTCTTCCGCCGCGTCCGACGGCAGCGTCGTCGTACCGCCCCGCGCGCGGGGGGTGCGGTCACGCAGGCGCCACGCGCGCAGGGCGAGCGCGCCCGGGACGCCCAGCGCCACCGTCCACACCAGCGCCGCACCGCCCGTACGCCACCACACCGGCCCGAACTCCGACAGCGCCCCCGTGCCCAGCGGACCGCCCGCCGGCACCGCCAGCACCGCCATCGCCACCGCGCACCCCACGCCGGCCAGAGCGGCCGCGAGGGCCGTCTCGCGGGCGGTCCAGGCTTCCTCCCGTACGGCGAAGGGGGGCGCGGCCGTGTGGACCGTGAACCACGCGACCGTGGCCGCCGCCGCGACCGGCACGGCCAGCGTCGCCCAGGCGGCCGGCGTCGTTCCCGCACCGGCCGGAACCGCCGCGAGCAGCGGAAAGTCCGGCAGCGCCGGTGTCCCCGCCACCCCCAGCGGCGTGACCGTCGCGCCCGCGCCGAGGGCGAATCCGGGACCGAGCCCGTACGCGGCGCCCCACACGGCCACGTTCGGCGCGAGCGCCAGCATCAGCAGCACGAGCGCGAACTGCCCGGACCACACCCCCGCCAGCCGCAGGAACGCCCCCTGCGCCGCCCCCGCGTGCCACACCAGTGACGCCAGCGCGACCACCGCGCCGCCGCCCAGCAGCACCACGGTCCCCGCCCCGGCGGCCCGCAGGGCGACCCGGAACCGGGAGCGCACCACGGCCTTTCGCACGCCCTCCGGCACCCAGTCCGGCAGCGGCCCGAGCGGGCGCCCGTTCGCCGTCCACACCCCGCCCGCCGCGCCCGCCGCCGCGACGACGGGCAGGTGCAGCACCGTACTGAGCACCCCGGCGGGCAGCGGCCCGCCGTACGCGTACAGCAGCGCGACAGCCCCCGTCACCGCGTAACCACCCGTAACGCCCCACCACACCACCCATGCCGACGGCCGCGGCCGCCCGCCCCGGGGCTCCAGCGCGTCGCGCGCGGTCCGGTGCGCGAGCCATACCGGCACCACCGCGAGCAGCATCGGAGTCAGCCCCACGGGCGCGGGGACACCGGACAGCGTGTCGTACCGGACGAGCTCGGCCCCGTGGGCCAGCAGCCACAGCCCGGCGGCGACGCGCAGCGCCCCGCCGGGCCCGCTGTCGGGGTACGGAGAGCTGATCCACCACACCGTCACCAGGACAGCGAGCGAACCGAGACCGAGCCCCGCGGCGACCACTCCCCGCACGAAACAGGCGGCCTGCGCCGAGGAACGGCTGTGCACGGACGGCAACCACGTACCGCGATGGGTCACTTGAGTCACCCGGACATGCTGTCAACGACACGCGCTTAATGCGTGTAACACGTGATCGACTGCCGTGTCGCTCAATATACGTTTATGTACTTTTTCGCCTGGCGCAGCGCTGTGGGGGGATTCTCATGACGCAGCGCGCCGAATCCGCCCCCGCCACCCCGCTGCCCTCCGCCAAGGAACGGCGCAGGCTGCGCGAAGCGAAATCGCTGACCCAGGAGCAGGTGGCCGCCGCCCTGGGCGTCACCCGCGAGACGGTCACATCATGGGAGTCCGGCCGGAGGGACCCCAAGCGCGGCGAGCAGCGCGCGGCGTACGCCAAGCTGCTCGCCTCCTTCGGCGAGCCGTCCCCCGCCGAGGCGCAGGCCCCCGAGGACGCGCCGGGCCCCGCCTCCCAGGACACGGTGGCAGGAGGGGACGTGCCGGGGCGCTCCCCGCAGGGCGCCGAACGCGACCATCCCGAGCAGACCGACGTACCCGAACGTCCGGCGCCCGAGGAGACGCCCCGGCGCGGCACCGATCCCGAAGCCCCCGCCCCCGCACCCGCACTGTCCCAGGAACCAGAACCAGAGCCGCCCCCCGCACCCGCACCCGCACTCACACCCACACCCACACCCGCACCCGCACCACCCAGCAGCGAGCCTCCCGCCCCGCCCCCCACCCCCGCCCAGGCCTTCGACGCCCTCTACACCCGCTCAGCCCCCGCCGTCCTGGCCCAGACCTACCTCCTCACCGGAAGCCGGAGCCTCTCCCGCGAGTCCGTCGAGTACGCCTTCCACCTCGCCTGGCAGCGCTGGCCCGAAGTGGCCACCGACCGCGACCCGGCGGGCTGGATCAGGGCAGCGGCACACGAGTACGCGACCTCCCCCTGGCACCGGCTGCGCCTCACCCGCAAGCGCCCCGACCGGCCCCCCGGTGACCGCGACCGCCGGGTGCTGCTCGACGCGCTGCTGGCCCTGCCGCCCAGGCACCGCCGCACCCTCCTGCTGTACGACGGCCTCGGCCTGGACCTCCCCGACACCGCGGCCGAGACCGAGGCGAGCACCCCGGCCACCGCGAACCGCCTGCTCAACGCACGCGCCGCGGTCGCGCGGCGGCTGCCGGTACTCGCGAACGCCCGCACCCCCGCCGAACAGTCCGCGCTGTTCCACGAGCGCCTCAACGACCTCGCCGAGACCGGGCCCGTACCGCCCCTCAGGCTGCCGCCCGCCCACACCGTACGGACGGGGAGCGAGCGCAGGACACGCTTCTGGACGCGCGCGACCACCTTCTTCACCGCGGCGATCATCGGCGCCACAGGATTCACCCTCACCACAGCACCCACGCGGTACGAGCCCCCGCCCACGCCCGGTGAACCCGTCGGCGGCGTTCCGGCGTACGCCGGTCCGCAGACGCTCTCGCCCCAGGACGAGGAGCTGCGCGACAAGCTCCGCGCCCATCCGATGAACGGCCCGCACCGCCTGGTCCCGGAAACCCCCTGACCCGCTGACCGGCTGACCCGCTGACCGGCTGACCGAACGCGGACGGGCCCGTACCCCCTCGTCAGGGGATACGGGCCCGCACCGGACAACCGGAGCGCGAACGCGAGCACAGAGGCAAGCGCAAGCGCCGAAGCGGCGTACTAGCCGGCCAGAATGGCGCGCGCCAGCTTGGCCGTCTCGGTCGGCGTCTTGCCGACCTTGACGCCCGCGGCCTCGAGGGCTTCCTTCTTGGCCTGTGCGGTGCCAGAAGAACCGGACACGATCGCGCCGGCGTGACCCATCGTCTTGCCTTCGGGGGCGGTGAAGCCCGCGACGTAACCGACGACCGGCTTCGTCACGTTCTTCGCGATGTAGTCCGCGGCACGCTCCTCGGCGTCGCCACCGATCTCACCGATCATCACGATCAGGTCGGTCTCGGGGTCGGCCTCGAACGCCGCGAGGGCGTCGATGTGCGTCGTACCGATGACCGGGTCGCCACCGATGCCGACGGCGGACGAGAAGCCGATGTCACGGAGCTCGTACATCATCTGGTAGGTCAGCGTGCCCGACTTGGACACCAGACCGATGCGGCCGGGCTTGGTGATGTCGCCCGGGATGATGCCGGCGTTGGACTGGCCCGGGGTGATGAGACCGGGGCAGTTCGGGCCGATGATCCGCGTCTTGTTGCCCTTCGAACCCGCGTACGCCCAGAAGGCGGCGGAGTCGTGGACGGCGATGCCCTCGGTGATCACGACGGCGAGCGGGATCTCGGCGTCGATCGCCTCGACGACGGCGGCCTTCGCGAAGGCCGGCGGCACGAAGAGGACGGACACGTCGGCGCCCGTCTTCTCCATCGCCTCCTTGACGGAGCCGAAGACCGGTACCTCGGTGCCGTCGAAGTCGACGGACGTGCCGGCCTTGCGCGGGTTCACGCCACCGACGATGTTGGTGCCGTCGGCCAGCATGAGCTTGGTGTGCTTCATGCCGGTCGCGCCGGTCATGCCCTGGACGATGACCTTGGATTCCTTGGTCAGGAAGATAGCCATGGTGTTCTGACCTCGTCCCTTACTTCGCAGCCGCGAGCTCGGCGGCCTTGTCGGCCGCGCCGTCCATGGTGTCCACGCGCTGCACGAGCGGGTGGTTGGCGTCGGAGAGGATCTTGCGGCCGAGCTCCGCGTTGTTGCCGTCGAGACGCACGACCAGCGGCTTGGTGACTTCCTCGCCCTTGGTCTTGAGCAGCTCCAGGGCCTGGACGATGCCGTTGGCGACCTCGTCGCAGGCGGTGATGCCACCGAAGACGTTGACGAACACGGACTTGACGTCCGGGTCGCCGAGGATGATCTCCAGGCCGTTCGCCATGACCTCGGCGGAGGCGCCGCCACCGATGTCGAGGAAGTTGGCGGGCTTCACGTTGCCGTGGTTCTCACCGGCGTACGCGACGACGTCCAGGGTCGACATGACCAGGCCGGCGCCGTTGCCGATGATGCCGACCTCGCCGTCGAGCTTGACGTAGTTGAGGTTCTTGGCCTTGGCGGCAGCCTCGAGCGGGTTGGCTGCGGCCTTGTCCTCGAGCGCCTCGTGGTCGGGCTGGCGGAAGTCGGCGTTCTCGTCGAGGGACACCTTTCCGTCCAGCGCGATGATGCGGCCGTCGGCGAGCTTCGCGAGGGGGTTGACCTCGACGAGGAGCGCGTCCTCGGCGACGAAGGTGTCCCACAGGGTCACCAGCACCTCGGCGACGCCCTCGGCGACCTCGGCCGGGAACTTCGCCTGGGCGACGATCTCGCGGGCCTTCTCGATGGTCACGCCCTCGACGGCGTTGACCGGCACCTTCGCGAGGGCCTCGGGGGTCTTCTCCGCGACCTCCTCGATGTCCATGCCGCCCTGGACGGACGCCATGGCGAGGAAGGTGCGGTTGGTCCGGTCGAGGAGGTACGAGACGTAGTACTCCTCGGCGATCTCCGGAGCGGTCTCGGCGATCATCACCTTGTGGACCGTGTGGCCCTTGATGTCCATGCCGAGGATGTCCGTCGAACGGGCGACAGCCTCGTCCGGGGTGGCGGCCAGCTTCACGCCGCCGGCCTTGCCGCGGCCACCGACCTTGACCTGGGCCTTGACGACCGACTTGCCGCCCATACGCTCGGTGGCCTCGCGCGCCGCCTCAGGCGTCTCGATGACTTCACCGGCCAGCACCGGTACACCGTGCTTGGCGAAGAGGTCCCTCGCCTGATACTCGAACAGGTCCACGCGCGTTCCGTCCTTGTGATCGCGGTTTTTTGTCTGCGTGGGCGTGCCGCGAGGGCAACGTGACAGCGCTGTCACAAGGGAGGCGTACACGGTGTCCGATACGCGGCATGTCCGTCTCGCAGGTTATCCCCGTGACCCGTGGGTCCGTAAATCGCAGATCACACCTGAGCGGTGATACCGGTCACAGGCCGTACGTGCGGCCGCGTCGGCAGAGGCCGGAAGAGACCGGCAGGGGGCAGCGGCGGGCCGGTGGTGGACCGGCGGCGGACCCTTGGCGGGCCGGCGGCGGCGGACCGGCGCGGACACGGGACCGGGCGGCCCCCACCCCAATGAGGACCGCCCGGGGAACTTCGAACCGCGTGTCGGACGCCGGGCTCAGATGCCCTGGGTCAGGTACGACGCGTACCCCGGCGTGACCGAGGAGAGCGCGTCCTGGGCGCCGGAGACGGCGTTGCCGGCGAGCGGGGTCGAGGCGACCGTGCCCGACAGGTCCTGCGCGAACGGCTGGACCTCGGACACGACACCTCCCGCGAACGGCGTCACGTCACCGACGACACCGTGCGCGAAGGTGTGGGCGCTGCCACCGACGCCGTACGCGACCGGCTGGACGTGGTCGACGACGGTGTCGACGAGCGGCTGGACCGCGCCGACGACGCCGCCCACGAACGGGTGGACCTCGGAGACGACACCGTCGGCGAACGGCGTCACGTCACCGACGACACCGTGCGCGAAGGGCGTCACGTCGCCGACCGCGCCCTGGGCCAGACCGCCGACGTCACCGACCGCCTGCCCGGCGACCGGGAGCACGCCGTCCACGGCGCGGGCGGCGATGGGCGGCAGGGTGTCCTGGGCGACGGCGTGGGCGAGCGGGGTGGCGGCGGTGACCGCACCCTGGGCGTGGCCCTGCGCCCGGTCCGGTGCCTGCTCGGCCTCGGAGGCGAAGGCGGAGAGCGGACCGAAGAGGTAGTCGACCTCGTCCTGGGCGTCGGCTATGGAGGGCGCGTCGGCCACGGAAGGGGCGGCGGGCAGGTCGTACGCCGGCAGCTGGGCCTCGGCGTACTGGTGGGCCTGCTCGGCGACACCCTGCGCGTCGTGGTGGTGTACGTCGCGCTGCACGTCGTGCGCGGCGTCCTCGACGTCGACATCGACGTCCTCGGCGGTCTTGACGTCCTCGGCGGTCTTGACGTCCTCGACCGCGTCGGAAACCGCGTCCGGGGTGGACAGCGGCACCGAGACGGGCAGCTCGGCCGCACTGGCGGCAGCGGTACCGAGGGCCCACATACCGCCGGCGGTGGCGGCGACGGCGATGGAACGGCGGATGTTCTTGTTCATGCTTGCGTCAGATCCTTCGAATGCATTCGGCTGTCCGGAGGTTTCCGGATGGCGGGCAGACCTGTCCCGCCCCCGCGCGGCAGGTCATTGAGCGGGGACGGTCCGCCCTAGCCGGGGAATTCGAGGATTTCGTGCGGCCTGTCGTACGTCGGTGCGGCCGTTGCCGGCAACGTGGCCCCGCGCACCAGCGCGAACCGGATGCCGTCCGTGAACGCGGCCGCGTGCTGATCGGCGGAGCGCGGCGCGCTCCCGTCTCCGGCGGCCTGCCGGACGCCGTCACCGCACGGTCCGGCGGGTGCCTGTACGGGAACCTCCCCGCACTTGGCGCGGTCCGCGCTCCGGGGCGTGTCGCCGTGACGCCGGTCGGGGGCGTACGGGTGACCGCCCTCACCCCGGCCGCTGCCGGCCAGGGCCGCCGTGTGGGTCACGGGCCCGCTCCCGGCCCGCTGCGCCCGGTCGCCGGAGTCCTGGTGCGCGGAGTTCGCGGACTTCTCCGGAGCTGTGGGCACTTCGGGCTTCTCCGGAGCTGCGGGCACTTCGGGTCCGGACACCTCGGGCACGGGTGCCTCGGACACGGGCAGCTCGGACACGGGCATCTCGGGCACCGGCGATTCCGGTACCGGAAGCTCAGGCACCGGCGCCACGATCACCGGCGACGCGGGCACGGCCGGCCGATGCCCGGTGACACGGTCCTTCAGCTCACCGACCGGCCGGACGACGCGCCGTACGACCTCGGCCACCGGCTCTGCCGTCTCCCGCACGGCCTGGGCGGGCTCACCCACCACCGGTTGCCGCACCACCGGTTGCCGCACCACCGGTTGCCGCACCACCGGTTGCCGCACTGCCGGTTGCCGCAGCTCCTGCCCCGGCAGTTCCGGCTTCAGTACCGGGGCCACGACAGCGGTGGCGTCGTGGGGCAGCGGCGGTGCCTCGACGGCGTACGCCTGCCCGTCCCACAGGAAGCCCAGCGCCAGCAGGCCACCCAGGAACAGCACCACCCGCAGCGCACGCCTCCGGCCCGCCCGGCGCGGTACGCGCGGGGCGGTGACGGGGAGAGCAACCACGGCAGTCAAGATGAACGGCGCCTTCGCAAGGGATCGCAGGGATCGCGGGGATTCGCGGGAGTGCGCGAAGTCCACAGAGGAACGGAACGACGGCAGATGCTCGCACGAGCCTCCTGGGGTCGCGCAAGTCGCCCCCTGCTAATGACTGGACATGTCCGGTATGGGTAGCGGTCGTTTCTCGATCGCCGCAGCCATCACCTCCGGAAAAAGGTCCGGCGTACAGGCGAAGGCAGGGGTGCCGAGGGCCGCCAGGGCTGCCGCGTGCTCACGGTCGTAGGCGGGGGCGCCCTCGTCGGAGAGCGCGAGCAGGGCGACGAACTGCACGCCCGACGCCTTCATCGCCGCGACCCGCTTCAGCATCTCGTCCCGTATGCCGCCCTCGTAGAGGTCGCTGATGAGGACGACCACGGTGTCGGCGGGCCGGGTGATCTGCGACTGGCAGTACGCGAGGGCGCGGTTGATGTCCGTACCTCCGCCCAGCTGGGTGCCGAAGAGGACGTCGACCGGGTCGTCCAGCTCGTCGGTGAGGTCGACGACGGCGGTGTCGAAGACGACGAGACGGGTGTTGATCGCGCGCATGGATGCCAGGACCGCGCCGAAGACCGACGCGTAGACGACGGATGCGGCCATCGACCCTGACTGGTCGATGCACAGGACGACGTCCTTCTTCACGGACTGCGCCGCCCGCCCGTATCCGACGAGCCGTTCGGGTACGACGGTCCCGTACTCGGGGAGGTAGTTCTTGAGGTTGGCCCGGATCGTACGGTTCCAGTCGATGTCCCGGTGACGGGGGCGGCTGATGCGGGCGCTGCGGTCGAGGGCACCGGTGAGCGTGGCCCTGGTGCGGGTCGCGAGGCGCTTCTCCAGGTCCTCGACGACCTTGCGCACGACGACGCGTGCCGTTTCCCGGGTCGTCTCGGGCATCGCCTTGTTGAGCGAGAGCAGCGTTCCGACGAGATGGACGTCCGCCTCGACGGCCTCCAGCATCTCCGGCTCCAGGAGCAGCGCCGACAGCCCCAGGCGCTCTATGGCGTCACGCTGCATGACCTGCACGACGGAGCTCGGGAAGTACGTACGGATGTCGCCGAGCCAGCGCGCCACGGACGGCGCGGAGGCGCCGAGCCCGGCCGAGCGGCCGGCCGGACTGCCGCCCGGGCGGCCGGCGTCGCGCCCGCCGCCGTAGAGCGCGGCGAGCGCCCCGTCCATGGAGGCGTCCCGTCCGCCGAGCACACACCCGGTTCCGTCGCCCCCCTCCGCGCCCAGCACGAGCCGCCAGCGCCGAATCCGCTCCCCGCTCCCGTCATCCACCTTCGCGTCCCCCGCCTTCGCGTCCCCCGCCTTCGCGTCCCCCGCCTTCGCATTCCCCGCCTTCACGTCTCCCGCCTTCACGTCCCCGCTCGCGCTTACGTTCATCGGGCCTCCCCCACCGGTTCCTCGTGGTCCGCGCCCAGCAGGAGCCGCAGCACCGGCAGTACGGCGTCGGCGCGCTCCTCGTCGAGTCCGGGGCCGAAGCCGGGCGCACCGGGCTCCGTCCGCACCGGGCGCGCGGCGGACGGGCCGCGCCGGACCAGTTCGCCCAGCGTGCGCCGCACTCCCGGCTCGTACGCCGAGAACGTGCGGCGCAGCAGCGGCAGTACGCCGGTGAACGCCTCGTCCGGCACACCGGTCAGCCAGGTGTCGACGAGGCCCAGGAGCCGTTCGTCGTGCACGAGGAGCATTCCTCCGCCGGAGGCTCCGCCGACGAAGCCCTCGATCCAGGCCGCGGCGTCGGCCGGCGGGGCGCCGGGCGAGAGGGCCAGTCCCATGAGGCGCGCCGCCTCGTCCTCCGCGAGCCGTCCGTCGTCCAGCAGCAGCCGCACCGCCCGGCCCCGGATCACCCCGCCGACGGCGTCCCGCCCGGCGAGCCCGCGGAGCACCGACGACCAACGCCCGCGCAGGTCACTGAGGGCGCTGAGCTCGCTGAGGCTGCCCGGCCCGGCCCCGGCCAGGAGGCCGGTCGCCGTGTGGACCGCGTCGAGGTGGCGTCGCATGTCCGCCGCACCGTCCGCGTCGAGACCGGTACAGGCGGGCGGCAGCCCTACGCAGATCCGCTCGGCGAGGCCCACCGCGACCTCGCCCAGCGCGACCGTGTCCGTGCCGCGCACATCGCCGTACCGCAGTGAGCGGGCGAGCGCGGGCAGGGCCTGGGCCAGGTGGCCGACGTCCGCGTCCAGCGCGGCGCGGTCGGCGAGGGCCCGCATCACCACGGGCAGGGCGTCGGGCAGTCCGGCCAGCAGGCACCGCTCGGCGAGGGCGGTGACGTCGGCGAGCACGGTGGTCGACACGGCCTGGGACTCGGCCTTGGCAGTGGCCGCGGAGAGCACCGTGGTGCCCCATACCCCGGCCTCCGCGACCCGTACCGAGAGCTCGGGCTCCCAGCGCAGCCGCCAGGTCTCCCGGAACGTCCCCGTGCTCCCCCGCGCCGCGGCCGGCTCGCCCCAGCCGACGGACAGGAGCCGCAGCCGGTGCAGCAGCAGGCTGCGCGCCGCGTCGGTCTCTTTGCGCAGGTCGAGTTCGAGCTCCCGTTCCTGCGGCTCCGGCTTGAGCCGCAGGCTGCGCTGGGTCCGGGTGAGGTCGCGCTGCAGCGGTACGGCGGGCGCCGCGTCCGGGACCTCGCCGAGTACGTCGCCGACGACGAGCCTGTCGTGCACGAGCGCGAGCGGTACGTCGGAGCCCTCGCACATCACGGCCCGGACGGCGTCGGTCGTTTCGGTGAGCCCCGCGAGCGGACGGCCGCGCAGGACGGCGAGCGTCCCGGCGAGCCGGACGGCCTCGATGACGTGGGCGGAGGAGACCATCCGGTCCTCGTCCCGCAGCAGCCCCGCGACCTTGGTCATCCAGCGTTCGACAGGGCGGTCGGGGGCGTCGAAGAGGTGCCCGTACCAGCCGGGCGACTCGATGCCCGCGCCGTACCCGCTGCGCCGGGCCAGCCTGCGGTGGGTCCAGGGCACCCAGGTCATCTCGGTCCTGACCCTGGGCAGACCTTTCAGCAGCGCCCGGTCGGCGGTGACGGTCGAGACCTTCGCGCCGAGTGCCGGCAGGTGCCACGCGCCGCAGACGACGGCGAAGTCGTCGCCGAACTCCTTGCGCGCGGAGCGGAGCTGGAGCCTCATGTACGCCTCGCGCACCCGGTCGCGGGTGTGCCCGCCGTCTCCGTACGTCTCGCGCAGGGCGCCCATGGCCTCGGCGAGCGCCTCGAACGGCGCGAACGGACCGGCTTCCCCACCTCCGCTCCCGCCCCCGCTCCCGCCCCCGTCCCCGCCCCTGTCTCCGCGGTGCTCGACCACGTCCTCCCACCACCGCTCCGGATCGTCGTACCCGGCGGCCTCCGCGAGCACCCCGACCGGATCGACGGCAAGGGAGTCCGCCACCTCGCCCTCCGCGTCCCCCTCCCCGGCCCCCTCCCGCTCCTCCTCCGCCAGTGCCAGGGAGTGCGCCGCCGGAAGGTCGACGAAGCGGACCGGTACGCCGTGTCCGAGAGCCCACCGGATCGCGACCCACTCGGGGGAGAAATCGGCCAGCGGCCAGAACGCGGCCCGCCGCGGGTCGTCGGTGACGTGCGCGAGCAGGGCCACCGGCGGGCGCATCGACTCGTCGGCCGCGAGCGGCAGCAGGGCATCGCCCTCGGGCGGCCCCTCGATCAGCACGGCCCGGGGCCGCGCGGCGTCGAGCGCCCGGCGCACCGCACGGGCCGAGCCGGGTCCGTGGTGGCGCACGCCCAGCAACAGCGGGCCGGACCTCATCCCGAGACCTCCCGGCAGGCGCGGTAGAAGTCCTTCCAGCCGTCCCGCTCGCGGACGACCGTCTCCAGGTACTCCTGCCAGACGACGCGGTCGGCCGCCGGGTCGCGCACGACCGCGCCGAGGATGCCGGCCGCCACGTCGCCGGAGCGCAGCACCCCGTCCCCGAAGTGCGCGGCGAGGGCCAGGCCACCGGTGACGACGGAGATCGCCTCGGCCGTGGACAGCGTTCCCGAGGGGGACTTGACCTTCGTACGGCCGTCGGTCGTGATGCCGTCGCGCAGCTCGCGGAAGACGGTGACGACACGCCGGATCTCGTCGAAGCCGTCGGGCGCGGCCGGCAGGTCGAGGGAGCGCCCTATCTGGCCGACGCGCCGCGCCACGATGTCGACCTCGGCCTCCGCCGTCCCGGGCAGCGGCAGCACCACGGTGTTGAACCGGCGGCGCAGCGCGCTGGAGAGGTCGTTGACCCCGCGGTCGCGGTCGTTGGCGGTGGCGATGAGGTTGAAGCCGCGGACGGCCTGCTGCTCCTGACCCAACTCGGGGATGGGCAGGGTCTTCTCCGACAGGATCGTGATCAGGGTGTCCTGCACGTCGGCCGGGATGCGGGTGAGCTCCTCGACCCGCGCGGTCATGCCGTCGGCCATGGCCCGCATGACGGGGCTCGGCACGAGCGCGTCGCGGCTGGGCCCGTGTGCGAGCAGCCGGGCGTAGTTCCAGCCGTAGCGGATGGCTTCCTCGGGCGTCCCCGCCGTGCCCTGGACGAGCAGGGTCGAGTCACCGCTGACGGCGGCGGCGAGGTGCTCGGACACCCAGGTCTTGGCGGTGCCGGGGACGCCGAGCAGCAGCAGTGCCCGGTCGGTGGCGAGCGTGGTGACGGCGACTTCGACGATCCGGCGCGGCCCCACGTACTTGGGCGTGATCACCGTGCCGTCGGACAGGGTCCCGCCGAGCAGGTACGTGGCCACGGCCCACGGCGAGAGCCGCCACCTGGCGGGCCGCGGCCGGTCGTCGGCCGCGGCCAGCGCCTTGAGCTCGTCGGCGAACGCGTCCTCGGCGTGCGGCCGCAGGGCCTCGCCGGCGTCCGTACGTGCGACAGCGTTGGTTTCGGGCACGGTCATGGATCCCCCTCCAGATTTCCCGGATGTGGGATCCACCGTGCACCACGCCACTGACAATCGGCCGTAGCCGCAGGTCAGGGCCCAAGTGGCAGTCTGCGGAAGTTACTGCGCGATCGGGGAGACCGCGATGCAGCCGAGCAGGGCCTTCTCGCCGGTCGCCTCCTTGATCGTCTTGCCCTTGTAGACGACCTTGCAGGTCAGGTCGGCGGTGTCCGTGATGCTGATCGGGGACACGGCGGGCGGCATGATGCCGCGCAGCGTGACCGTCTTCTTCCACGGCAGCGCGGGCTTCTTGACCGACACCATCTTCGGGTCCATGGCCGTGCCTCCGCCGCCCGCGTACTCGATGGACTCGACGTCCTTGCCGGTGACCTCGTACGTGACTTCGTACTTCTCGTCGATGGCCTTGTCGACCTGCTCGACGCCCTCGTCCTTGGCGGCTTCGGTCACCTCGGAGCAGGCGCCCAGGCCGAATGTGAGGCCGGTGACGGCTGCGGCGCAGACAGCGGTACGAACGATGCGGTTCATGCGTGATCCCCCCGGATCTGTAGATAAGGAGATCGCACCCAATCGCAAAGGCGAAGTCAAGTCAAATTGCGACCGGTTCCGCGAATCCGCAGGTCAGCACCGATTGTCAGTGGTGGCCCGTAGCGTCTTTCCCATGAATCAGCAGGGGGTGCGCTGGACTGCGGAACAGGTGCTGGCCCTGGCTCCTGACGACGCGTCACGCAGAGCGGGAAGCAGGCTCGGCACGGCCGGGCCGTGGTCGGAGGCCGGAAGCAGCGGTTCGGGGGCCGTGTGGGGGCTGTGCAAGGGCAGCGGCAGCACGCCCTACCGGACGGTGGTCGACACGGCGGGCGCCGGCCCCGCCTTCACGTGCAGCTGCCCGAGCCGGAAGTTTCCGTGCAAGCACGCGCTGGGCCTGCTGCTGCTCTGGGCCGCGGACGAGACGGCCGTGCGGGACACGGAGGCGCTGCCGGACTGGGCCGGGGAGTGGGTGGCGGCCCGCAGGAAGCAGGCCGGGCAGAAGCGGGACCGGGGCAAGCCGGACGGCGGGCCGGGACCGTCCGCCGGGGCGGCCGGTCCCGGGGCGGCGAGACGCAGGGCCGAGCAGCGCGCCGAGCGGATCACCCTGGGGGCCACAGAGCTGGAGCAGCGCCTGACCGATCTGCTGCGCGGCGGTCTCGCCACCGCCGAGCAGACGGGTTACGGGCTGTGGGAGGAGACGGCCCGCCGCATGGTCGACGCCCAGGCGCCGGGACTGGCGGCGCGGGTCAGGGAGTTGGGCGCCGTACCGGCGTCGGGGCCCGGCTGGCCCGCGCGGTTGCTGGAGGAGTGCGCGCTGCTGCATCTGCTGGACGCTGCCTGGCTGGGCCGCGACCGGCTGCCGGAGCCGCTGGCCGCCACCGTGCGGACACGCGTCGGCCTCACCGCGCCCGCCGGGGGTCCGCCGGTCCGGGACCACTGGCTGGTGCTCGCCCAGTACGACACCACCGACGGCAAGCTGGTCACGCGCCGCATATGGCTGCACGGCCGGGAGTCCGGGCGTACGGCGCTGGTGCTGTCCTTCGGCGCCGGGGGCCGCGCGCCCGAAGTCGCCCTGCCCACCGGCCTGATGCTCGACGCCGAGCTCACGTACTACCCCGGCGGGGGGCGGCTCAGGGCGGACGTGGGCGACCGGTTCGCCCTCCCGGTCCCGATCGGCGCCCCGCCGCCCGGCGTCGGCAGCGCCGAAGCGGTCGGTGGCTACGGGAGGGCCCTGCGCGACGACCCGTGGCTCGACTCCTGGCCGGTGACACTGGGCCGTGTCATACCGGTCCCCTCCGGTGACACCTGGCAGCTGGCCGACGCGGAAACGGATTCGGCCCTGCCCGTCGACCCCGCGGCGCTGTCCCGCCCCGGGCTGTGGAAGCTCGTCGCCCTGTCGGGCGGCGGCCCCGTCACCGTCTTCGGCGAGTGCGGCCACCGCGGCTTCACTCCGCTGACGGCCTGGGCCGACGGCTCGGCGGAAACCGTCCCGCTCATCGAAACCTGACCGTACGGAGGGACCGATGACCATCCACACCACAAGCACGGCGGCAGGTACCACGGCCACGGACGCCGCGGCAGCAGGCACCACGGCGGCGGACGCCGCGGCCGCGACCGCCTGGGAAGAGCTCGTCACCACCGCGCTGCTCGGCACCGACCGCCGTACGCTGCCGCCCGGCGCCGCGGTGCCCGGCAAGGACGCCCCGGCCGCGCTGCTCGACGCCGCCGCGCGGCAGACCGTACGCCGCAGGGCGGGGCTCCTCCCGGCGCGCGCCGCGGCACGCCCCGAGCCCGCGCCGCACGATCCGCGCCCCCCGCTGCCCGAGGCCGCCCGCCGCCGGCTCGCCCAGCTGCTGGCCGGCCGGTCCTCGTCCCCCGCCGCCGGCGGGCGGCGCGGCACCGCCCCCGACCTCACCGAGCTGCTCCCCCAGTGGCTCGGCGCCGCGAACCGGCACCGTTTCCAGGCACCGCCCGCCCTGCTCCCCGCGCTGCTGGACGCCGCCCGGGCCCGTACCGACCTGCGGCCGCAGGCCCTCGCCTTCGCCGGACCGCGCGGGCTGTGGCTGGCCGGGTTCAACACGGACTGGCGGTTCGCGCTGCGCGGCGCGTCGGGCGGTTCCGCGCTGCCCGACCCCCGGGACGCGGCGGCCGTGCGGCAGCTGTGGGAGGAGGGCTTGTTCGCGGAGCGCGTCGGCCTTCTCGCCGCCGTCCGCGCCCACGATCCGGGCGCCGCGCTCGCACTGCTCGCCGCCACCTGGCCCACCGAGCGCGCCGAGGACCGCCTGATGTTCCTCGACTCCCTGCGCACCGGCCTCTCGGGCACGGACGAGCCCTTCCTGGAGCAGGCCCTGTCCGACCGCAGCCGCAATGTGCGGGCCACCGCCGCCGAGCTGCTCTCCGCACTGCCCGGTTCCGCGCTGGCCGCCCGGATGGCCGCCCGTGCCACCACCTGCGTCAGCCTGGACCGCTCCGGCCGCGCGGCCGGCGGCGAGCGCATCGCCGTGGAGGCCCCGCACGAATGCGACGCGGACATGCAGCGCGACGGCGTGTCGCCCAGACCGCCGGCGGGCCGGGGCGAACGGTCCTGGTGGCTGGGCCAGCTGGTCGAGTCCGCGCCGTTGTACGCCTGGCAGCACCGGTTCGGCGGCCGTACACCGCAAGAGATCGTCACCCTGCCCGTGGGCGACGGCTGGAAGGAGGAGCTGCACGCCGCCTGGTGCCGCGCCGCGGTGCGCCAGCGGGACGCCGCCTGGTCCCGCGCCCTGCTCGGCGCGCCGTCCACGCCGCCGGCCACCGGCCCCGGCACGTCGTCCCTCGCCGAACGCGCGAAGCTGCTGGCCACCCTGGAGGACGCCGAGCGGGCCGAGTGGGTGGCCGCGTTCATCGCGGCGCACGGCCTCTCCGAGGCGTTCCAGCTGCTCGGGGTGTGCACCGTGCCCTGGGCGGAGCCGCTCGGCCGCGCGGTGGTCGACGCACTCGACATCGCGCGGGACGCGGGGAGCTACCCCTGGAGCTTCAGCGGGGTCATGGGCCTGGCGGAGCGTTGCCTCGACCCCGGCGAGGCCGGCCGCCTGGAGATCCTCACGGCGACACCGGACGAGCAGGAGGACGCGTCACCCGGGGCGGGCGGCTACTGGTCGGAAGCGTTCCAGCGTCTCGTCGGCACCCTCCGCCTCAGAGCCGCGATGCTCGCGGAGCTGTCGGAGGACCGGGCCGCCGGCCCGGCCTCCCCGCCCCCGTCGTCGGACGGGCCGAACCTTCCGGCCCGTCCGGCGACTGAGACCGTGCCTCTGCCCACGCCTATGCCTGGGCCGCCTGACGGACGTGCGTGTTGACCCAGTTCACGATCGACTGCGTCGTCGCACCCGGCGTGAAGATCTCCGCGACACCCTTCTCCTTCAGCGGCGCGATGTCCGCCTCCGGGATGATGCCGCCGCCGAAGACCTTGATGTCCTCCGCGTCGCGCTGCTTGAGCAACTCGATGACCTTCACGAAGAGCGTGTTGTGCGCACCCGAGAGGATCGACAGACCGATCGCGTCGGCGTCCTCCTGAATGGCGGTGTCCACGATCTGCTCGGGCGTCTGGTGGAGCCCGGTGTAGATGACCTCCATACCGGCGTCGCGCAGAGCCCGCGCGATGACCTTCGCCCCACGATCGTGTCCGTCGAGTCCCGGCTTGGCGACCACCACACGGATCGGCCCGGTCACACCCATCACTGCCTCCATGTACCGACTGCGCCGTCATTGGCACGCGCCCCGCACCGATGAGGACGGGGAAGTGAACGAACGTTATCGACAGCATCCCGCACCCGCCCGTTTCACGGTGGACAGGGAGGGGGAAATCACACATGGGACATGTTCGCTATGCGTCGTTCCTGCCTCATCAGGCGCTACAGCGGCATCAGCCGCAGCAGTCGGGACGCTCGCAAGGGGAGCCGCGACGAGGTCGCCGTGCCACCGCGCCGTCAGCCGCACGGCCCGGCGGCACGGCCCACCGAGTTCCTCGGCACGGCGCCCCGACGAGGGCACACGACGAGGGCACACGGGGGCCGGAGCTGTCTCCCCGCGTGCCGTTCGGAGGTCGGCCATGAGGGTCCTGCCCTTCTTCTTTCCGCCCTGCCCGTTCCCACTGCGCCTGTCGGGCGCGCTCCTGCGAGCCACCGCCCTGGAGTTCGCCATCCTCGCCGGGCACCTGGTCCTCTACCCGTCCGGCATCGCCCAGGAGCGCCGCCACGACGTCGGCGCACTCCCCTCTCCGGCACCCGTGGAGCCCGAGACCACGCGCCTTCCCACCACCGGCCCCGACCACCCTCCCGTCGTACTGCTCCACGGCTTCGTCGACAACCGCTCCGTCTTCGTCCTGCTGCGCCGGTCCCTGGCCCGGCACGGCTGGCGCCATCTGGAGTCCCTCAACTACTCGCCGTTGACCTGCGACATCCGCACCGCGGCCGAGTTGCTCGGCCGCCATGTCGAGGAGATCTGCGACCGTACGGGCCACCCCCGGGTCGACATCGTCGGCCACAGCCTCGGCGGCCTGATCGCCCGTTATTACGTACAGCGACTGGGCGGAGACGCGCGTGTGCGCACCCTCGTCACCCTCGGCACTCCGCACGCCGGCACCAGCGTCGCTCCGCCGATGAGCGCCCACCCCCTCGTGCGGCAGATGCGCCCCGGCTCCGGCGTGATCGAGGAGCTGCGCGAGCCCGCGCCCGCCTGCCGGACGCGGTTCGTGAGCTTCTGGAGCGATCTCGACCAGGTGATGGTCCCGGTCGATGCGGCCTGCGTCAGCCACCCGGACCTCATCGCCCGGAACGTACGAGTGACAGGAATCGGCCATCTCGCCCTGCCCGTCCATCCGGCGGTCGCCGCCGGGATCCGGCAGGCGCTCGAGGAGCAGGACACGGGAGCGGGTGCGTCCGGCACGGCCTCCATCGCCTGACCTGCGGCCACCCCTGATCGAACAGTTGTCGAACACAGGACCAAGGATGTGCCCGCCGTCCGCCAAAAGACGGCTGAATGCCCCTTTCCGGAACGCGCGAAATCTGACGAAGATTGTCGCCGTCGCATACCGCCGGGTACAGTCGCGCCACTGCTTTGCCTCTGGGGCCCCTCCCGGGCCCCAGCCCCCACAGGTCCTGCATTGCCGAGGCGAGAGAGAAGTTGGTGGACGACCAGCACGCCCAAGCCGGGTACGACGGCTACTCCACCGGCAGTTTCCGGACAGACCCGCTCTTCGGGGCCCTTCCCGCCGAGACCGCTCAGGAAAGCCCCTACGGAGCAGGTCACAGCGATCAGTACGACACCACTGCGTGGGACACCACGGGTACCCATCCGAGCGTGACTTACACCGCGTACGGCATGCAGCAGCAGTACGACACCACCGGGACGTGGCCCGCCGCCGGCCACCGGACGGCGGCCGACATCCCGGCCCAGTCCACCGGCCAGTGGGACACCAACGCCTGGGACCAGACGGGGCAGTTCGACACCGGCCACCTAGACACCGGCCGCCTCGACACCGGCCACATCGACACCAGCCACATCGACAGCGGCCCGTACGAGACCGGCGCATACGAAACGGCGCAGTTCCCCCAGGCCGCCGCCGACACCACCGGGCAGTGGAACACGATGCCGGGCTACGACACCGGCGCGTACGACGCCACCGACTGGAACACCGGCCACACGGGCGGCCATCCGGGTGACCACACGGGCGACCACACCGGCGCGCACCCCACCGTCCCGCCCCAGCAGGTCTTCTACGAGACAGCCGAGTTCCCCGCAGTCGCCCTGCCCGACGCTCCCACCGCGTACGAACCGCCCGGACCGCACGACACGCACGGACCGCACGAGACGTCCGGCAGGCACGACACGCCCGGCACCGAGCACGCGTACACGCCGGAGCACGCGTACACGCCGGAACACGATCCGGAGCACGAGCCGGAGCACGAGCCCGAATCCGCGCCGGAGTCCGAGCGCACTCCCGCCGCTGCGACAGCTGCCGCAGCCCCCGTGCCCGCCCCCCGCTCGGCCCGCCGCGGCAACAACAACGCCGGCCGCGGCCGCCGCCGCACCCCCGCCAAGCGTTCGGCCCTCCTCACCGTCGCCGTCCCCTCCGCCTGCGCGATGGGCGTGGCCGGCATCGCCGCCGCCTCGGTCGGCGTCGGCGGTGGCGGCGGCGCCGCCGAGGAGAAGAAGGACACCACCACGACGGTCTCCGCCGCCGACTCCGGCCCGGTCGAGCCCGTCGCGGTCAACAACAAGCTGGACACCCAGCTCGCCGCCCTCGACGCGGACGCCAACGACTTCGCCGACCGCGCCAGCCGCACGCAGGAGCGCATCGACCTCCAGGTCCGCCAGGAGGCGGAGAAGAAGCGCAAGGCCGAAGAGGCCGCCCGCAAGGAGGCCGCCCGCCCCAAGTTCGCCGTACCGGTCCAGCAGCACGGTCTCAGCGCGTACTACGGTCAGGCCGGCGTCAACTGGATGTCCGTGCACTCCGGCATCGACTTCCCCGTCTCGTACGGCACGCCGGTGATGGCCGCGACCGACGGCACGGTCCGTACGCAGTACAACAGCGCCTACGGAAACATGGCGATAGTGACGGCCGCCGACGGCACGGAGACCTGGTACTGCCACCTCAGCAGCACCAAGATCCGCTCCGGCCCGGTCCAGGCCGGCGACGTCATCGCGTACGCCGGAAACTCGGGCAACTCCACCGGCCCGCACCTCCACTTCGAGGTGCGTCCCGGCGGCGGGCCGCCGATCGACCCCCTGCCGTGGTTCCGCAGCCACGGCCTCAGCCCGACGTAGGACGTAGGACGTAGGACGTAACCCCCGGAACCGGCGGCCCCGCAGGACGCGAGGCCGCGCGGTCCCTACAGCTTCTCGACCGGCGCGTACCGCAGCAGCAGCTTCTTCGGCCGCTCGTCGCCGAAGTCGATCGTCGCCTGTGCGTCCGCCCCCGTCCCCGTCACCGTCATCACGGTGCCGAGCCCGAACTGGTCGTGCGTGACCCGGTCACCGACCGACAGCGCGACCACCGGCTTGTCCGGGGCCCGCCGCGTGGCGAACCCCGAAGCGCCTCCGCCGCCGCCCCCGGACCGCGACCGCGACGAGGACAGCGAGGACGACAGCGACGAGGCGACGCCCGACACCGGCCCCGCCGGAATCTGCGCCCCCTTGCGCTTCCAGGTCAGATACGTCTCCGGGATCTCCTCCAGGAACCGCGACGGCGGGTTGTACGAGGGCTGCCCCCACGCGCTGCGCATCGACGCCCGCGTCAGGTAGAGCCGCTCGCGGGCGCGCGTGATGCCGACGTACGCGAGGCGCCGCTCCTCCTCCAGCTCCTTGGTCTGGCCGAGCGCGCGCATGTGCGGGAAGACGCCGTCCTCCATGCCCGTCAGGAACACCACGGGGAACTCAAGGCCCTTGGCGGTGTGCAGCGTCATCAGCGTGATGACTCCGGACCCGTCCTCGTCCTCGTCGGGGATCTGGTCGGAGTCGGCGACGAGCGCCACCTTCTCCAGGAACTCGGCCAGCGTCCCCGGCTCCTCCCCCTCCCGCTCCTGCTCGAACTCCAGCGCCACCGCGGCGAGTTCCTGGAGGTTCTCGATGCGCGTCTCGTCCTGCGGGTCGGTCGACGCCTGCAACTCGGCGAGATAGCCGGTCCGTTCGAGGACGGCCTCCAGCACCGTGGCGGGCCCCGCCCCCGACTCGACGATCGTGCGGAGCTCCTCCATCAACGTGTTGAAGCGCTTCACGGCGTTCGACGAGCGGGCCGCCATGCCGTACGCCTCGTCCACGCGCCGCAGCGCCTGCGGGAAGCTGATCCGCTCGCGCAGCGACAGCGCGTCGATCATCGCCTCGGCGCGGTCGCCGATGCCCCTCTTCGGTACGTTCAGGATGCGGCGCAGCGGAACGGTGTCCTCGGGATTGGCCAGGACGCGCAGGTACGCGAGCACGTCCCGGACCTCCTTGCGCTCGTAGAAGCGCACGCCGCCGACGACCTTGTAGGGCAGTCCGACGCGGATGAAGATCTCCTCGAAGACGCGGGACTGGGCGTTCGTACGGTAGAAGACGGCGACGTCGCCGGCCTTCGCGTCGCCCGCGTCCGTCAGCCGGTCGATCTCCTCGGCGACGAACTGCGCCTCGTCGTGCTCGGTGTCCGCGACGTACCCGGTGATCAGCGAGCCCGCCCCGGCGTCCGTCCACAGGTTCTTCGGCCGCCGGTTCTCGTTGCGCTCGATGACGGCGTTGGCGGCGGTGAGGATGGTCTGCGTGGAGCGGTAGTTCTGCTCCAGCAGGATCGTCGTCGCGTCCGGGTAGTCCTCCTCGAACTGGAGGATGTTGCGGATCGTGGCGCCGCGGAAGGCGTAGATCGACTGGTCGGCGTCGCCCACGACGCACAGCTCGGCCGGGGCCTGCCCCTCGCCGGACGGGCCCACCAGTTCGCGCACGAGCGTGTACTGGGCGTGGTTGGTGTCCTGGTACTCGTCGACCATGACGTGGCGGAAGCGCAGCCGGTAGTGCTCGGCGACGTCCGGGAACGCCTGGAGCAGGTGCACCGTGGTCATGATGATGTCGTCGAAGTCCAGCGCGTTGGCCTCGCGCAGCCGCGCCTGGTACATCCCGTACGCCTGCGCCAGGGTCTTCTCGAAGCCGTCGGCGGCCTGCCCCGCGAAGGTCTCCTCGTCTATCAGCTCGTTCTTCAGGTTCGAGACCTTGGCGCTGAACGCCTTGGGCGGGAAGCGCTTCGGATCGAGGTCGAGGTCGCGGCAGACGAGCGCCATCAGGCGCTTGGAGTCGGCGGCGTCGTAGATCGAGAACGAGGACGTGAAACCGAGCTTCTTCGACTCGCGGCGCAGGATGCGCACGCACGCGCTGTGGAAGGTGGAGACCCACATGTGGCCCGCGCGCGGGCCGACGAGCTCCTCGACGCGCTCCTTCATCTCGCCCGCGGCCTTGTTGGTGAAGGTGATCGCGAGGATCTGGCCGGGGTGCACACCCCGGTTGGCCAGCAGGTACGCGATGCGGTGGGTGAGCACCCGGGTCTTTCCGGAGCCGGCGCCCGCCACGATGAGCAGCGGTGACCCGGCGTGCACGACGGCGGCGCGCTGCTCTTCGTTCAGCCCGTCGAGCAGCGCGGCGGCGTCCACGACGGGGCGCGGCGCGCCGTCCCGGTAGTACGCGTCCCTGGCCACCGGGGGCGCGTCGAAGGCGCCCGCGAAGAGGTCGTGCGGAACCTCCTCCGGGGCGGTGTCGGTGTCCTCGGGGGGCGGCGGGTCCGCGTCCTGCGCGTGCTGGAGGCCGGCCAGGAAGCTGTCGTCAAAGAGGCTGCTCATCGTTGTCCAAGCTTAGGCGGGTCCACCGACAGCCCGCCCCGGATTCGCCCCGCCCCACTCGGTCCGGACCGGTGGGAACCGGCGATCCGCCGTCCGTGACCTTCCTCACGCCGCCCGTGGAGGCCGCACGCCCGGCCTTGCGGTGATCACCCACGGCGGTGACCGCACGGCGACCGGGTCGCCGGGGTCCGGAGCGGCCGGGCTCAGGTCCAGAGCACCGCGATGAAGATGTTGGCGACGGTCAGCCCGCCGACCGCCCCGAAGAGCGCCTTCTCCGCCTTCTCCTCGTCCCGCTTGACGTACACGAGGCCGAGGATCACCACGAGGACCGCCAGCTTGATGCCGATCTTGAGGTTGTTCACGCTCTGGCCGTCCGCCTGATGGAGGCCCACCAGCGCCACGCCCGTGATCAGCATGGTCAGCGCGCCGTGCAGCATCGCGGGCGTGAAGCGGGCCGTTCCCGCGCCCATCGCCTTCATCTGGGTCAGGAAGCCGCCGAGCAGCGAGGCGATGCCGATGATGTGCAGGCCGACGAAGACATTGCTGAGTACGTCCATGAGCCGGAGCCTAGCCCTGGCCTTAGCAGCCCTTGCCGCCAGGTGTGCCCGCCATCGCCGTATCGGTCACGGAAGAGCGGAATGTTCCGTTCCGGCACGGGTCCCCTTCTCATCTCCGTACACGGAAAGCCTGTTTCGACCACTGTCGGTCATAGTGACTCTCCCCCGTGACCCTCCGGCTTAACGTCCCTCCCCAGGTGGCCGATTCCCCACCGCCGCCCCGCCCGGAGCGGCGGTCGGCCGCCCCCGCCGAAGGTCCGGCGGTGGGCCGCCGCCCCGTGCGGCCCCCGCCGGATGCGAGCGGCCGACGTACAGCGCCGTACAGGACGGAAGGACGTGTACGCCCTCGTGGCCAGGCACCGAAAGCCCAAGCAACGCACGCTCACCGGCAGTACCGCCCGCACCGCCGCGACCCTCGCGCTCGCCTCGGCCGCGAGCGCCACCGCGTTCGACAGCACCGGGCACGCGGAACCCGCCCTCACCCCCGCTCAGGTGAAGGCGAAGGTCGACCAGCTCTACCACGAGGCGGAGGTCGCCACCGAGAAGTACAACGGCGTGCAGGAGAAGGCGGACAGCAGCCGCAGGTCGCTGGACAGGCTGCGCGACGAGGCGGCCCGCAGGACCGAACGCCTCAACACCTCGCGCGACGCACTGGGTTCGCTCGCCACCGCCCAGTACCGCGCGGGCGCGATCGACCCGTCCGTGCAGGTCGCGCTCACGTCCGACCCGGACCGGTACCTGGAGCGCGCCGCGATCGCCGAGCGCGCCGGCGACCGGCAGGCGGCGGCCGTCGCCGGAATGCGGCAGCAGCTCGGCAGGATCGCGCAGTTGCGGGCGGAGGCGGACGAGCATCTGGAGGAGCTCTCGTCGCAGCAGAAGGACCTGCGCGCCCACAAGGCGAAGATCCAGGACAGGCTCGGTACGGCCGAGAAGCTGCTCTCCCGGCTCACGGCGGAGCAGCGGGCCCAGTACGCGCGGCAGGACGGCCACGGCGCACCGGCCGCCGCCCCCGCCCGCGCCGACCGAAACGACCGGACCGGCCAGACCGGCCGGACCGGCCGGGACGCCCCGCGCGATGGCCCGGCCCGGGCGCCCGGTTCCCGCGCCGGCCAGGCGGTCTCCTTCGCGTACGGGGCGATCGGCAAACCGTACGTCTGGGGCGCCACGGGACCCTCCGCCTTCGACTGCTCGGGCCTGACCCAGGCGGCCTGGAGGTCGGCGGGCGTCTCGCTCCCCCGTACGACGTACACGCAGATCAACGCCGGGCAGCGCGTCCCGCGCTCCCAGCTCGCCCCCGGGGACCTGGTCTTCTTCTACTCCGGCCTCAGCCACGTGGGCCTCTACATCGGCAACGGCCAGATGATCCACGCCCCACGCCCCGGCGCCCCGGTCCGCGTGGCCCCGATCGACCAGATGCCGTTCGCGGGGGCGACACGGCCCGCGTAGGCCCGGCAGCACGGGGTAGGTGCCGTACGTAGGGCACAACGCACGCCACTCCATATGCCACCACCGTGAACGGAGGGCCGACCATGCCGGGCATCATCAACCGGATCAAGCAGTACGCAAGCAGCCCGCAGGGGCGCCGGACGATCGCACAGGGACGCCGGGCGGCGTCCGACCCCAGGAAGCGCTCCCAGGCCAAGCAGCTGCTGGGACGGCTGCGGGGCGGCCGCAGGCAGTACTGAGGGTCGTAGAGCGGGGGCGCAGGCGCCGGGTCCGGCTACCCGGCGCCTGCGCCCCTGCCTGCGCCCGTGCCTGAGGTGGCCGCCCAGGTGTGCTGATTCCGGAAGCCACCGTGCATGGCCCCTGGCCAGGGGCGCGAGGGGCGCGGTTCTCCTCGGCCAGGGAGGCCAGGGTGAACCGTCACCCGGCTGCCGGCTGCGGCGACTCGCAGCGACCACCGCCACGGCTACGGCTACGGCTACGACCTGAGCCGTTCCTTTCGGATGCGCCGGGCGCGCAGGCGCTCGGCGACGGCGAAGACGCCGAGGTTCTCGCTGCGGATCTCGCGGACCAGCTCGCCGAGCGCGCCGTCGGGCCAGGCCCCCTCGTCTGCCTAGGCTTTGCGGGCGAGCAGGTGGACCTCCTGGAACTGCCGCCGGTCGGTGGGCTGAGGCTCGCGAACCATCCGGGCCACCTCGGCCAAACCTGACGTGCGCAGCTTCGCGGCGAGGTGATCGGGCGACCACCGATACGCCGGCGCGACGGCGTGATCGAAGACCTGCGTCGGACGAGACGGGCCCTCGCTTGCCGAAAAGCCGATCAGAAGGTGGCCGCCAGGTGCCAGCACACGGTGGAACTCCGCCAGGATGACGGGGAGTTCTCGCGGCGGAGTGTGGATGACGGACCAACGGGAGAGTACGCCGCCCAGCACGCCGTCAGCGATGTCCAGCGCGGCCATCGAGCCCACGTCGAACCGCAGGCCCGGATGGGCCTGTCGAGCCAGCTCGATCATCACGGGAGAGGCATCGACGCCGAACGCCGCCAGCCCCAGCCCGTCCAGATAAGCGGTGACATCCCCGGGCCCACACCCCAGGTCCGCGACCCGACCGTCCCCACCCGCACGGACGACCTCGGCGAAGGCACCCAGGATCGCGCGGTCCAGGGGCCTGTCGCGCAGCGCGTCGCGGAACAGTTGCACATACGTGGGGGCAGCGGCGTCGTAGGCCGCGCGGGTGGCGCGGAGGGCATCGTGTTCGACCATGCTCACGACTGTAGTTCCTGCCCGGTCGCGCAATCGGTCCGCTGCCGGATCGGTGACCCGGGCGCGAAGCCGGTGCTGACGGGCCGGGCGAACACACCCGGTCGACGCCCCACGCCCACTTCCGAGACCGAGTCCTGGAGACAGCCTGCTCACCCGACGGGCGACACGTCGACCACCCGGTCAGCGATGCGGGACGAGCCACTGGCCGTCCCGGCGCCTTTCCGGTACCGGACGTCATTGATCGCCCGCAGTTCGTCCACACGACGGCGGACCACCTCCGCCGGAAGCCCCCGGCAGGTCTGGCAGAGCCCGCCCGGCAGCGATACGGAGCCGCCGGGCGTCCCGCACTCCGTGCACGCCATCACCCGGCGCCGCGCCGCCCCCTTCGCGGGCTCGGGCGCGGGCTCGGGCGGCAGCTTCTCGCGCAGTCGGCTGCGGACGATGCCCCCCGGCGAGTGCACCGACTCGGGAAGCCCTGCCGTGAGCGCGCGCACGAGGTGGTCCATGCTCGCCCCACGCGCCAGCCACTGCGCCGCGTCGGCCTCCAGCGCCGCGCATTCGGCGGCGGAAAGCGCCAGGCGGGGGTCGGTCCGGCCGAGCGAGGCAAGGACGTCGTACGCCGCCGAACGGCCGGAAGCCCGGCTCTCCCGCACCGGCTCCACGTCCACCTCTCCCACCACGTCCGCATCCGGTACGTCACCGGCCTCGAACCGCTCCCACCAGGCGTCGTCACGAGCGGCACGCGAGAAGTACGTACGCCACACCCAGCGCGTGCACTCCTCGCCCACCTTCTCCTTGAAGCGCCGCAGGTGACCGACGCGGGACAGCTCGCGCAGCGCGGAGCGCACGGCCTGCTGGCCGTAGAGGGGCTGCTCCTTGGCGAGGGTCTTCACGTCAATCGCGGCACCTTCCGGCAACCGGTCGATGTACGACGCGAGATACGCCTCCCGGGCCGGGAGGTCGGTGAAGTCCCCCTTGCGGCGCGGGGGTTGGCCGGGCGCGCAACGTTTCCCGTACCCCGGACTGGCCTGGGGGTGTGCGGACGGGCGCAGGGCAGGACTAAAATCGTCGGCAGCCAAGAGATCGCTCGTTTCGATCTTGAAGGTCAGACCCCGGCTCGGTGCTGCTAACACCGGTCGGGGTCGTTTGTTGCTGCGAACGCTAGAGGGAAGACACGCCGCGTGGCAAGCCGATCACGAAAAGTCACCTCGCGGGCGCGACGCGGTAGTTGGGAGGGTGGGTGGGCATAGCCCACCACCCATTCCTTGAAAAGGACGCTCGGGTCTCGCCGCCCGAATCTCGAAGCTCAGCCGCGCGTTGCGTACGCGACGAATTGAGCCCAGGAGGGGGCGGGGAGGGTGAGTTCGGGGCCGTCCTTGAGCTTCGAGTCACGGACGTGGACGGTGTCGGGGCAGGTGGCTACCTCTACGCAGTTGCCGCCTTCAGTGCCGCTGTACGTCGACTTCCGCCAGGCCACGGCGACCTCGATGCAGGCGCCACCTTCGCTGTTGCTGTAGCTCGACTTGAACCAGGTCAGTCCGGTGCTCATAGCGCCTCCGTCAACTTCCTCATAAAGCGTGCCGACTCCTCCATACTGAGAGCCTGCCGGAGGATCATGGCATGGCGCTGGGTGACGACCCTGATCTTTTCCGGGTCGGAGTACAGCACGCCGGTCGTCTGCCCCTCTTCGTAGGCGAGACGGCCGTGATCTGGCGTTTCCAGCAGGACAAAAGGACCAAGCAGCCCAGGGTGCGCACCCTTGAACGGCAAGACTTGGATAGCCACATTGCGCCGTTCCCCCAGCTCCAGCAGACGAGTCAGTTGACGCGCGTGCTCTGCCTCAGTACCGACCGGGTAGCGCAGAATTACTTCGCTGAGCACAAAGTTGAAAGACTTGGTCTGCTTGTCCAGCAAGTGCTGGCGCTCCAGCCGCGCCCTAACGCGCACATCGATCGTCTCGTCGTCCAGCGGAGGCAAGTGCTCATTGAATAGGGCTCGCGCCGTCTCTTCCGTCTGCAACAGACCCGGCATGAGCAGCGGCTCGTACCAACTGATGATGGGCGCCTCGGCCTCGTACCGCATGTAGTCCTGTGAGTACGACGGGAACTTTTCCGGTACGAGATACTCCCGCGCCGCGATCAGCAACCCACCCGCCCCGCACAGCCCGTCCGCCACCTGCAACAGATGCAGCGTCGGCTTGCGCCGCCCCGTCTCCATCGACTTCACGTACTCGTAGCTGCAACTGGCCTCCTCGGCCAGCGCCTCCCGCGTCACTCCCGCCCGCTCACGCCACCGCTTGATCTGGTTGCCGCAGTACCGCCACGCCATCGGCGGTTCGGGATTCGCCATGGGTACAACCACCCTCTGTACGCGAGCCGTTACTTCAGCAGGCTATTCCCACCTCTGCACCGTATGAGCCATGAACGACCCCATCGAGTGGCATTTCCGCCGCCACCCCCGCAGCGTCCGCCGTGCCCGCGCCCTCCTCGCCGAGCAGGCGCGGGGGTGGAAGGTGCCCGACGCCGTCGCCGAGACCGCCGTACTCCTCCTCAGCGAGCTCGTGACGAACTCCCTGCGCCATGCGGGCTGCGCGCCCGGCCGGGAGATCCGGGTGCGGTGCGCGGTACGGGACGACGTCCTGCGTGTCGAGGTGTCGGACGCCTGCGTCGTCCTCCCGCATCCGCGCGACGCGGCGCCGGACGACGAGACGGGGCGCGGGCTCGCACTGGTCGCGGCGCTCGCCGGGCGGTGGGGGGCCGCGCCACGGGAGTGCGGGGTCGGCAAGACGGTGTGGTTCGAGGTCAATTGCCTTGAGGCGGCCGACACCGGTGTGTAACGGTGCGCCCATGCCGAACGATCCCCGCGTACCTCTTCTCCCCAAGTCCGTCGGGGAGGCCGTCGTCGCAGAACACACCGCCGGTACCCGTCTGCGCTACCTCTGCTTCTGGGGCCACCGGCCCACTCCCGGCGCCGCCGCCGGGCCCGGCTGCCTCAGCCAGTGGTGGCCCGTCGAGTTCACCGAGGACGGCCGCACCTACCGCTCCGCCGAGCACTACATGATGGCGCACAAGGCGTGGCTCTTCGACGACCCCGGCACCGCCGCCGAGATCCTCGACGCCGAGCACCCCGCCGAGGCGAAGTCCCTGGGGCGTCGGATCGCCGGCTTCGACGAGGTGCTCTGGCGCGAGCACCGGTACGCAATCGTCGTACGCGGCAACATCGCCAAGTTCGGACAGCACGACGACTTGCGCGCGTACCTCCTGGGCACCCGCAACCGCGTCCTGGTCGAAGCCAGCCCGCGGGACCGGATCTGGGGCATCGGCCTGGCGGCCGACGACGAACGCGCCGCGACCCCCACCACCTGGCGCGGGCTGAATCTGCTCGGCTTCGCCCTGATGGACGCGCGCGACGCGCTGGGGAACGCAGGGAACAGCTGAGGGCGCCTCACGGCTTCAGCGGTTCGACGTACCGGTACCGCCCCCTGTCCTTGCTGCCCCGCTCCCCCGGCGGGCCCAGCTCCACCAGGGCCATCGGCCGGTCGGTCAGCTCGCCGGTGTCCGGGTCGAACGCTATTTCGCCGCTGGCGCCGCGCACCCGGAACGAGCCGTTGGTCTGGCCCAGCAGTTCGTGGACCGTCGCCGCGGTGACGTGTTCCGGGCCGTAGCTGTCGACGGCCCGGCGGGCGGCGATGCCGACCGTGTACACCGCGTCGTGCCCGACCATCGCCTGGCCGTTGGCCAGCGCGTCCACGCTGCCGCCGCGCACCTCCAGGTAGTGGCGCTCGAAGTCGGCGTACGGTCCGCGTTCCCGGCCGCCGTAGAGGTCCGCCGCCGCTTCGGGGTGGGTGTACGCCGTGTAGTAGACCTTCAGGCCGCCGGCTTCCCAGCGCCTGCCCAGCTCCGCCAGTTCCTCCTCGCGCTCCTGGGTGCTGGTGTCGAAGTACACGCCCACCGCGCTGGAGCCGGAGAGGACGGTCACGGGGCAGCTGCGCCGGTTCTCCCCGGCGGCCTCGATGAAGCTGCGCAGCTCCCGGCCCCGGCCGGCGAAGTACACCGCGTCCGGCGGCGGGCCCGTACCGCAGATCTTCTCCGCGACCACGCGCAGGGCGTTGCCCTCTCCCTGCGAGGCCGGGCCGGTGCTGAAGGGGACGACTTCCGGGTCCACCTCCAGGCCCTGGCGGTCGGCGGCCGCCTTGAAGCCGTTGTAGAGGGAGGCGTTGTAGATGTCGCCCTCCGTGGTGTTCCTGACCACCTGGACCCGGTAGCCGGATTCCGGGTCCGAGCCCGATCCGGCGTGCTTGTCCTGCTGCCGCTTGAAGTAGCGGACCGCCGCGGACGCCTGGTCCCTGGCGGGGAAGGACACCCGGAAGAACCCCGGCTTCTCGCGGGAGCTCAGCTCGTCGGCGGCGACCGTCGCGCCGACGGTCGGCACCCCCGCTTCCCGCAGCCTCTTCACCGCCTCGGCCGTGTGCGCGTTGCTCTGGCCGATGCCCGCGACCGCCACCAGCCGTTGCTCGTCCTTCAACTCGAGGAGCCGGCCGACCACCTGGTCCGCGTGCGCGTCGTGGCGGCCGGTGTTGGCCAGCAGCAGGCGGATGCGGGGGAGGGTGCCGCGCTCGGCGTTGAGCCGCAGCTGGGCGATGTGCGCGCCCGTGACCGCCTGGCGCGTGCCCTCCGGGCCGCGGTCGTCGGCGCCGCCGGACATCGGCTCCAGGTAGGCGACCGCCACCGACTTCTCGCCGGTCTTCTCGATCCGGCGGTTCTCCGCGCGGATCTTCTCGCTGATGTCCCGCAGGCCGGGGAAGGCGTACGGGTCGTCGGTCATGCCCGTCACGCCGACGCACTCGCCTCCGTCGGCCTTGTCGACGTCGTCGGCGCACTGCCCGGCCTCCTCGGCCAGCCATACGCCCCCGTAGGCCAGCGCCGCCAGCACGACCAGCGCCACGACGGACCACAGGACCCGGTTGAGCGGGGGCCTGGGGGGTGTGACGGTCGGCCGCGTCGGGTTCATCGCCAGGGCTCCTTGTCGTACTGTCCCGCCTTGTCCAGCAGCACGGCCGTCCAGGCGACGTGTTCCGTGTGGGCGGTGGCCAGGGTGTGGAAGCGCGCGTTGATCTCCGCGTAGAGCGAGGCGTACGGATCGCCGAGCGGTTCGCGGTACGGGTCGCCGACCAGGTCGGTGGCGGGGTCGGGCACCGGTTCCGGGCCGAGCCAGCTGGCGGCGAGCAGCCGGGTGATGGTGCGCAGGCGGGGGCCGACGGCGGCGTCGCCGAGGTGGTGCACGAGGGATTCGTACCTGCGCCACGGTGTGATGCCGGCGCCGCCGCCGACGTGGGCGGGCAGCGGGGCCCTGCGCAGCCGGCACAGTTCCCCGCACCACTTCTCGGGCCGCACCTGCTCGAAGATCCCGTCCAGGTACGCCGCCGCCGCGGGCAGGTCGCCGCAGGCCAGCGCGTGGTACGCCGCCTGGCGCGGGTCGTCCCGGCCCAGGGCCTCCGCCCGCAGCGCGGTGTGCACCGCGTCCGGGTCGTCGAGCGCGCCGAGCAGCAGGCGGCGCAGCAGCGGGTGCGGGGTCTCGGGGCGGCCGTCGGCGTGCTCGTCGCCGGTGCCGATGTGCATGGTGCGCAGCCCGTCCCGGCAGAAGGAGCGGAACTCCGTGCGCAGATGGTCCGCGGCTTCGTCCCGTAACGCGCGGGTGGCGAGCGCCTGCGCGAGGTCGGGGGCCGCGGCCGCTCTGATCAGTGCCTGGCGCAAGCCCTCCGGCGGGTCGATCGGCAGGAGTCTGTTCAGCAGCTCGCGCACGACGCCGCCCGACGGTTCGAGGGTCTGCCGCAGCCGCTCCTCCCACGCCACCGTGCGCTCGAATTCGAGGAGCTTGGCGAGGACGCGGGCGGTGCCCTCGGGCTGGCCGCGGGTGAGTTCGTACACCGCCCAGCCGAGCCAGCGCAGTCCCGCGTCGCCCCGGGGCGCGGGCGCCGCCGCCGTCCGCAGTATCTCCTCGGCCTGGCGTTCCACTTCGTTCCTGGTCAGGTCGCGCAGCCGGCCCACCCGCAGTCCGTCGGTGACGCACCGCGGGTCGAAGGCCGTGCCGGCGGCCCATTCGCCGGGGCTGCCGCCGCCCGCGTGCTGCCAGCCGAACGCGACGTCCTGGAGCCGCTCCGGGTAGCTGCCGGCCATGGCGAGGACCACCAGCGGGTCGGGGGCGTCCGGCTGCCGCTCCTCCAGGAGCAGCCGCAGCACCTCGCCGCCGAGCGGGTTGTCGGCGTTGTCCAGCAGCAGCAGGCACCGTACGGCCCAGTGCTTCCTGGCGTAGCACTGCCGCAGATCGCGGAGGAAGACCTCGCAGACGACGCGTTCCGTGCGCCTGCGGTCCTCACCGGCCCCGCCGTTGTAGGCGAGGTTCAGCTCGATCAGGAAGTCCAGGGCCGACGTGATGGCGGTGGCCCGCCGGATGCCCGAGAGCCGCCGGTGGAGGCGGCCGCGCGTCCAGCCCCGCTCGCCCAGCGGCAGCAACTGGAGTGCGGCGGTCACCGCGGACGGCAGGCCCACCATCGAGGCGGCGATCTGCGCCACCTGGTTGACGTCCGCCAGCCACTGGGACGGGGGGCCCGCCAGCGCCTGTGCCATCCGGCGCCGGGCGCCGGCCCGGTTCTCGGGGGTCACCTCGACGGCGAGGGCGGTGCACACCGGCCGGAAGGCGCGGAAGGAGATGCGCGGCACGTGCTTCTTGCGGGGCTCCAGGCCGAACGCCACGGCGCTCAGCACGTCGACGGGCCGCTTCTCCTGCCGTGAGAGTTCGGCGAGGTCGAGCAGGACCACCGGCGTCGTCTCCGCCCACGCGGCGAGGGCCCGCAGCAGGGTGGTCTTGCCGCTGCCCCGCGGGCCGAGCGTCAGGGTGACGGGCTGGTTCCCGGCCGCCGTACGGCTCCGGCCGCCGTCCCCGGGGAGGATCAGCGACTCGACGTACGTCTGCACCGACCGGTCGCGCTCCGACTCCCCTGCCCAGTCCCGCGGCATCAGTCCGCTTCCTCCCGCGTCCGGCGCCACGTCGGTGCGGCGTCACCAGAGGAGGATCAATATCCCTGCGGCGCAAGGGGATTGACAAGGGATTGGCAAAGGACGCATCTCACACCGGTGACCGGTGGCCGGTCACCGGCCTCACACCAGCCGGCGTGCCGTCGCCCAGCGCGTCAGCTCGTGCCGGTTGGAGAGCTGGAGCTTGCGCAGGACCGCGGACACGTGGCTCTCGACCGTCTTGACCGAGATGAAGAGCTGCTTCGCGATCTCCTTGTACGCGTAACCCCGCGCGATCAGCCGCAGCACCTCGCGTTCGCGCTGGGTGAGGCGGTCCAGGTCCTCGTCGACCGGCGGCGCGTCCGTCGACGCGAACGCGTCGAGCACGAAGCCCGCCAGCCGGGGCGAGAACACGGCGTCGCCGTCCTGCACCCGGAAGACCGAGTCGACGAGGTCGGTGCCGGTGATCGTCTTCGTCACGTACCCCCGCGCGCCGCCCCGGATCACGCCGATCACGTCCTCCGCCGCGTCCGACACCGACAGGGCCAGGAACCGCACCGGGTTCTCCGCCGCCTGCATCAGCGGCGCGCAGCGGCGCAGGACCTCGACGCCGCCGCCGCCCGGCAGGTGGACGTCGAGCAGGACCACCTCGGGGCGGGTCGCCGTGATGACCGTGACCGCCTGGTCGACGTCGGCGGCCTCGCCGACCACCTCGACGCCGGTCGCCCCGGTCTGCCCGATCTCCGCCCGCACTCCCGTACGGAACATCCGGTGGTCGTCCACCAGCACCACCCGTACACGCCTGTCCTCCGTCATGCGTCCGCCGCCCTCTCCATCTCAAGCTCGACTTCCGTGCCCCCGTCGGGCGCGGAACGCAGCCTCGCCGTGCCGCCGTTGCGCTGCATCCGCCCGATGATCGACTCCCGTACGCCCATCCGGTCGTCCGGCACCGCGTCCAGGTCGAACCCGGGTCCCCGGTCCCGTACGGACACGAAGACCGTCCGGCCCTCGACCTCCGCGTAGACCTGCACCGCCCCGCCCTCGCCACCGTACTTGGCGGCGTTCACCATCGCCTCGCGCGCGGCCTGCATCTGCGCGGTCAGTCCGTCGTCGAGCGGGCAGTCGCCGACGACCACGACCTCCAGCGGCACGCCGTGCTTGTCCTCGACCTCGGCCGCCGTGCGCTTGACCGCCTCGGCCAGGGTGTCGGGCTCCTGCGACTCGTCCTTGCCGTTGCCCTCCGGCTTGTAGAGCCAGTTGCGCAGTTCCCGCTCCTGGGCGCGGGCGAGGCGCCGCACCTCCCCCGCGTCCTGCGCGTTGCGCTGGATCAGGGTCAGGGTGTGGAGGACCGAGTCGTGGACGTGGGCCGCGACTTCGGCGCGTTCCTGGGCGCGGATGCGCATCAGGCGCTCCTCGGACAGGTCCTGGGTCATCCGGACCAGCCAGGGGCCCGCGAGGAGCGCGATGCCGGCGACGACCGCGAGCGCCGCCGTCAGTACGCTGCCGAGCTGCGCGGCGGATCCCCGTACCACCAGGAACGCGGTCAGGCCCACGCCGACCAGTGCGACCCCCGCCATGCCGCGCGCGAGTTGCAGCATCCGGCGACGGCGGCCGGTCCCCGTCCAGTGGGCGCGGCGCGCGTTGTCGGCCTGGCGCCACACGAGGACGACGCCCAGGCTGATCAGCAGCGCGGGCCAGACGTACCGCCCGGCCTGGCCGCCGACTTCGACGCTGCTGACGAAGGTGCCGGCGCCGACGAGCAGCGCGCAGAGCGCGAAGACCTGGCCCTTGTCGGGCTTGCGGAGCCTGCGGCGCCCGTCGGGCGCGGTCTCGAAGGCCGAGCGCGGCGCGCCCGTGCCTCCGCCCACGCCGCCCACGCCGAGCGGCACCACGAACCAGAAGACGGCGTACAGCAGCGCGCCCATGCCGTCCGCCAGGAAGAGGACGAGGAAGACGATCCGTACCCATACGACCGGCACCCCGAGATGCCCGGCGAGCCCGCGCGCGACGCCTCCGAGCATCCGCCCCTCGGCGCTGCGGTAGAGCTTGCGCGGCTGCGGCTCCTCCGGCTCGGGGGCGTGGGAGCCCGCGGCTCGGCGGGGCGTGGCGACTGGCATGCCCCGATGGTCACACGTGCGGGCGGGGACGGGCATCAGGGTCGGCCCCCTACGTGCCCCTGACCTCCGGGGCGCCAGGGGCGGAAATCAGGGATCGTCCAGGGTCGGCGCGGGTGGAGCGGCGCCGGAACGCCCCGCACCATGGACGTATGACACAGCCGTACGACACCGCCGCTCCCCGGGGAGCCGCCGAGGAGCCGTCGCCGCAGCCCCCGCTGTGCCGCAGCAAGCGGCACAAGCTGGTGGGCGGCGTGTGCGGCGGGCTCGGCCGGCACTTCGACGTCGACCCGGTGATCTTCCGGATCGGCCTCGGCGTCCTGACCGTCACCGGCGGCATCGGCCTGATCTTCTACGGCTTCGCGTGGCTCGTCGTCCCCCTCGACGGCGAGGACGAGAACGAGGCCCGCCGGCTGCTCACGGGCCGGGTCGACGGCGCCACCCTCATCGCCGTGCTCTTCGCCCTCACCGGCTGCGGCCTCTTCCTCTCGATGCTGAACAACGGCTCCGTCCTCGGCTTCGCCGTCATGCTCTCGATCGCCCTCGCCGGCACCGGTTACTGGTCCCGGCGCCGCCGTCTCGCCGATCCCACGGCCGGCCCGCTCGATCCGGTGGCCGCGCAGGTGGCGGCGGTCGCGCCGCCCGAGACGCAGGCGCCGCCCGTGCCCGGCGCGCCCTCCTGGTGGCGGGACCCCATCGTCAAGGACGGCACCACGGGCCCGGTCGCCGCCGGCTATCTGTGGGGGCCCGAGGATACGGCCGAGGACACGGAGCCGGACCGGGGCCGGGACCGGGCCGACACCCCCGGCGGCCCCCCGCGGCAGCGGCGCGACCCGGCGACGCACGGTCCGCGCGGCATCGGCGGCCGGGTGTTCCTGCTGGCCGTGGTGGCGGCCGGGCTCGGCACCGGTCTGACGTGGGACACGCGGCCGCTCGGCACGAGCCTCCAGACCGGCCTGTCCTGTGCGATCGGCGTCTTCGGGCTCGGCATCGCGGTCAGCGCCTTCCGCGGGCGTACGAGCGTCGGCTCGGTCTTCCTCGCCGTGATCACGGCGCTGTTGCTGGCCGGGTCCGCCGCGCTGCCGAAGCAGGTCTCCACGGACTGGACGCGTACGGACTGGACCCCCGCGTCGGTCTCGGCCGTGCGGCCGGGATACGAGCTCGGATCGGGCGTGGGCACGCTCGACCTCAGCGGTGTGCGCGTCCCCGCGGGCTCGTCGGTGGCCACCCGGGCGGAGGTCGGCGCCGGGCTGCTCAAGGTCGTCGTACCGAAGGACGCGACGGTGGAACTCCGCACGGAGCTGGGCGCCGGCGGCCTCCGGCTGCCGGGGCAGACGCGGCAGGGCCTCCACGTCCGGACGGACCACGACCGGCAGCAGACGCTGAAGCCGCCGCAGGACAGCGAGCCCGCCGGGACGCTCGATCTGCGTCTGGAAGTCGGCGTCGGACAGATGGAGGTGACCCGTGCGGCGAAGTGAGGCGCACACGCGGACACCCACGCACACGCGGACAGAGACCGGCCCCCGGCGTCGCCGCCCGTCCCGTTTCCGGCACGAGTTCAAGCCCGGCAAGCTGATCACCGGTCTCGTCCTGCTGGGCACGGCCGTCGCGTACGCGGGTGACGCCGGCGGCCTCTGGCACGTCCCCTCCTACCTGGCGCTCCCGGCACTGTGCCTCGGACTGCTGGTCGCGGGCACGGCGAGCTGGGTGGCCTACAGCGTGCGCCGGCGCGCCGCCAGGGCGGCGTCGACGGAGAAGAACGCGGCGCCCGCGAGCACCAGCGGCAGCCAGGCCACGAGGTAGACCAGGTCGTTCCCGTAGTAGTACGGATCGGTCTGCCAGCTCACGGTCAGCCACAGGCTCAGCGAGATCAGCGCCCCGCCCAGCGCGGCCGGCCGTGCGAGCAGCCCGATCAAGGTGGCGACGCCGACGGCGAGTTCACCGACGGCGATGGTGCGGCCGAAGCCCTCGGGGTTCTTGAGGGCGAGGTCGACGAGGGCGGGGACGGCCGAGCTGTCGCGTACGGCGCGCATCATGTCGCCGATCGACCCGGTGCCGGCCGCCGACATGAACCGGCTGTCCGTCAGCTTGTCGAGCCCGGCGTAGACGAAGGTGACGCCGAGGAAGATCCGCAGGGGCAGCAGCGCGTAGCGGCTCGCCGTGGCCCGCAGGCCGCCGCGCCCGCGCGGCCCGTCGCCCCGCCCCGTGCCGGTCGTGCCGCCGTCGGTCCGATACCCGTGGGTCATGGTCTGGTCCCGCCTCTCCGAAGCGCCCGTGCGGCGCGAGCACGATTCTTCCCGCGCTGCTCGAAGAGGGATACGCGTGCGGTGGTGACCGGGCTCAAACAGCCGCCCGCGGGCACTCTCCCCGCGCCCTGCCGGCCCCCGCTCAGTCCGTGACGTCGATCGTCACCGGCTCGGTCTCCGTGCCCGCCGCCGTCACGACCTGCACCTCGACCCGGCCCGGCTCGACCTCCACCGGCACGGGCACGGTCAGGACCGTGTCCGTCGGATTGGCGAAGCCGCCGGTCACCGGGATCAGCGGCACGTGGACGTGCACCGTTCCGATCCGTACGACCATCCGGGCCAGCCGGTCGGGGGTCCCCGCGCCCGGCGGCACGAAGCCCGCGCCGCGGATCTCGATGTCGTCGCCGGTACGGATGGGCGCGTCCAGATCGCCCGCCTCCCTGGTCCGTACGACCGACAGGACCACCGGGCGCCCGCCCTCCGCGTACTTGCCCGCGAAGTACGTCGCCGCCGAGACCGCCACCAGCAGGGCCAGGCCCCACGGCAGGTCGGGCAGCTGCTCGGGCCGCCGGGCGAGACGTACCGCCGCGAAGACCAGCGCGGCCGCGCTCACCAGGACGTACTGGATGTCGGAGAAGCTGCCGCGGCCCGAGTCGTCGGTGAGCAGGTCGGCGGCGCGGGGCCGGTCGGCCCGTACCTTCTGGAGGCGCCGGGTGAGCACGCGCACGGTCACCACATGGCGTACGAGGACGGCGATCGCGCAGGTCAGCGCGAGGACGGTCAGCATGCCGACACCACGGGCGAGTTCGAGACCGGCGATGAGCGTGTCGCGGCCGGCGTGGTCGGAGGCGCCGGCCAGCTGGATCGCGATCACCAGCACCGAGAAGACGATGAGCAGCACCCAGCTCGCGGCGACGGCGCGCGAGGTCGACAGCCGGTTGTCCTCGCCGATGAGGGGCGCGAGGAGCCCGCCGCGCGTCCGGTGCACGCGCGCCGCGCCGGTCAGCAGCGCGGCGGTGACGAGCGCGGCGAGGAGCCCCGCGGTGCGGGCCGTGGTCCATCCGGCGCCGATGGCGGTGAAGGCCTGTGTGAGGACGAGTACGAGGACCCCGCCCCACACCACGCACAGCGTGCCGAGCCACACCCGCCGCAGCCACGCCTCGCCCGCCTCGCGGCTGCGCTCGGCGACCGCGCGGGCCGACTGGGTCAGCTCGTCCGACACCCACTGGCGCGAGGCGCCGGCGGAGTGCGCGACGGCGGCGGGCAGACCCTGCCCCGCGGCCAGACCGTCCCGCTTGGCGAGGAATTCCGCCACCGCGCGCCGGTGGCCCTCGCGGGCGCCGTGCGGGCAGTCGCCGCACGTACAACCGCCACTGTGCGTGTTCTGCATCGCCTCTTGCACAGCCACGGAAGATGCCGCCCTTTCGAACCAACCCGCTGGAGGGAACTTCCTTCCCCGGTAAGGGAATTGTGCCGTACGCGGGACGGCTCGCGCGCCGCGGCCGACGCCGGCCCGGGCTGGTGGCGTGTGCTCAGTGCGCCCCGGGCCGTCGGTTGATCGCGGTGAGGTCGATCGCGATGACGAAGGGGTACTCCACCGACAGGTTCTCCCTCTGGAGACCGGTCGGCACGTAGGAGCGGGTCGCAGGATCCAGCTCGTAGGTGTAGACAACGGGCAGGCCGTCGCTCTCCTCGACCCGCCAGAAGCACTTGACACCGGCCGCGGCGTACTTGCGGGGCTTGACCTCGCGGTCTCGGTCCTCGGAGTCCGGCGATACGACCTCGACGGCCAGGACGACGTCCTCGGGCCTGAACCAGGTCTGCTCCGGCCCCGTGTTCGCCTTCGTTGAAAACACCAGCACGTCGGGCTCGGGGCGATTCCGCCTGTCCAGCTTGATCGTCATTTCCCGGATGACGTCCAGATGGTCCGGGGCCTGCTCCCAGAGGGCGTTCTCCAGCAGGCGCATCGTCCGCGCGTGAAACGCCGTCTGCGGACTCATGAACACGAGGCTTCCGTCGATCAGCTCGGTGTGCGGCGGGAGGCCCGGGATCCGGTCGAGATCGTCCGCCGTCCAGCCGCCCTCGGGCGGGATCGGCCACAGGTACTTCTGCTCTTCGAGCTCGTACTCAGGTGCGGCGCTCATGGTTGCTCCCATGCGACGGAGTCTCGCGTGCGAAATCAGCGTACCCACCGGGAACGCCGACGCCGCCGCCCAAACGAATGAGCGACGGCGACGGCGTTGACCTCGAACATGCTGAGCGGGGGTCACTCCCACTCGATCGTCCCCGGCGGCTTGCTCGTCACGTCGAGCACCACGCGGTTCACATCCGCCACCTCGTTGGTGATGCGGGTGGAGATCTTCGCCAGGACGTCGTACGGCATCCGCGTCCAGTCCGCCGTCATCGCGTCCTCGGACGAGACCGGGCGCAGCACGATCGGGTGGCCGTACGTCCGGCCGTCGCCCTGGACGCCCACGGACCGTACGTCCGCGAGCAGCACCACCGGGCACTGCCAGATGTCGCGGTCCAGACCGGCCGCAGTCAGCTCCTCGCGGGCGATCGCGTCGGCGTCGCGCAGCAGGTCCAGGCGCTCCTTGGTGACCTCGCCGACGATGCGGATGCCGAGGCCGGGGCCGGGGAACGGCTGGCGCTGGACGATCTCCTCCGGGAGGCCGAGCTCCTGGCCGACCATCCGGACCTCGTCCTTGAACAGCTGGCGCAGCGGCTCGACGAGCTCGAACTCGATGTCGTCGGGGAGGCCGCCCACGTTGTGGTGGGACTTGATGTTCGCGGTGCCGGTGCCGCCGCCGGACTCGACGACGTCCGGGTAGAGCGTGCCCTGCACGAGGAACGCGACGTCCTCACCCTCCGCGCCGGCCTCGGCGACGATCTCCGCCTGGGCCTGCTCGAAGACGCGGATGAACTCGCGGCCGATGATCTTCCGCTTCTCCTCGGGGTCGGAGACCCCGGCGAGGGCGTTCAGGAAGCGCTCCTGCGCGTCGACGACCTTCAGCTGCACGCCGGTGGCCGCGACGAAGTCCTTCTCGACCTGCTCGGTCTCGCCCTTGCGCATCAGGCCGTGGTCGACGTACACGCAGGTCAGCTGATCGCCGATGGCCTTCTGCACGAGCGCCGCCGCGACCGCGGAGTCCACGCCGCCGGACAGGCCGCAGATGGCGCGCTTGGTGCCGACCTGCGCGCGGATCGCGGCGATCTGCTCCTCGACGACGTTGGTCGTGGTCCAGTCGGGGTCGATGCCCGCGCCCCGGTAGAGGAAGTGCTCCAGGACCTGCTGGCCGTGCGTGGAGTGCATCACCTCGGGGTGGTACTGGACGCCGTACAGCTTCTTCTCGTCGTTCTCGAAGGCGGCGACCGGCACGACGTCCGTGGACGCGGTGACGCTGAAGCCCTCGGGCGCGACCGAGCAGGCGTCGCCGTGCGACATCCACACCGACTGCTCGGCGGGGGTGCCCTCGAAGAGCGTGGAGCCGGCCTTGGTGACGGCCAGAGGGGTACGCCCGTACTCGCGCGCGCCGTTGTCGTCGACGGTGCCGCCGAGCGTCGTGGCCATCAGCTGGAAGCCGTAGCACATGCCGAAGACGGGGACGCCCGCCTCGAAGATCTCGCGGTCTATGGTCGGGGCGCCCTCGGCGTACACGGAGGACGGGCCGCCGGAAAGGATGATCGCCTTGGGGTTCTTGGCCAGCATCTCCGCCACCGGCATGGTGCTGGGGACGATCTCGCTGTAGACCCGGGCCTCACGGACACGGCGGGCGATGAGCTGGGCGTACTGCGCGCCGAAGTCGACAACGAGGACGGCGTCGGGGGCGGCGGGGGGCACTGCTGGCACGGGGGCGGCCTTCCGGCGGTGAAGGGTGTCGGGACTGTCAATTCTACCGGGGACGAGACATTCCCCTTGTCTCACCATACGAACCCGGCGTCGGCCGCCCGCCGACGGCAGGCCATACTGGCCCCATGCACCAGCAGCTGAGCTTCCTCTTTACCTATGGCACCCGGTCCGACCGGTGCCATGGTCGAGCTGCTTGAGCTACTGACAAGCGACTTCACAGGCGCCCCGGGCCGACAAGGCCCGGGGCGCTCTGTCGTTTCCGGACCCGGTCGCCGCCCAGGACGCCGTACCCCTTCCCCTTCCAGGTTCAGGAGATACGGACATGAGCACCACCGCCACCGCCCCCGCGCCCGCCCCCGGTGTCACCGCCACGGAGAAGACCGGCGCCCGCACCGACGAGGCCGCGGACCTCATCGGCAACGCCCGGGAGCGCATCGACGCGCTCGACGACAGGATCATCGGTCTGATCCAGGAACGGATGGCCGTGTCGGCCGTCATCCAGGAGGCCCGCATCACCTCGGGCGGGCGCCGTGTGAACCTCTCCCGCGAGATGGAGGTCCTCGCCCACTACAGGGACGCCCTCGGAAAGCCCGGCACCGCGCTCGCGATGACGATGCTGGAACTGTGCCGGGGCCGTATCTGAGTTCGGGCACGCCCTCACCCGTACGGCGCGTGACCGGGCCCCGCAGGGCTTCGTTGGTCCCGGTGTCCGCGCCGGCCAGGGGCGGGCACGCAGGAAAGAACCACGCGTGGCTCCGCCGGGGCGTGCGACGTACCGCGTGTACGCCGTGGGACCTCGTCCCGGCGCGCGTGACCGGTCGGCAGGGGACAGCAGCCCGGTCACCCGAGGCGGTCGGTTCCGGGGACGCCCGGAACCGGCCGGCCGCGTTCCACGGTCAGCACGTCCCATGGTCAGCACGTCCCACAGGCTGCGTGTCCCACAGGCGGCGCGCCCCACAGGCTGCGTGTCCCACAGGCGGCGCGCCCCACAGGCGGCGCGCCCCGTGGTCCGGTCCCGGGATGTCGTCGAAACCGTTGCGCGCGCCGCGACCGATCCCCCACGACGCAAAGGCAGCCCGCACCTCGAACGGCCGCTGCCACTGGTCCACACCATTCGCTCGCCCCCTCCATCGCACGAGCCGGCGGCGTACCCCCCGGCGCCGCTCCCCAGCACCGACGCCGCCCTGACGCCGGTGCTGACGGCCCGGGCCCTGCGGACTGCGGTCCGCAGGGCCCTTCGCCCCGCGTCGGCGGACAGCTGTTGTGGCGCACATCACACGAGGAACCCGTGAGATTCCGGGCAACCCTTTACGCCGCCCACAGGTCATCCCTGCGAACCAACGGCCACCCGTACACCCCCACACCCACGGCGGCCCTCACATCTCGTACCGCCATCACGCGGTGCGCCGGACTTCCTGAGGTCTACATGAAGCTTCGCCGCGCCATGGCGCTTGCGGCCGCGACGGCCGTCATAGCTCCTGCCGCTTTCCTGGCCGCGCCGGCCGCGCACGCCGAGGGTGACCCCGCCGCCACGACGCAGACCGAGACGGCCACGACGACCGATCCGGACGAGGCGGCCGGTCCGGACGAGGCGGCCGGCCCCGGCGAGGCGACCGACCCGGACGAGACGGACGGGTCCGGCGCGGACGACACCGAGACTCCGGAGCCCGGCCCGGCCGGCGAGCCCGGCCCGGACGACGCCGAGAACCCGCAGCCCGGCCCGGCCACGGACCCGGAGGGCGGCACCGAGGGCGAGACCGGGACCGGGACCGGGAAGGACCCGGCCGGTGACACCGACCCGGACGCCGACCCGGAGGACGAGGAGGACCCGGCCGGCGGGACCGACCCCGAGGACGACCCGGGCACGGACGAGGACCCGGCCGACGGGACCGACCCCGAGGACGAGCCGGGCACCAGGCCCGACGAGGACCCGACGACGGACCCCGGGGACGAGTTCGATGCCTGCGAGCCGGTCGTCGACGAGGACGGGGACCTGATCGACGCCGAGTCCGCCCTCCGGCTGGACATCAACGGCCTGCCCGGCAAGATCGTCGCGGGCAGCGGCTGGCACACCTTCCGGATGACCGCCTCCAACATCACGGACGAGGCGCTCGGTGAGGTCCGCTGGATCGCCTTCGTGGACAACTACCCGGACAGCGAGAACGAGAGCGACTGGCTGAGCAACCACCTGCAGCTCCAGTACCTCGAGCAGGGCACCAAGACCTGGAAGTCGCTCCAGGACGAGGAGTTCATGGGCAAGACGGAGCTCGGCGCGAAGGACGTCGTCGACATCCAGCTGCGCGTGAACATCGACGCGAAGGCTCCGTCCGGCGACAGCTTCGCCCTCGGCCTCGGCGCGTACCTCGACTCCGAGGAGGAGTGCTACCGCCAGGCGCTCGGCTTCTGGGAGTTCAGCGTCCTCGCACCGGGCGCCGACAACGAGAACCCGGGCAGGCCCACGCCGGTCGAGCCGCCCGTCGAGAAGCCCGTGGTCAGCCCCAAGGAGCCGCAGGGCGGCGCCAAGGAGATCCCGGTGACCGGCAGCCTCGCCGAGACCGGTTCCTCGTCCGCGATGCCGATGTTCGCCCTCGCGGGTGGCGCGGCCGTCGCACTCGGCGTCGGCGCGATGTTCGTCGTACGCCGCCGCAAGGCCGGTTCCGAGGTCTGAGACGGCCCGCGCACGGCCGGAAACGGCCCGAATGACCCGGTGAGACACCGGTAGAGCCGGCAGGAGGGGCTGCACTCGGAGGGGGGTGCAGCCCCTTTTGCCTGCCCTCTCGCCTGCCTGCCTGTCCGGCCAGCGCTCACTCAGCTCTTGGGCGGGACCGCCGGTAGGCCGAGGAACGGCAGCTTCAGCGCGCCGAAGGCGTCCTCCGGCACCGCCGGCGCCTTCGGCGCGACCGCGGCCAGGCGCTCGTACGCCGCGCCCTGCACCGGGCGCACGTCCGGCTCCCCCTTGTTGGGCCAGTACGACATGGCCCGCTCCGCCTGAGCGGTGATCGTCAGCGACGGGTTGACACCCAGGTTGGCGGAGACCGCGGCGCCGTCCACGACCGAGATGCCCGGGTGTCCGTACAGCCGGTGGTACGGGTCGATGACACCCTGCTCGGGGGAGGCGCCGATCGGGCAGCCGCCGAGGAAGTGCGCGGTCAGCGGAGTGCCGATCAGCTCACCGATGTTGCTGCCGGCGAAGCCGTTGATCTCCGCGGCGAGGACCGACGCGGCGCGCGCCGCCTCGGGGATCTGCTTCGGATTGGGCGCGCCGTGCCCCTGGCGGGCGGTGAGCAGGCCCTTTCCGATGCCGCGCGGTTTGCGGTACGTCGTCAGGGAGTTGTCCAGGGACTGCATGACGAGGCCGATGATGGTCTTCTCCGACCAGCGGTGGTTGGAGAGCGAACGGGCGGTCAGGAGCGGGTGCCTGGCGGCGTGGCCGAGCCAGCCGAGCACGCGGGGGAACTTCTCGGCGTACGGCACCTGGATGATGGACATCGCGCCCATCGCGTTGGAGCCCCTGCCGTAGCGGACCGGCTCGATGTGGGTGCTGGCGTTGGGGTGGACCGAGGACGTGATGGCGACGCCCCGCGTGAAGTCGACCCTCTTCGCGCCGTTCTTCGCACCGTGCTTCTCGCGGTAGCGGCGGTCGGTGGTCTGGGCGCCGACGAGTGCCTCGGAGTTGGTGCGGGTCAGTTCGCCGAGCTTCGAGGAGATGCGGGGGAGTTCGCCGCGGTCCTTCATGGCGTGCAGGAGGGTCTGCGTGCCGTACGTGCCGGCCGCGACGACGACCTGGCGGGCGCGCAGGGTGCGGGGCGCGGCCTTGCGGCGGGCGTCGGTGGGGACGGTGGCGACGCGGTAGCCGCCGTCCGGGTGCTCGGCGAGGCCGATGACGGAGGTCATCGGGTGGACGACCGCGCCGGCCTTCTCGGCGAGGTGGAGGTAGTTCTCGTTGAGGGTGTTCTTCGCGCCGAGCCGGCAGCCGGTCATGCACGCGCCGCACTCGGTGCAGGCCGTGCGGGACGGGCCCGCGCCGCCGAAGTAGGGGTCGGGAACCTCCGTGCCGGGCGCGGCCGTCGCACCGCCGTCGGCGTCCTCGCCGTCGCCGTAGAAGACACCGACCGGTGCCAGGTGGAAGCTGCTCCCCACCCCCATGGTCTCGGCGGCGGCCTTCAGGTGTTCGTCGGACGGCGTCATGGTCGGGTTCAGGCGCACCCCGAGCATGCGCTTGGCCTGGTCGTAGTACGGCGCCAGTTCGTCCTGCCAGTCGGTGATGTCCGCCCACTGCCGGTCCTGGAAGAAGGGGGCGGGGGGCACGTACAGCGTGTTGGCGTAGTTGAGGGAGCCGCCCCCCACGCCCGCGCCGGCCAGGACCATGACGTTTCCGAGGAGGTGCACGCGCTGGATGCCGAAGAGGCCGAGCGCGGGCGCCCACAGGTAGTTCTTGATGTCCCAGGAGGTCTTGGGCAGGGTCTCGCGGGTGAAGCGGCGGCCCGCTTCCAGGACGCCGACCCGGTACCCCTTCTCCGTCAGGCGCAGCGCGGAGACGGACCCGCCGAAGCCGGATCCGACCACGATGACGTCGTAGTCGTACGCGGAATCGTCCGCAGCCTCCTGGCTGTGGGCAGAGCTCTCCTGGAACATGGGCGCTCCTCGTCGAAAAAGCCTGGGATCAGCGGAAACGCAGGGTCTTGAGCGCCTTCAGGCTGGTGCTCATGAACGCCGCGTACTTCTCGTCGTCCATGCCGAAGGACGGGGCCATCGGGATCAGCCGCTGGTGGGCGACGGTCTGGGCCTCGGTGTACTTGAGGATGCCCTCGGAGCCGTGGCGGCGGCCGAGGCCCGACTCCTTCATGCCGCCCATCGGCGCCTGGACGCTGCCGTACGCCGGGGCGTAGCCCTCGTTGATGTTGACGGTGCCGGTGCGCAGCCGGGCGGCGATCGCGTGGCCGCGCTTGCCGTCCTTGGTCCATATGCTCGAATTGAGGCCGTACGGTGTGGCGTTGGCCCGCTCGACGACCTCGTCCTCGTCGGTGAAGCGGTAGAGGGAGACGACCGGGCCGAAGGTCTCCTCGGTGCACACCGCCATCGGCGCCTCGACGCCGTCCAGGATGGTCGGCTCGTAGAAGAGCGGGCCGATGTCGGGGCGGGCGACGCCGCCCGCGACGAGCGTGGCGCCCTTGGCGACGGCCTCCTCGACGTGGCGCTTGACGTTCTCCAGCTGGCGCTCGCCGACGAGCGAGCCCATGTCGGCGCCGTACGCGAGGGACGCGCCGAGGCGCATCGCCTTCGTACGGGCGGCGAACCGGGCGACGAAGTCGTCGGCGACGGACTCGTGGACGTACAGCCGCTCGATGGAGATGCACAGCTGTCCGGCGGAGGAGAAGCAGGCGCGGACGGCGCCCGCCGCGGCCTTCTCGACGTCGGCGTCGGCCAGGACCAGCATGGCGTTCTTGCCGCCGAGTTCGAGGGATACGCCGATGAGGCGGGCGGCCGCGCCCTGGGCGACCTCGCGGCCGGTGCGGGTGGAGCCGGTGAAGGAGACGTAGTCGGCGTGCTTGACGATCTCGGGGCCGACGACCGGGCCCTCGCCGAGGACCACCTGGAAGACCTCGGCGGGCAGACCGGCCTCGACGAGGAGGTCGCGGGCCCACAGGGCGGTCAGCGCGGTCTCGGTGTCGGGCTTCATCACGACGGCGTTTCCGGAGACGAAGGCGGGCAGGGCGTCGCCGACCGACAGCTCCAGCGGATAGTTCCACGGGGCGATCTGGCCGACCACTCCGCGCGGCTGGCGCAGTTCGGTGACCTTGGTCAGGGCCGGGACGGCTCCGGTGCGCCGTCTGGGCTTGAGGTAGGAAGCGGCCTTGCGCCCGTAGTGGCGGGCGGCTATCGCGACGGCCTGGACCTCCTCGTGCGCGTGCAGACGGGCCTTGCCGGTCTCCAGCTGGACGAGGTCGAGGACCTCGGCCTGGCGCTCCAGGACGAGGTCGTGGAAGCGGAGCAGAACCGCGGCGCGCTGGCGGACGGGTACGGCGGCCCAGACGGGCTGGGCGGCGCGCGCCCGCGCGAAGGCGGTGGCGACGTCCTCGGGGGTGGACTCGGGCAGGTCGGCCAGCTTCTCCCCGGTGAAGGGGGTGTGGTTGGCGGTGCGGCCGGAGCCGGCCACATCACGCGTGAGCTGTGCGACCACCTCGGGAGTGACCACATCGGCCGCGGTGCGCGCATGGGCGGGGGCGGCGGCGCGGGGGTTCGTACCGAGGGCGGCCGCGGGGGCCTGCGTGTCCGTCATGAGGGCGAGGGTAAGCCTCCTGGGAGCCTTTTGGTACCCGCCGGTAACGCCTTTTCGCCGGCCCCTCACCACCGTGCCAGCGATCACTGGCACATAACCCCTGATCAGGGCTTGTGTTGCCGGCTCGTGTTTCCGGCCTGCGTTCCCGGCTCGTGTCCCGGCCCGCCTTCCCGGCCTGCGTTCCCGGCCCGTGGTCTAACCGCGGGTGAAGGAGTCGAGGGCGGTGTCGAAGTGCCGCTTCGCCTCGTCCTGCCGGCCGACCGGCGCGGAGACCCGCACGTCGTACATCAGGCTGCCCTCCTCCCAGGAGATCTCGTACGTGTGCCGGTCCTCGTCGCCCGCCTCGAACCCGTCCGCCTTGAACTCCCAGAGCGCTGCGGGCCACCCGTTGTGGGTCGTCCGGGTGACCTTGCCCTCGCGGTACCCGGGGTGGGCGTGCGGGCCGTTCGCGTGCGCCAGCCGCATCGCGCCGAGCGGCCCGCCCGCCACGGGGATCTGCTGGCGTACGCCGATCCTGACGCTCTTGTCCGGCGACACGTAGGAGACCCGGTCGTTGTCGGCCGAGCGGTGGTAGCCCTCGGGGACGGCGAGCGTGAAACCCGCGGGGTCGGTCACCTTGCGGTAGCCGGCCGGGGGCGTGCGGGCGGTGGCGCCCGTACCGGGGGAGCCTGGCGGTCCCTCGCCCTCGCCGTTGCCGTTGCCGTTGCCGGACACGGTCGAGGTGACCGTACGGGTGGACGCGGTGTCCGGACGCCCGTTGCCGCCGCGGCCGTCACCGCCGTCGTCGCCGCCGTCGAGGAACAGCGCCGCGGTCCCCGCGCCCGCCCCCGCCGTCACGACGACGAGGGCACCCGCGACGAGCGCGCCCCGGACGCCGCCGGCCCGGGGCCGCGCCGCCGGCCCGGCGGCGAGCGGAATGTTCGGCTGTGTGGCCGAATAAGGCGCTTCGGGAGCCGCTCCGGTGGCGAGGACGGCGAGCAGCAGCCGCTCCGTCTCGGCCGCGCCGAGCCTGCGCTCCGGATCGCGCTCCAACAGGCGCTGTACGACGGGGAGCAGCGGGCCCGCGGCCACGGGCGCCTGGATCGGGTCGTGCATGACCGCGCACAGCACCCCGCCCAGCGAGTCGCGGTGGAACGGCGACTCGCCGCTCACCGCCGTGCACAGCAGCACCCCGAGCGACCACATGTCGGACGCCGGGCCCGCACCGACGCCCTCCATGCGCTCGGGCGCGGTGTACTCGGGCGAGCCGACGAAGGACCCTGCGTTGGTGATCGTCGTACCGCCGGAGAGCCGCGCGACCCCGAAGTCGGTGAGGACGACACGGCCGCTGCCCGCCTCCAGCAGGACGTTGGCGGGCTTGAGGTCACGGTGCAGTACGCCGCGCTCATGGGCCATGCGCAACGCTCTGACCAGCGCGAGGCCGATCCTCGCCGCCTCGCGGGGATCGACGGGCCCTTCGGCCGCGATGCGGTCCGCGAGGGAATCGCCGTCGATCAGCTCCATGATGATGTACGACAGCCCGGTGCCGGGGTCCTCGACGATGTCGTGCACGACGATCACATGCGGATGGACCAGCTGGGCCACGGTCCTGGCCTCCCGCAGTGCCCGCTCGCGCCGCATCTGCGCGTCGGCGGCGGTCGAGCCGGGTTCGTCGCCGCCGAAGTGGAGTTCCTTGACGGCGACCTGCCGGTCGAGCAGTTCGTCGGTCGCCTGCCAGACGGTGCCCATGCCGCCGCTGCCCAGCCGGTCACCGATGCGGTAACGCCCTGCGATCAGTCGGCTGCCGCCCACGGCATCGCCGGTCATGCGGTGTGAGTGGTCCACGTTTCCTGCCCCGCGTCTACGGCTGCCAGATTACGGAGCGGAAGACGGCCATGGAACCTCGTCACTCTCACGTGTCCCGATGTGATCGGTCTCCGGGCGCGTGGCGCGGCCCCCGGGAGGGCCGGTCAGCCCGTCACCCGGTAGGTCTCTGTGGCCTGTTCGTAGATCTCGGTGATCTCGTCGCGCTGCGCCTCGGGGCCGATCACCTGGACCACGTGGTACCGGTCGCCGACGATCATCGCGAGGTTACGGACGTACACATCGCGCCCGCTGCTGTCCTGCCAGGTGAACTGGCCCTCCGCCATGGCCCGCCCGCCCACGTCGATGCGGCGCAGCCCGTTCTGCGTGGACCAGGAGGAGTCCCTGACGGGCTGGAGCTCCCGTTCCTTCCTCAGCTGGTAGTCCATCGGGTCGCTGCCCTGCTCCTTGACGGAGTCCCGGCCGGGGACGATCACCAGCTCGAACTCACCGCCGCGGTAGCGGACCTGTCCGGCGTCGTTGATCGGCCGCCGCTCCCAGTCCTTGTCGACGGCTGTCTGGAAACCCTCGGCATCCTTGCGGATCCCGTACCCCTCGGCGACATCGGCGGCCGGGGCGGAGGTCTGCGGCTGCTGGGCACCGGACGACTCCGGGGTTTTCCGGGGTGCCTTCTCCGGTGCCTTCTCCGCGGGCGGCGCGGGCGCGGTGGTGCCGGAGGAGCCGGAGGTGGCGGGCGCGCCGGTGCTCCTGCTGTCGCCCGCGTTCTCGGGGGTGCCCTGGCTCCGGTCCTGCTCACCGGCGCTCGGCATGAAGACCATGGCGTAGACGAGCACGGCGGCCAGGCCGAGGAGGATCAGGAGCAGGAGCGTACGCCCGAGCGAACGGGGACCGCCGCGCTGCTTCTTCTGGATCCGCGGCTCCTTGATCCGCGGCTCCCGGTCCGGCTCCCGCTCCCGGGGAGGCCGCGGCGCTCTCGGCTCCCCCCTGCCCCCGGCCCTGGTCTTCTTGTGCCGGTGGCGCCCGTGCGCGTCGGCCGCCCCGGCACGGCGCTTGCGTACGAGCTCACCGCGGCGGCGCACGATCGGGAGCCGCGTGGCGTCGGCGGACGGCAGCGGCACGACGTTCGCGCCGGCATCCGGCTCGGGGGCGGACCGGACGAGTGAGCGGAGCCAGCCGCGTACCTCCTCGAAGTCGGGCCGCTCGGTGGGGTCCTGGCGCAGCAGCGATTCGACGACGGGCCGCAGGGGGCCGCACTCCTCGGCGAAGGCGGGCGGCTCGGCGCAGACGAGCTGCACCAGCTCTATGGCGCTCTCCTCCGGGTACGGGGCGTGGCCCTGCACGGTACGGAAGAGCAGCGCGCCCAGGGCCCAGAGGTCGGTGGAGGGGCCGATGGGCGGGGCGAGCTGCCAGTTCTCGTGGACGGACCCGGCCTGTTCGGGGGCCCAGCGCTCGGTGACGGCGCCGACGACGGCGATCCGTGCCTGCCGGGCACGCTCGGCGGCGAGCGGAGTGGCGGGCCCGCGGTGCGCGGAGGTCTGTCCGCCCGCCACGAACTCGTCCCAGCCGCGGGCCTCTTCCTGGACCTGGCGCTGCTCCTGGCCCTGGCCCTGCGCCTGCGCCGGGCTGTGCCGCAGGCCGTCGGCGCGCATGGCGTCGCCTGCTCCGGTCCGGGGGGCCGCGCCGTGCCAGGCGCCGGCCGGCTCCGGGCGCTCGGCGGGCGCGGGTCCGGAACCGAGGCCGGAGTGCGTGGGATTGGGATACGTGGGGTCGGGGTCGGGGTCGAGTTCGACGTAGGGGCTGATCGCGCGCGGGCCCCCGGCCGGGCGCGGCAGCGCGCGCTGCGCCGGGAGCGGGCCCGCGCCGCCGCCCGGGCGCTGCTCCTCGCCGGCCCGGGCCGCCGCACGGGCTCCCGCGCGGTACGCCGCTATCGCCCCGGCACGGGCGGCGCGGACCTCGGCGGCGGCGTTCCCTCCTCCGGCCGGCAACGCGGTGCGCGCGTCGGGGCCGTACCCGGAGCCAGGAGCTGCGCCGAGGCCGTGCCCGGGGCCGTGCGGCGTGGACTCCGCCCCACGGCTGCCTCCGGCCGTCCCGTGCTCCGGCGGACCGGCGTCGGCCCAGCCGCCGTCGCTCTCCGCCGCCTCGTCCGCCTCCTCCGCCGGCTCCGGCACGGGGGCGTACCCGCAGAGCGCCTCCTCCGCCGCGCCGGCCGCGAGCCCGGTCAGGACGATGCGGCCGTCGTCGCAGACGAGCACCGTGCGGACGGTGATGTTCCGGTGGGTCCAGCCGTGCGCGTGCAGCACCCGCAGCGCGGTCAGCACGTCGGAGGCGATCTCCGCCGCCCGGTAGGGATTCAGGGGTTTCTCGGCGAGCAGTGCCGCCAGCGGCCGCGCCGCCACCAGTTCGCTCACGATCCAGAGCGAACCGCCCTCGGCGAAGACGTCGAAGACCTGGTCGAGTCTGGGGTGGTCGGGAATCTGCGCGGCGGCCTGCGCCGCCTCGAGGGCCCGCCGCACGGCGGGGTCGGCGGGCCGCCGCGTCGTGCGCCCGGCGGCCTGCCGCTGCGCCGCCGCCCCGCCGCCCTCCCCGTCCAGGAACTCCGCGTCCACGACCTCGGGCAACGGCACCTGCCGGACGAGGACTTCCTGGCCGCTGTAGGTGTCGAAGGCCCTGGTCTCGACCAGTTCGTAGGCGTCGGAAGGCGGCAACGGAAGGCGGTAGCGGTCGGCAAGCACCCGTCCCGCGTAGTCGTCCACGACGCCTCCCCAGAGCGCGCTGTTCCCCCGGCCCAGTCTGACCGCATCAAGTCGTCAATTCCGGTCGCGTACGGTCAGCCCACGAGCTCTTACGATACGTGGCTGGGACCGGCCGCGCCGCCGGGTCCGGGCAACCCGGCGGTTCTGTCCGTCAGCCCTTCGGCGCGAAGGTGTCGAACGCGGTCTCGCGCAGCGTCCGGCACTCGTCGCCGTTCCACTCGCTCGCCTTGCAGCTGACCATGATCGAGTAACCGCGCCCCGCGTCCACCTTGAAGCCCCGGTTCAGGACGTGCACCCGCATGCCCCGCACGTCGCGCTCGAACTCCCAGTCTGCGGTGGTGGGATAGCCGTTGTAGTCGACGGGCCGTATGCCGAGGTGCTTGTAGTTGCTGCTGGTCGCGGCGACCCCGGCCCGGGCCGCGGCCCAGGCCGCGCGGGCGTCGCCCCCGGGGCTGCCGGTGAAGTCGACCTGGACGCGCGGGTATCCGCCGTCCTTGTTGTATATGCCGCCGGAGTTCGTGCCCGCTATGCCGTTGCGCCGGAACCCCTCGGGCATCGCCATGGTGAAGTGGAAACGGTCGTCGCCGACCTTCACGTACCCGTCGGGCAGCCCGCCGCCCTTCGACGGACCGTCCGTTTCGGACTCGCCCGGATCCTGGCTGTCGTCGCCCTTGCCCTCGTCCTTGCCGGGGTCCTCGGACCGGCTCTGGCCGGCGCCCGGGGACTGGCCCTGGTCCTCGCCCTTACCGCCGTCCGTTTCCGTACCCGTGCCCGTGCTTTCGTCGCCCTTGGCACCGTCGCCGGCCGTGGCGCCGCTCGAAGCGGACGTCCCGTCCTTGGACTTGCCCTGCGTCTTGCCGTCGGAGTCACCGCTCAGCGCGACGGCGAGCACGGTACCGATCACGGCGAGCGCCGCGACCACCGCCACGAGCACCAGCGTGCGTCGCGGCACGACGTCGGTCAGCGAGGCCCGCTCCGGCGGCCTCGGGCCCGGCGCGGACTGCGACTGCTGCGCCTCCCGGGGGCCGGTCCGCCCGGTCTGCTTCTGCTTGGCGGACTGGGCTGCCGCCGCGTTGCGTACGGACTTCAGCGCGCCCCGGACCCGCTCGCCGGCGTCCTTCGCCGCGTCGTTCCTGGTCGGCCGCACCGCGCTGAGCACGTCCTCGGGCACGGGCGGCAGTGCCACCACCCGCGTCGCCTCGGGCGACGGCTCGGGCACGGCCGGCTTGTCGGGCAGGCTGATCACGTCGTTGAGGAGCGCCCGCGCGCCCGCCTCGTCGAGCCGCTGCTCGGGGTCCTTGGCCAGCAGGCCGTAGATCACCTCTTCCAGCGGTCCCGCGTTCTTGGGCGGGTCGAGCGGCTCGGTCATCACGGCCGTGAGGGTCGCGATCGCGGACCCCTTGTCGTACGGCGGGGTGCCCTCCACCGACGCGTACAGCAGACCGCCCAGCGACCACAGGTCGGCGGCCGGACCCGGCTTGTGGCCACGGGCCCGCTCCGGCGAGATGTACGAAGGGGCGCCCACCAGCATGCCGGTCGAGGTGATCGACGGGTCGCCCTCGACCTGTGCGATGCCGAAGTCGGTCAGCACGACCCGGCCGTCCTCGGCGATCAGCACGTTGGACGGCTTCACGTCGCGGTGCAGGATGCCCTCGCGGTGCGCGGCGCGCAGGACGTCGAGAATGGCGAGGCCCACCTCGGCGGCGCGACGAGGCGTCAGCACCCCGTCCTCGCGCACCGCTTCGGCGAGCGACTTGCCCTCGATCAGCTCCATGACGATCCACGGCCGGTCGTCCTCGTCGACCACGTCGTAGACGGTCACGGCGCCGTTGTTGCGGATCCGGGCGATCGCCTTCGCCTCACGCAGCGTGCGCGTGATGAGCCGGCGCTTCTCCTCGTCGTCGATGCTCGTGGGGAAGCGCAGTTCCTTCACGGCGACGGTGCGGCCCAGCGTCTCGTCGACGGCGCGCCAGACCGTGCCCATGCCGCCCCGGCCGAGCACCTTTCCGAGCCGGTACCGCCCGGCGAGAAGACGCCCCTTGGTGTCCTTGGACTGCTCCGCCTCCGACATGCGTCCCCTCTGCGATCCCTGATCTTCGCCCGCGATGGCTGCGTTCCAGGGTGATGCAGTAACCCGCCCTGGCAGAGCAATCATTGTCCCTCACCGCACGACCGATCGTGGTCCCGGGTCGCCGGCTCCTTTCCACGGCACCGACAAAAGGGACCCCTCCCAGTTCACAGCAGTGCCAGGGCGGCTCCACCGAATCTCCCCGCACCGGAACCGACTTCCCCGCCCCCGGCCGGATCACTGCAACGGCACGATGTCCGGCGCTCCCAGCCGCGCCGCGTCCGCCGTCAGGTCGTCCGGCTGGCGCTGCGACTCCCGCTCCGCCTCGACCCGCTTCTGGTAGTGCGCGACCTCCTTCTCGATCTGCTCCTTGTCCCACCCGAGCACCGGCGCCATCAGCTCCGCGCACTCACGCGCGCTGCGCGTCCCCCGGTCGAAGGTCTCGATGGAGATGCGCGTGCGCCGGGTCAGTACGTCGTCGAGGTGGCGCGCGCCCTCGTGCGAGGCGGCGTAGACCACCTCCGCCCGCAGGTAGTCGTCCGCCGCGCTCAGCGGTTCCGCCAGCGACGGATCGCGGGCGATCAGGTCCAGCAGTTCCTCGGTGAGCGAGCCGTACCGGTTCAACAGGTGCTCCACGCGCACCACATGGAGCCCCGCGCGCGCCGCGATCCGCGCCCGCGCGTTCCACAGCGCCCGGTACCCCTCGGCCCCGACGAGCGGCACGTCCTCGGTCACGCACGCGGCGACCCGCTGGTCGAGGGCGTGCACCGCCTCGTCCACGGCGTCCTTCGCCATCACGCGGTACGTCGTGTACTTGCCGCCCGCGACCACGACGAGCCCCGGCACCGGATGCGCCACCGTGTGCTCGCGCGAGAGCTTGCTGGTGGCGTCCGACTCCCCGGCCAGCAGCGGCCGCAGGCCGGCGTACACGCCCTGGACGTCATCACGGGTCAGCGGCACCGCCAGCACCGTGTTCACATGCTCCAGCAGGTAGTCGATGTCCGCGCTGGACGCCGCCGGATGCGCCTTGTCCAGGCTCCAGTCCGTGTCGGTCGTCCCCACGATCCAGTGGCGTCCCCACGGAATGACGAACAGCACCGACTTCTCGGTCCGCAGGATCAGTCCGGTCGACGAGTGGATCCGGTCCTTCGGGACCACCAGGTGGATGCCCTTGGACGCCCGGACGTGGAACTGCCCGCGCTCGCCGATCAGCGCCTGGGTGTCGTCCGTCCACACGCCGGTCGCGTTGACGACCTGCCTGGCCCGGACCTCGTACTCCCCGCCGCCCTCGACATCCTGCACCCGCGCCCCGACGACCCGCTCGCCCTCGCGCAGGAAGCCGGTCACCCGGGCCCGGTTGGCGACCTGTGCGCCGTACTGCGACGCCGTGCGCACCAGCGTCGCCACATACCGCGCGTCGTCCATCTGGGCGTCGTAGTACTGCAACGCTCCGACCAGTGCGTCCTTCTTCAGCGCGGGCGCCACCCGCAGCGCGCGCGCCCGCGTCAGGTGACGGTGCATCGGCAGTCCGCGCCCGTGCCCGGACGACACCGACATCGCGTCGTACAGCGCCACACCCGACCCGGCGTACCACCGCTCCCACCCCTTGTGCTGGAGCGGGTAGAGGAACGGCACCGGCTTCACCAGATGCGGTGCCAGCCGTTCGAGGAGCAGCCCGCGCTCCTTCAGCGCCTCCCGTACGAGGGCGAAGTCGAGCATCTCCAGATAGCGCAGCCCGCCGTGGATCAGCTTGCTCGACCGGCTCGACGTGCCCGAGGCCCAGTCCCGCGCCTCGACCAGGCCGGTCGCCAGCCCGCGCGTGACGGCGTCGAGGGCCGTCCCCGCACCGACCACTCCGGCGCCCACGACCAGCACGTCCAGTTCACGCTCGGCCATCGCCGCGAGCGCCTCGGCGCGCTCGGCGGGCCCCAGGGTCGCTGTCCTCACTGCTGCCTCCCGCAGTCGTCGGGTGGTCGGGAACACATCCCCGCCCCTCTCGATTCTGTCCGCAGGGCCCGCATTCGGCCACCGCCTGTGGACAACACTCCCGCGCCCCGGCCGCACACAATGCCGCGTAACGGTCATATTTACGCTTAGTCTGACATTGCGCTCGCCCGAACTGTCCACAGGGTTTGCGCGTTGCCTCCCCTCCGGCTATTGGGAAGGACGGCCCACCGCCATGCCCGCAGATCTCGCCGTCATCGGACTCGGCCACCTCGGCCTGCCCCTGGCCCAGGCCGCGGTCGCCTCCGGCATCGACACCCTCGGCTACGACACCGACCCGCACCTCCTCGCGGACCTCGCCGCGGGACGCACCCCGGGCGACGGCTCCCTCACCGCCGCCGACCTGCGCCGCATGCTGGCCGGGGGTTTCCGTACCGTCAGGGCGCCGACCGAGCTCGGCCGGGTCCGTACCGCGGTCATCTGCGCCCCCACTCCGCTCGGCGCCGACCGTACGCTCGACCTCAGCGCCGTCGGCGAAGCCGCCAGGATCCTGGCGGCACAGCTGCGCCCGCACACCACCGTGCTGCTCGAATCCGCCGCGTACCCCGGTACCACGGAAGAATTCCTCCGTCCCATCCTGGAAGAGGGCTCCGGGCTGCGGGCGGGCCGCGACTTCCACCTCGCGTACTCCCCCAGTCGGGTGGACCCCGGCAACCGGCTCCACACCTACGCCGGCACCCCGCAGGTCATCGGCGGCCTCACCCCCGCCTGCACCGAATCGGCCGCCGCCTTCTACGGGCGCCTGACCGACAAGGTGGTCCGGGCGCGGGGCCCGCGCGAGGCCGAGACCGTCGGCGTACTCGAAACCAACTACCGGCACGTGAACATCGCGCTGGTCAACGAGATGGCCGTGCTCTGCCACGACCTCGGCGTCGACCTCTGGGACGTCATCCGCTGCGCCGAGACCAAGCCCTTCGGCTTCCAGTCGTTCCGCCCGGGCCCCGGCGTCGGCGGCCACGGCGTCCCCGTCGACCCCAACTACATCCCGCACAGCAGCACCACCCCCGGCCACCCGCTGCGCATGGTCGGCCTCGCGCAGGAGATCAACGGCCGGATGCCTCAGTACGTCATCCAGCGCTGCGCCACCCTCCTCAACGAGCACGGCAAGTCCGCCCGCGGCGCCCGCGTGCTACTCCTCGGCGTCACCTACAAACCGGACCTGGCCGACCAGCAGGGCGCCCCGGCCCAGGAGATCGCCACCCGTCTGATGGACCTGGGCGCCCAGGTCGGCTACCACGACCCGCACGTCCCCCACTGGCGCGTCCGCGACGTCCCGGTCCCCCGCGCCGACTCCCTCTACGAGGCCGCCGCCAACGCCGACCTGACCGTGCTCCTGCAGAACCACCGCACGTACGACCTCCAGGCCCTCGCGGTGAAGGCCCAGCTCCTGCTCGACACCCGGGGCGCGACCCCGACGGGCGCGAGCCACCGCCTCTGACGCCGAGAAGGCGGCGGTCCGGGAAAGCGGCGGAGGGGCGGCGGGCAGGAGGAGCGGCCGGCCGCTGAAGTGGAACCCGAAGTCGGCGCCGACGGCCAGGCCGGCGTGACCGCCCTGGTCGGCGCCGGCCACGGACACGGCCGAACCCCAGCGGTCCTTCTCCCCGTCCGCCCCGGGGACGCCCGCGCTCTTCTGCGCATACGTCCGGTCGGGCAGCGTCGCACCGACGCCGTCCGGGCCGCCGTACGGGACGGAGAACCTGCCCCCGGGCGCGTCGGCGCCCCGGTTCCGGGACATGTCGCCCGTGACGTCACCGACTCCGGTGCCGGAGTCGGACAGCCGGGGCTCGGTCGCGGCGTCCCCGGAGCCGGAGCGGCGCCGGTGAGGCCCGGGACAGTGACCGCGCCCGGGCCGGCGGTCACCAGGAAACGCTTGCGCAGGACACACCTCCCGGACTGATCTTCGAGCGGCCCGACCGGCCGCGCGAAGATCAGAGCACACGCTCTGCGGGAAGGAGCGGGAAGGAGCGGGACCGCCCAGCACTTCACCCCGCCCGGAGACCCGGCGGGGCGAAGTGTCGGATACGTACGCGAAGGGGTCAGCGCTTGTGCTCGGCCGGGGAGACCGTCACCTCGACGCGCTGGAACTCCTTGAGCTCGCTGTAGCCCGTCGTCGCCATCGAGCGGCGCAGCGCGCCGAACAGGTTCATCGAGCCGTCCGGGGTGTGCGACGGGCCGAGGAGGATCTCCTCGGTCGTGCCGACCGCGCCCAGGTCCATGCGCTTTCCGCGCGGCACGTCCTCGTGGACGGCCTCCATGCCCCAGTGGTGGCCGCGCCCCGGCGCGTCCGTCGCGCGGGCCAGCGGCGAGCCCATCATCACGGCGTCCGCGCCGCAGGCGATGGCCTTCGGCAGGTCACCGGACCAGCCCACGCCGCCGTCCGCGATGACGTGCACGTACCGGCCGCCGGACTCGTCCATGTAGTCGCGGCGGGCCGCGGCGACATCGGCGACGGCGGTGGCCATCGGGACCTGGATGCCCAGCACGTTGCGCGTGGTGTGCGCGGCGCCGCCGCCGAAGCCGACGAGGACGCCGGCCGCGCCCGTACGCATCAGGTGCAGCGCGGCGGTGTACGTCGCGCAGCCGCCCACGATGACCGGGACGTCGAGCTCGTAGATGAACTGCTTGAGGTTCAGCGGCTCGGCGGCGCCCGACACGTGCTCGGCGGAGACCGTGGTCCCGCGGATCACGAAGATGTCGACACCGGCGTCCACGACGGCCTTGGAGAACTCGGCCGTACGCTGCGGAGACAGCGCGGCGGCGGTGACCACACCCGAGTCGCGCACCTCCTTGATGCGCTGCCCGATCAGGTCCGCCTGGATGGGAGCGGTGTAGATCTCCTGGAGGCGGCGGGTCGCGGTCTCGCCGTCGAGCTCCGCGATCTCCTGGAGCAGCGGCTCCGGGTCCTCGTACCGCGTCCACAGACCTTCGAGGTTCAGTACGCCCAGACCGCCCAGCTCACCGATGCGGATGGCGGTCCTGGGCGAGACGACCGAGTCCATCGGAGCGGCCAGGAAGGGCAGCTCGAAGCGGTAGGCGTCGATCTGCCAGGCGATCGAGACCTCCTTCGGGTCCCGGGTGCGCCGGCTCGGCACGATGGCGATGTCGTCGAACGCGTACGCCCTGCGGCCGCGCTTGCCGCGCCCGATCTCGATCTCAGTCACGTGTGTGGCCTTTCCCTCTTGGTATGCCGTTCCAGTATCCCCGACACACACGCGAGGGGCGGCCCCGGGAATCTCCGGGGCCGCCCCTCAGCGTGTACGGGCGAGATTACTTCCTGCTGTAGTTCGGCGCCTCGACCGTCATCTGGATGTCGTGCGGGTGGCTCTCCTTGAGACCCGCCGAGGTGATCCGGACGAACCGGCCGTTCTGCTGGAGCTCCGGGATCGTGCGGCCGCCGACGTAGAACATCGACTGGCGCAGACCGCCCGCGAGCTGGTGCACGACGGCGGAGAGCGGACCCCGGTAGGGCACCTGGCCCTCGATGCCCTCGGGCACGAGCTTGTCGTCGGCGCCGACGCCCTCCTGGAAGTACCGGTCCTTGGAGTACGACTTGGCCTGGCCGCGGGACTGCATCGCGCCGAGCGAGCCCATGCCGCGGTACGACTTGAACTGCTTGCCGTTGATGAAGAGCAGCTCGCCCGGCGACTCCTCGCAGCCCGCGAGCAGCGAACCGAGCATCACGGTGTCGGCGCCCGCGACGATCGCCTTCGCGATGTCGCCGGAGTACTGGAGGCCGCCGTCGCCGATGACCGGCACACCGGCCGCCTTCGCGGCGAGCGAGGCCTCGTAGATCGCGGTGACCTGCGGTACGCCGATGCCGGCGACCACGCGGGTCGTGCAGATGGAGCCGGGGCCGACGCCGACCTTGATGCCGTCGCAGCCGGCGTCGATGAGCGCCTGGGCGCCGTCGCGGGTGGCGACGTTGCCGCCGATGACGTCGACCGCGGCGTTCGACTTGATCTTGGCGACCATGTCTCCGACCAGGCGGGAGTGGCCGTGCGCGGTGTCGACGACGATGAAGTCGACGCCCGCCTCGATCAGTGCCTGGGCGCGCTCGTACGCGTCACCGGCGACACCCACGGCCGCGCCGACGAGCAGCCGGCCCTCGGCGTCCTTGGCGGCGTTCGGGTACTTCTCGGCCTTGACGAAGTCCTTGACCGTGATGAGGCCCTTGAGGATGCCCGCGTCGTCGACCAGCGGAAGCTTCTCGATCTTGTGGCGGCGCAGCAGCTGGACCGCGTCGACGCGGGAGATGCCGACGTTGCCCGTGACGAGCGGCATCGGCGTCATGATCTCGCGGACCTGGCGCGCGCGGTCGGTCTCGAAGGCCATGTCGCGGTTGGTGACGATGCCGAGCAGCTTGCCCGCCGGGTCGGTCACCGGCACGCCGCTGATGCGGAACTTGGCGCACAGCTCGTCGGCCTCGCCGAGCGTGGTGTCCGGGCGCACGGTGATCGGGTCGGTCACCATGCCGGACTCGGAGCGCTTGACGAGGTCGACCTGGTTGGCCTGGTCGGCGATCGAGAGGTTGCGGTGCAGGACACCGACGCCGCCCTGACGGGCCATGGCGATGGCCATGCGCGACTCGGTGACCTTGTCCATGGCGGCGGACAGCAGCGGGACGTTCACCCGCACGTTCTTCGAGATGTACGAGGAGGTGTCGATCTGGTCGGGGGCCATGTCCGACGCGCCGGGCAGCAGCAGCACGTCGTCGTAGGTCAGCCCGAGCATCGCGAACTTCTCGGGCACTCCATCGACGTTGGCAGTCATGCCTGACACCTTCCCAAATGGTCTTGCTCGGCGCGGATGTCCATGCTAACGGGATCGCGGGGTGTCTCATTCCACGAGCAAGATCACCCGCGGAATTCGTACGTTCACACGGCAGGCGGGCGCGAGGAGCCGTCCGGACTACTGCCCGGCGAGGGCCCGCAGCCGGCTGAGCGCGCGGTGCTGCGCGACCCGGACGGCGCCGGGCGACATGCCCAGCATCTGCCCGGTCTCCTCGGCGGTCAGACCCACCGCGACCCGCAGGACCAGCAGCTCGCGCTGCGCCTGCGGAAGGTTCGCCAGGAGCTTCTTGGCCCACTCGGCGTCGCTGCTGAGCAGCGCGCGCTCCTCGGGGCCGAGGGAGTCGTCGGGCCGTTCCGGCATCTCGTCGGACGGCACGGCGGTCGACCCGGGGTGACGCATGGCGGCCCGCTGGAGGTCGGCGACCTTGTGGGCGGCGATGGCGAAGACGAACGCCTCGAAGGGCCTGCCGGTGTCCTTGTAGCGCGGCAGCGCCATCAGGACGGCGACGCAGACCTCCTGCGCCAGGTCCTCCACGAAGTGGCGGGCGTCACCGGGCAGCCGGCTCAGCCGGGTGCGGCAGTACCGCAGGGCCAGCGGGTGGACCCGGGCCAGAAGGTCGTGCGTGGCCTGCTCGTCGCCCTCGACCGCACGCCGGACGAGTGCACCGATCACCGTCGTCTCGTCGTCGCGCATCGGTCCATGGTGCCTTGGCGCCGGGTCATTCGCGGCACCACGTCCGTGGTTGTGCACTGAAGCGTTATGAGCGGGTACGCCGGAACTCATGTCCTGCCCCTCCCCTCCCGCTCGACCGAATCGTCCCTGAGGAACTCTTCCACTCCCCAAGGATGCGGCATCGGCGGCGGAAAGGGGCACGGGCGTCCGTCGCCCCGTCCGCCGGGGGGCGGACGGGGAACGCGGCAGCCGCGCGGGAGCGCACCGGCCGGGTCCTAGCGGACCAGGCCCCAGCGGAATCCGAGCGCGACCGCGTGCGCCCGGTCCGAGGCGCCGAGTTTCTTGAAGAGCCGCCGGGCGTGCGTCTTGACCGTGTCCTCCGAGAGGAAGAGCTCACGGCCGATCTCGGCGTTGGAGCGTCCGTGGCTCATGCCTTCGAGCACCTGGATCTCACGTGCCGTGAGTGTCGGGGCCGCGCCCATCTCGGCCGACCTGAGCCGGCGCGGGGCGAGCCGCCAGGTCGGGTCGGCGAGGGCCTGGGTCACGGTCGCCCGCAGTTCGGCGCGCGAGGCGTCCTTGTGCAGGTAGCCGCGGGCGCCGGCGGCGACCGCGAGTGCGACCCCGTCGAGGTCCTCGGCGACCGTGAGCATGATGATCCGGGCGCCCGGGTCTGCGGAGAGCAGCCGGCGCACGGTCTCGACGCCGCCCAGGCCGGGCATGCGTACGTCCATCAGAATCAGGTCCGAGCGGTCGGCGCCCCAGCGGCGGAGGACTTCCTCGCCGTTGGCCGCTGTCGTCACGCGCTCGACGCCGGGCACGGTCGCGACCGCGCGGCGGAGCGCCTCTCGGGCAAGCGGGGAGTCGTCGCAGACGAGGACGGATGTCATGGCCGCCCTCCGCAGCTGATGCGCGTCACCTTGAGCCTCCAGGCTGGTACATATTTCGTCACCTGTGCGATTGACGCTCCCGGACACTTGCCCGATCGCTTGTTCCTTCAACCGCTTCACACTCACAACGACGGTCACTCGAAAGAGTTACGGGTTGGACGGGTGCCATCGACACTCTACGTAAGTGTGCGGTTGCGCAGGGGCGCGACAGGGGTTGCCATGTCTTCTAAGTAAAGCTATGCCCCATTTAGCGGCTTTTCTTCCGTTTTGCTGGTGTCTGTGGCTAGATTCGCAATGAGTCATATTTACATCTGCTTACACCAGTGGATGCCGCCTCAAGCCCAGAGCACTCTCGATGCATCGATGCAAGGGGACAAGCAATGGCAGATTTCTCCCGCCTTCCCGGACCCAACGCCGATCTGTGGGACTGGCAGCTGCTCGCAGCGTGCCGTGGGGTGGACAGCTCGCTCTTCTTCCACCCGGAGGGGGAGCGGGGAGCGGCACGGAGTGCGCGTGAGAACTCGGCTAAGGAGGTCTGCATGAGGTGCCCGGTGCGCGCGGAGTGCGCGGCGCACGCTCTCGCGGTGCGCGAGCCCTACGGCGTGTGGGGCGGGCTCACCGAGGACGAGCGCGAAGAGCTGATGGGCCGCGCGCGCAACCGTCTCATCTCCGCTTCGGCGGGGCCCGCGGCCACGCCGACCTCGTGAAGGAACGTTTCTTCTCGGCTCTCTCCCCCTGCTTTCACCCCTCCCCCGCTCCCGCCACGCTCCCGCCCCGCGCCGTCCCCGCTCAGCGGGCCGCAGCCAGCGCAAGCTGGTCGAGCGTGGCCGCCACCGCCGGCACCTGGGCCAGGTCCGGGAGCGTGAGTGCCACGATCTCGCGCCGCACCGGGGGCTCCACCGCCACGGTGCGCGCGCCCTTCGGGCGTACCGACTCCATCGCCAGCTCGGGCAGGACCGCGACCCCCAGGCCGGCCCCCACGAGGCCGATCACGGCCGGGTAGTCGTCGGTCGCGAAATCGATCCGGGGCGTGAAGCCCGCGCTCTCGCACACCTCGACCAGTTGCCTGCGGCAGCGCGGGCAGCCCGCGATCCAGGGTTCGTCGGCCAGCTCGCCGATGCCGACCCGGCCGGCCTCCGCGAGCCGGTGCCCCTCGGGGACCAGACCGACGAGGCGGTCGGTGAGCAGCGGGCGTACGACCAGGTCGTTCCAGTCCTCGGTGGCGCCGCCCGGCCCGTAACGGAACGCCAGTGCCACGTCGCAGTCGCCCTCCCGCAGCATCTCGACCGAGCGCGGGGGCTCCGCGTCGACCAGGGAGACGCGGGTGCCGGGGTGGGCGGCGCGCAGGGCGGCCAGCGCGGTGGGCACCAGGGTGGAGCTGCCACTGGGGAACGACACCAGGCGTACGCGTCCGGCGCGCAGGCCGGCGATGGCGGCGACCTCCTCCTCGGCGGCGGTCAGCCCGGCGAGGATGCCGGCGGCGTGCCGGACCAGGGCTTCACCCGCCTGGGTGAGTCGCATCTCGCGGCCGGTACGGATGAGGAGCGGGGTGCTCGCGGACTGTTCGAGGGCCTTCATCTGCTGGCTCACGGCAGGCTGTGTGCAGCCGAGTTCGCGCGCGGCGGCGGAGAACGAGCCGGTGGCGGCGACGGCACGCAGGACACGGAGATGACGGGCTTCGATCACCCTTGAAGCATAAGCGGCTCTTGGAGTGATCGCGGAATAATGGCAAGTGGCTTTGAGCCCTGCCGGGTTTCCGCAGCGGGAAGCCTGCCGGGCGGGCGGTACACGCGGGGCACTAACGTGCCGCGTATGACGACTGCACTGATTACAGGGGCTACAGCAGGCATCGGCGCCGCCTTCGCGCGGCGCCTCGCCACGGACGGGCACAACCTGGTGCTGGTGGCGCGCGACACCGAGCGGCTCCAGGAGCAGGCGACAGAGCTGCACGACCTGCACGGCATCGAGGCGGAGGTGCTGACCGCCGACCTGTCGACGGAGGCCGGGATCGCGGCGGTCGAAGCGCGGCTGGCGGACCGCAGGCAGGCGGTCGACCTGCTGGTCAACAACGCCGGGTTCGGCAACAAGGGGCGCTTCCTCGAAGTGTCCATGGCCGACGAGCTGACCATGCTGAAGGTGCACTGCGAGGCGGTTCTGCGGCTGACGGCGGCGGCCACGGCGGGGATGAGGGAGCGGGGGCGCGGCGGTGTCGTCAACGTCGCGTCGGTCGCGGCCTTCGTGCCGCGCGGGACGTACGGCGCCTCGAAGGCGTGGGTCGTGCAGTTCACGCAGGGCGTGGCGCGGGACCTGGCGGGCAGCGGGGTGCGGCTGATGGCGCTGTGCCCGGGGTTCGTGCGTACGGAGTTCCACGAGCGGGCCGGAATGGGGACGGACAACATCCCGGGCTGGATGTGGCTCGACGCGGACAAGCTGGTGGCGGCAGCGATGGGGGACCTGGCCCGCGGGAAGACGGTGTCGGTGCCGGATCCCCGGTACAAGGCGCTGATGGGTGCGGTGAAGCTGGCGCCGCGCGGGCTGCTCGGTGGGATCTCTTCCAAGACGGGCCGGAAGTACGGGCCTCGGTAGTACGGACCTCGGCTGGTACGGGCCCCGGCTGGTACGGGCCCCGGTGTTGCGGGCCCCGGTATTACGGGTCGCAGTAGTGCAGGGAGAACTGGAGAGGTGATCCGTTCTCCCAGGTCGCCCGGATGGCGCGGCCGGTGATCCGGACGTCGGCGGGGGTGACGACGGGCGCCGGGCCGGGATCGGCGGTGCAGTCGTGGACCGGGCGGAGCCGGGCGCAGACCCGGGCGTCCTGGACGCGGACTCGACGACGGCCTGGCGTACGGCGGTCGGCAGCGGCCGGGGCCCGGAGGCTTCGGCGGTCGGCCCCACTCTCGGCGAGAGGGTGTGCGGTGCCCGCGGTGAGACCTTCGGCGTGGCGGGCGAGGTGTCCGTGCGGGTCGCGGCCGCCCGCGCCCGCGACCCGGAAGGCGGCGAGCAGGAACGTACGGCCGGCAGGAGGCGGACCGCTGTCGCTTCCCGGTCGGCACGGCTCCGGTGGGCGGGCGAGCGGCCGGGTGGACGGGCGGGCGGGCGGGCTGCGGCGTTGCCGGAATTCCGAATCCTGATTGGTCGAACGTCAATGGATTGCGGTGGAATGATCGAAACTCTTATCGTTCGATCATTCTGGCCTGCGCCACAACTGCGAGGGGACTGCCGCCGTGCGCGAGAGTGCTGCTGAACGTCATGACCGACTGCTGGGCCTGGTGCGGGAACGGGGTTCGGCCCGCGTGTCGGATCTCGCGGACCGACTGGGGGTCTCCCCCGTCACCGTGCGCCGGGACGTGGAGGAGCTGGCCGGGCGCGGCCTGCTCGACCGGGCGCACGGGTCGGTTTCGTGGCCGCAGGAGCGGGGCGGCGCCGGCGGCGGGCTGGTGCTCGGCATGCTGGCGCCCTCGGCGACGTACTACTTCGCCGAGGTCATCCGGGGTGCGCACGAGGCCGCGGCGCGGGCCGGCGCCCGGCTGATCCTGCGGATCTCCGACTACCGCCCGGAGGAGGACCACGCGCGCACCGACGGCCTGCTGGCGGCGGGCGCCGAGGGCCTGCTGGTCGCGCCGGGGTGGCGGCGGCCGGGCGACCCGGCGGCGTACGGCGACTGGATCGCCTCGCTGCCCGTGCCCGCCGTGCTGCTGGAGCGGCAGCCGGCGGCGGGGTCGCCGCTGGACGGGACCGACCGGGTCTGCTCGGACCACCGGCACGGGGTGCTGCTGGCGGTGCGCCACCTGCGGGAGCTGGGGCACGGGGCGCCGCTGCTGATGGCCCGCGACGACTCGCCGACGGCTCTCGCGGTGCGTGCGGGGTACGCGGAGGCGCTGGGGGTGCTGGGGCTGCGCCCGCCGCGGGACGTGATCGATTCCGTACCGGCGGAGGTGTATCCGGACCGGTTCGAGGCGGCGGTACGGGCCCTGCGGGAGGCGGTGGCCTCGGGGGCGGCGACGGCCGCGCTGATCCACAACGACGTGGACGCGATCCAGGTGGTGCAGCGGCTGGCCGAGCTGGGCGTGCGGGTGCCGCAGGACCTGGCGCTGATCGCGTACGACGACGAGGTGGCGGCGCTGGCGGACACTCCGCTGACGGCGGTGGCGCCGCCCAAGCGCGAGGTGGGGCGGCAGGCGGCCGGGCTGCTGGTGGAGCGGCTGGGGCAGGGGCGGCCGGGACAGGGGTGGCCGGGGCAGGGGCGGGGCGCGGACGGGGAGGAGCCGCGGCGGCATCTGACGCTGCTTCCGCAGCTGCGCGTACGGGCGTCCTGCGGAGCCTCATCGACCTGATCTTTTTTCGATCAATCAATCTTTCGCTCTTGACTTCGGTCGGCGCTGGTCCAAGGATCACGGCCAACGCCCATCCCGCCGCCTGTTCAGGAGCCCTGCCGTGAGCCGCAGTTGGAACAGAACGTCCCATGCCATAGTCGGCGCCGCCACCGCCCTCGCCGTTCTCACGGCCTGCGGCGGCAGCGGCGAGGACGAGAAGGCCGCCGCTCCCGGCAGTGACGGCAAGCCCGTCTCGATCACCTTCTGGGGCTGGGCCAAGGGCTCGAAGGAGGTGGTCGACGCCTTCAACGCCTCGCACGAGAACATCCGGGTGAAGTACGAGGAGATCCCCTCCGGCAACGCCGGCGGCTACGCCAAGATCTCCAACGCCGTGAAGGCGGGCAACGCCCCCGACCTGGTCTCCGTCGAGTACCCGATGCTCCCGGAGTTCGTCAGCCAGGGCTCGGTCCAGGACATCAGCGGCCACCTCTCCGACGACGTGAAGAAGAAGTTCCTGCCGCAGGCGGTCCAACTGACCACCCTCGGCGGCAAGAACTGGGCCGTTCCCTTCGACGCCTCGCCGCAGGTCTTCTACTACCGCAAGGACCTGTTCGGGAAGTACGGCGTCGAAGTCCCCAAGACCTGGGGCGAGTTCCGCGAGGCCGCCGAGAAGGTCAAGAAGGCCGACCGGAAGGCGCGCATCGGCACCTTCTTCCCCGACGACCCGACCACCTTCCAGGCGATGGCCTGGCAGGCCGGCGCCCAGTGGTTCAAGGCCGAGGGCGACACCTGGAAGGTCGACACGACCGACGCCGCGACCAGGAGGCTCTCGGCGTACTGGCAGGGACTGCTCGACGACGACCTGGTCCGCAACAACGCCTCCTTCAGTCCGGAGTGGACCAACTCCCTCAAGAACGGCTCCACCATCGGCTACCTGGGCGCCTCCTGGGGAGCGGGCGTCCTGGCGGGCACCCTGCCCGAGCAGAGCGGCAAGTGGGCCGTCGCCCCGATGCCGTCCTGGGACGGCAGGCCGGCCAGCGGCATGCTGGGCGGCTCCACCTTCGCGGTGACCAAGGACAGCGAGAAGACAGAGGCCGCCGTCGAGTTCGCGCAGTGGATGACGACCACCGAGGACGGCATCGAGGCCCGGATCGCCTCCGGTACGTCGAGTGCCTTCCCCGCCGCCGTCGGGCTGCGCCCGGCCGCCAAGGCCGCCTTCGACGCGAAGTTCTACGGCGGCCAGGACATCTACCAGGTCTTCGAGGACGCCGGCGGCTCCATCACCCCCGACTGGGCGTGGGGTCCCAGCGCCGGCACGACCAACACCGTCATCAAGGACGGGTTCGGCAAGGTCGCCGGCGGCGGCGCGACGATCGCCGACGCGGTCGAGGCCGGGCACGACGCCACCGTCTCCGAGCTGAAGAAGCGCGGCCTGAAGGTGAAGGGCTGAGACGACCGTGAAGGCCCGCACCCGAACCAACGCCGCCGCCGGCGTACTGCTGACCCCCTTCTTCGTTCTCTTCATCCTGGTGACGGTGGTGCCGATCGGGTACGCGGTCTGGCTGAGCCTGTTCACCGAGAAGCAGTCGGGGCTGGGCTTCGGCGGCACCGAGACCGTCTTCGGCGGCCTCGGCAACTACACCGCGGCGCTGGGTGATCCGGCCTTCCGCGAGGGCTTCGCCGTACTCCTCGGGTACTGCGTCCTCTACATCCCGCTGATGATCGGCGGAGCCCTCGCACTCGCCCTGCTCCTCGACTCGACGCTCGCCCGCGCCCGCCGCTTCTTCCAGCTCGTGCTCTTCCTGCCGCACGCCGTCCCCGGCATCATCGCCGCGCTGATCTGGGTCTACCTCTATACGCCCCAGCTCAGCCCGGTCGTCGACGCGATGGAGGCCGGTGGCATCGGCTTCGACTTCTTCGCACCCGAAGGCGCCCTCCCCTCCGTCATCAACATCGCGCTGTGGGAATGGCTCGGCTACAACATGGTGATCTTCTACGCCGCCCTCCAGGCCGTCGACCGCTCCGTACTGGAAGCGGCCACGGTGGACGGGGCCGGCTCCTGGCGCATCGCGTTCAGCATCAAGGTCCCGCTGATCCGCGCCTCGGTCGTCATGGTCGCGCTGTTCACGGTCATCGGCTCGCTGCAGCTGTTCACCGAGCCGTTGATCGTCAACAAGGGCACCGGATCATCCGTCACCTCCACCTGGACGCCGAACATGTACGCGTACACCGCGGCCTTCGACCGGGGTGACTACGGACTCGCGGCCGCCGCCTCCGTGCTCCTCGCGCTCACCGCCGCGCTGCTCTCCTTCACCGTCACCCGCTTCACCGGCCGGAAGGGGAAGAAGGCATGAACCCCCCGCACAGCACCGCGAACACCACCGCCAGCCGCTGGCTGTCGAAGTCCGCCGTCAACGGCGCGCTCGTCCTCGCCACGGTCTACATGCTTCTCCCCCTCGCCTGGCTGGTCACCGCCGCCACCAAGGACACCGGCGGCCTGCTCGCCGGAGACGCCTTCTCCTTCGAGGACTTCAACCTCGGCGCGAACCTCTCCGCCCTGGCCACGTACGGCGACGGCGTCTACTTCCGCTGGTACCTCAACAGCCTGCTGTACGCGGGCGGCGGCGCCGTGGTCAGCTCGCTGATCAGCGTCGCCGCGGGCTACGCCTTCGACAAGTACCGGTTCAGGGGCAAGGAGAAGCTGTTCGGCGTCGTCCTGCTGGGCGTGCTGGTCCCGACCACCGCGCTCGCCCTGCCCATGTACCTGCTCGCCAGCGAGGTGGGCATCGTCAACACCTACTGGGCCGTGCTCGTCCCCGTACTGGTCCACCCCTTCGGCGTCTACCTCGCCCGGGTCTTCAGCGCCGGCTACATCCCCGACGAGGCCCTCGAAGCCGCGCGTATCGACGGAGCGGGTGAGCTGCGCACCTTCTGGTCCATCGGTCTGCGGATGATCATGCCGGGCTTCGTGACCGTCTTCCTCTTCCAGTTCACCGCCATCTGGAACAATTTCTTCCTCCCCCTGGTGATGCTCTCGGACCAGAAACTCTTCCCGCTGAGCCTCGGCCTGTACGCGTGGAACAGCAACGCCCACGGCGAGCCGGAGTTCTACCCCCTCGTCGTCACCGGCTCCCTCCTCGCCGTCATCCCCCTGGTCGTCGCCTTCGTCTCCCTCCAGCGGCACTGGAAGGCCGGGCTCACCGCCGGAAGCGTCAAGTGACTCAAGAGGAGACCGAGTTCCACCATGCACCACGCCACTGACAGTCAGCCGTCCCTGCTTCTCGCCATGGGTCCCGGCATCGCGGAACGCCTGTTCACCGACCGCCACCGCATCCGTCTGGCCGCTCTGGCGCGCACCGACCCGCGCCTGGTCGCGCACGACCTCGCCGCCCCCGCGCCGCACGTCGCGGCGGCCCTCGCCGAGGCCGAGGTCCTGTTCACCTGCTGGGGCGCCACGCCGCTCACCGCCGAAGTCCTCGACGCCGCCCCGAACCTGCGCGCCGTCATCCACGCGGCGGGCTCCGTCAAGCACCACATCACCCAGGCCTGCTGGGACCGCTCCGTCGCCGTGACCTCCGCGGCGGCGGCCAACGCCCTGCCCGTGGCCGAGTACACGCTCGCCGCGATCCTCTTCGCCGGCAAACGCGTCCTGCACTCCGCCGCCCGCTACCGCGCCCTGCGCGCCGACCACGACTGGGGCGCGGACCTCCACGGCGCCGGGAACCACCGCCGCACCGTGGGCGTCATCGGTGCCTCGCGCATCGGCCGCCGCGTCATCGAACTGCTGCGCCCCTTCGATCTGGACGTCCTGCTGTACGACCCGTACGTCACCCCGCGGGAAGCCGCCGCGCTCGGTGTCGAGCCGGTCTCCCTGGACGGCCTGTGCGCACGGAGTTCCGTCATCTCGGTGCACGCCCCGCAGCTTCCGGCGACCCACCACATGATCGGCACCCGCCAGCTGGCCGCGATGCCCGTCGGCGCGACCCTGATCAACACCGCCCGGGGCTCCCTCGTCGACGAGAGCGCGCTGCTCCCGGAGCTCGTCTCCGGCCGTCTGAACGCCGTACTCGACGTGACGGACCCGGAACTTCCACCGCCGGACTCACCGCTGTACGACCTCCCGAACGTCCTGCTGACCCCCCACATCGCGGGCTCGCTGGGCGGCGAACTCCACCGCATGGCCGACCAGTCCCTCGACGAGCTGGAGCGTTACGCGCAGGGCCTGCCCTTCGCCGACCCGGTTCGGCCGGAGGCCCTGCACCACTCGGCCTGAAGCCGAAAGAGGGGAAACCGCTTATTTAACTAGAATGTACGTATCCCATCCCAGTCCGGGAGGCGTCATGAAATTCGTACAGATAATCGATTACAAGACCGAGCGGTCCGACGACATGAACCAGCTCATGGACAGGTGGGTCGAGCAGACCAAGGGCAAGCGGACCGCCACGCACAACATCATCGGCAAGGACCGCTCGCAGGCGAACCACTACGTCGAGATCGTCGAGTTCCCGTCGCACGAAGAGGCGATGAAGAACTCCCACCTGCCGGAGACCGACCGGATCTTCCAGGAGATGGCGGCGCTCTGCGACGGGATGCCCTCGTTCACGGACCTCGACGTCGTCCGTGACGAGCAGCTGAACGCGGCGACCGCCCGCCGTTTCTTCCACGAGGTGGCCGCCGGGGGCAACTTCGACATCGTTGACGAACTGTTCGCGGCCGACTACCGGGACCACGACGTCCTCAAGGAGGAGGACACGGCGGTCGGGACCGACGTCATCCGCAGTGACGTGACCGGCTGGCGCAATGCCTTCGACTTCGGCTTCGACCTCGACAAGCAGGTGTCGGAGGGCGACGACGTGGCCACGCTGTGGACGTGGACCGGCATGCACAAGGGCGACTTCATGGGCATCGCGCCCACCGGCAAGCAGTGCACCATGACCGGCACCACGATCTTCCGCTTCCAGGACGGGATGATCCAGGAAGGCTGGTGGCACATGGACGCGCTGGGCCTGATGCGGCAGCTGGGCGCACTCGGCTGAACCGGGGCGGCTGCACCGGACGTACGAGGCCCCCGTTCCCACCGCCGGGCGGTGGGAACGGGGGCCTTCACACGTCGTACGACGTCAGTGGCTGTGGCCGTGGCCGCCGTGTCCGGCGTCCGCCTCTTCCTCGGCCGGCTTCTCGACGACCAGGGTCTCGGTCGTGAGCAGCAGCGACGCGATGGACGCGGCGTTCTCCAGCGCGGAGCGGGTGACCTTGACCGGGTCGATGACGCCGGCCTTGACCAGGTCGCCGTACTCGCCGGTCGCGGCGTTGAAGCCGTGGCCCTTGTCGAGCTCGCTCACCTTGGCGGTGATGACGTAGCCCTCGAGGCCGGCGTTCTCGGCGATCCAGCGCAGCGGCTCGACGACGGCGCGGCGGACGACCGCGACACCGGTGGCCTCGTCGCCGGTCTTGCCCAGGCCGCCCTCGAGCACCTTGGCGGCGTGGACCAGAGCGGAGCCACCACCGGAGACGATGCCCTCCTCGACCGCGGCGCGGGTCGCGGAGATGGCGTCCTCCAGACGGTGCTTCTTCTCCTTCAGCTCCACCTCGGTGGCGGCGCCGACCTTGATCACGCACACGCCGCCGGCCAGCTTCGCGAGGCGCTCCTGGAGCTTCTCGCGGTCCCAGTCGGAGTCCGTGGACTCGATCTCGGCCTTGATCTGGTTGACGCGGCCGGTCACCTCGTCGGCGTTGCCGCCGCCGTCGACGATCGTCGTGTCGTCCTTGGTGACGGTCACGCGGCGGGCGGAGCCCAGCACGTCGAGACCGGCCTGGTCGAGCTTGAGGCCGACCTCTTCGGCGATGACGGTCGCACCGGTGAGGGTGGCGATGTCGCCGAGCATGGCCTTGCGGCGGTCACCGAAGCCGGGAGCCTTCACCGCGACGGCGTTGAAGGTGCCACGGATCTTGTTGACGACCAGGGTCGACAGGGCCTCGCCCTCGACGTCCTCGGCGATGATCAGCAGCGGCTTGGAGGCGCCGGCCTGGATGACCTTCTCCAGCAGCGGCAGCAGGTCCTGGATCGAGCCGATCTTGCCCTGGTGGATCAGGATGTACGGGTCGTCGAGGACGGCCTCCATACGCTCCTGGTCGGTCACCATGTACGGCGAGAGGTAGCCCTTGTCGAAGGCCATGCCCTCGGTGAAGTCGAGCTCCAGGCCGAAGGTGTTGGACTCCTCGACGGTGATGACACCGTCCTTGCCGACCTTGTCCATCGCCTCGGCGATGAGCTCGCCGACCTGCGAGTCCTGGGCGGAGAGCCCGGCCACGGCGGCGATGTCGGACTTGTCGTCGATCGGACGGGCGTTCGCGAGGAGGTCCTCGGAGATCGCCTTGACCGCGGCGTCGATGCCCTTCTTCAGGGCGGCCGGGGAAGCACCGGCGGCGACGTTGCGCAGGCCCTCGCGGACCAGCGCCTGGGCCAGCACGGTGGCGGTGGTGGTGCCGTCACCCGCGATGTCGTTGGTCTTGGTCGCCACCTCCTTCACGAGCTGGGCGCCCAGGTTCTCGTACGGGTCGTCGAGCTCGACCTCGCGCGCGATCGTGACACCGTCGTTGGTGATGGTGGGGGCGCCGAACTTCTTGTCGATGACGACGTTGCGGCCCTTGGGGCCGATCGTCACCTTGACCGTGTCGGCAAGCTTGTTGACGCCGCGCTCGAGGGCGCGACGGGCGTCCTCGTCGAACTTCAGAATCTTCGCCATGGAGCTTCTCTGTCCTCTCAAACGAAATGCGCCCCGGGCCGCCCGGCAATCGCAGGGGGCCAGGGGCGCAGATCAAAAGCAATCTTGGGGCGAGTTACTTCTCGATGATCGCGAGCACGTCGCGAGCCGAGAGGACGAGGTACTCCTCGCCGCTGTACTTCACCTCGGTGCCGCCGTACTTGCTGTACAGCACGACATCGCCGACGGATACGTCGAGCGGCAGGCGCTCGCCGTTCTCGAAGCGGCCCGGGCCCACGGCCAGGACGACGCCCTCCTGGGGCTTCTCCTTGGCGGTGTCCGGAATGACCAGGCCAGAGGCGGTGGTCTGCTCGGCGTCGAGCGGCTGGACCACAATGCGGTCCTCGAGCGGCTTGATGGCAACCTTGGAGCTGGTGGTCGTCACGGTCCGGTCTCCCCCTTCGGAGATCTCACGGGGTTAACTGATGTGGGGTGGCGACCAGGTGGATCCGTCGTCGCGGGTGCCGGACCTGCCCGTCGCTACTATTGGCACTCACCGGTGGAGAGTGCCAACGCCGAGACTATGACGTGGTTAGCACTCGGTCAAGCCGAGTGCCAATTCAGCGCCGCCGCGCGCGTCCCGGCCCCGGTGTCCCGGGCCCGGCGTCCGGCCGCGTCGGAGGCGGTCCTCCTCAGAGGTAGTCCTCCAGCCTCGCCACCGTGAACCCCTGTTCCTGGACGCGGCGCAGCACCCGCACCGTCGTCTCCGTGAGCCCCCCGGGCTTGCGGGAGTGCGCGTGCACGATGTCGCCCGGCCGCAGCCGGTCGCCCCGCGCGTACCGCAGGGCGCCCTCGTGTGCCGAAGCCCGCCACAGCACCACCGCGTCGGCCCCGCAGTCGCCCGCCGCCCGCAGCGTCTGGTTGTTGTACGCCCCGTACGGCGGCCTGAAGAGCCGCGGCCTGGTGCCGAAGCGGGCCTCCAGGCGGTCCCGCTGGCCGCAGATCTGGGCGCGCTGCCCGGTGTACGGCAGACCGGGCAGGTAGACGTGGCCGACCCCGTGGTTCTGCACCGTGCCGGGGCCGCCGCCCGCCCGCCTCGGCCGGTCGAAGCGGCTGTGCCCGGGCGAGGCCGTGCCGTCCGTCAGGAACACGCTGACCGGCAGGTTCAGTTCGCCGACCAGCCGCACGAACGCGGAGTCCTGTGCGGCGCCGTCGCCGAAGGTGAGGAAGACGACCTTGTCGCGGGTCGGTACGCGGTCCACGACGAAGGGCCGGTCCGGTGTGCGGGCCGGGGGCGCCGGCGCCGGACGGAGCGGCTCCCGCAGCCCCCACCGCGCGTACGACGCCCCGGACCGCGGCGCCGGACCGCCGTGCGGCTGCCCGCCGTGCGCCTGCCCGCCGTGTGGCTGCCCGTCGGGCGTCCGGAGGGCCTCGGTCCCCGCGGCCCCCGCCTCCCGCCCCTCCGGCGCGACACCGCGCACCGCCTTCCCGCCGAGCCGCTCGGCCGGTTCCACGGACTGCGCGCATCCGGCGAGTGCGAGCGCACCGGCCGCCAGCAGCCCGGTCAGCGGCCGGTGCGCACGCCTCACAGGTAGTCCTCCAGCCTGGCCACGGCGTACCCCTTGGCGGTGACCGTCTTCATGACCCGCCGGATCATGTCCGGCATGGTTCCCTTCCACTGCTCCCTGCCGCGGAAGTGCGTGAGGATGATGTCGCCGGGATGCAGGTCCCGGTCCCACTCCCGCCACTCCATCCGGTCGGGGAACGCCTCGGCGGCCCACAGCGGCACGGCCTTCACGCCGCAGGCGCGGGCGGCGCGCAGGGTGTCGGCGTTGTAGTTGCCGTACGGCGGCCTGAAGAGCCGGGGCCGCTTGCCGAACCGCTTCTCGATGACGGCCTGCATGCCGCAGATCTCGCGCTTCTGCTGGGCGTAGGTGAGGCCGGGCATGTAGCGGTGGTTGAGGGTGTGGTTGTGCAGGGCGACGCCGCGCGCCTGCATGCGCTCGAAGTATCCGTAGTTCTCGCGCACCAGGTAGTCGCTGAGGAAAGCGCTGTAGGGGATGCCCAGCTCGGTCATCATCCGCAACAGCTTCGGGTCCTTCTCCGCGCCGTCGTCCATCGTCAGGAAGACGACCCGCTCGTCGACCGGGACGGTGGTGAACACGGGCGGCAGCCCGCGCCCGGCCTCGAACCCCTTGCGCGTGGTGATCCTCGGCTTCACGGCGGGCGGCGGGGGCGCGACGAGCGGGGTCTGCGCCAGCCCCCACTTCCTGGCGGCGGCGACACGCGCGATCTGGGCACGCCGCAGCCGCTCGGCGTACACGGCGAGGGAGCCGGCGGGGCCCGCGCGGTGCACCTGCTGCTGGCCGGGGGCCGGCGCGGCGGGCTCGGGGGGCTCGGCGGAGGGCGTGGCGCAGCCGGCGGCGACGAGAGAGGCGGCCAGCAGTACACCGAGCCCCGCCGCGTACCCCCTTCCAGCTCTTTTTGCCTTTTGTCGTACTAGTCGCATGGCGCCGCATACTGCCAGCGCGCGCCCCCCGTTCCCGGCCGACACCCGCGCGAAGAGCCCGCCGTCCCCCGGGCGGCCGAAGCCCCGCGCACCGGGGGCGTTCAGCCGTGCGCCGCGGCCACCCCCAGCGCGGCGAGCGTGAACCCGTCGCGCACCTCCCCGCGCCGGATCCCGTCGGCCAGCTCCTCCCGTGACCACCAGCGGGCGGCCGCGACCTCGCCGTCACCACTGCCACCGCCGCCCAGTACGGCATCGGCGGGGACAGTCACCTCCACCACCGCCACTTCGCTCTCGAGCAGGCCGGAGTCGACGTCCACCCAGGCCAGCACCTCGGCCGCGCCGCCCCGCAGACCGGTCTCCTCGGCGAGCTCGCGCAGCGCGTCGGCGGCCGGCTCGCTCTCCCCGAAGCCCCGGGGCAGCTCCCACATCCACCGTCCGACAGCGGGCCGCCACTGGCGGACCATCAGCGTGAAGCCGTCGCGCCGGGCCAGCACCACCACCCCGGTACGGCCCGCGCCGACCCGTACCCGGTGCAGCTCCAGCGTCCGTCCGGCGGGCAGCCGGTACGTGTCGAGGAAGACCTCGCACCACCTGCCGTCCGGATCGCCGTACACCTTGCGCGAGCCGGCGCGCTCCAGCTCACTGTCCACCGTCACCGTCCATGGCCGCTCTCACTGTCCGTCCGGATCCGCCGGCACCGTCGGCACCGCCGTCGGCAACTCCACCACATCGCACCGCCCCCGGTACGCGCCGAGCGAGCGCCTCCCCACCGCTCTTCCCCCGGCCAGCACCACCGCCACCACCACGGGGACCATGGTCCCCGCCATGCCCGACACGGCGTCGCCCAGCAGTCCCTCGCCCGCCACCAGGTTCGCCGCCACGCCCAGGCCGCCCGCCGCGGTCAGCTCCCCGGTCCGGCCTCCCACCGTCCGTACGGCCCGCTGGATGCGCGTCATCGGAGCACCGCCCGCGGCCGGGCCACCGCTTCCCGGGTCTTTCGTACGGCCGCCGAGCAGCTCCCCTATCTCCTGCAGAGCGGCCGGATCACGCGCCTCCCACCAGCGGCCGAGCGCGTCGGCCGCGTCGTCGGCGAACCGCTGCCAGTCCTCCCCGGGCATCAGGCCCAGCCGCCGCTCGAAGCCCGTCGGAAACGTCACCAGCGGCGCCTCCCCGGTGAGCGCCTCCGCCTCCCGCCTGCGCACCCCGCGCCGGGGCGCGGCCAGCGCCAGCATGCAGCGCTCACCCGCCGCGATGGCCCGGTAGTAGGTCTCGTCGAAGGACTCCCGCAGCAGCTCGGCGTCGTCGCGTTCGGCCCGGTCCGCGGCCCTGGCCAGCGGTTCGAGCCGGTCGTACAGCAGGCTGCGGTTGGGCATCCCGCCCACGTCGAGCGCCCTGCCGGTCCATGCCTCCAGCACTCCCCGGCCCGCGTCGCTGCGCAGTTCCCCGGGCGCGGGCGGCGGCTGCACGGCGTACGCGGTGGGATAGTCCGCCGGGGCCAGGTCACGCACCTCCAGCAGTCCGCGCCCGGCGGCTTCCAGCCAGTCGCGCCAGCGGGCGACGAGACGCAGCCGCAGCACGGGGTCCAGCTCGCCGGTCGCGCGCAGCAGCCGGTCCACGGCGTCCACCGGCCCGTCGGCGCCGGAAGCCGCGACGCCGCCGCCCGCCTCCGCCAGCCGGTGCTGGAGCCGGCGGCACCGCTCGCCGCTCAGCGGCAGCGAGGAGAGCAGGAAGCCGCGCGAGAGCATCGCCAGCAGCTGCGCTCCCAGGTCCGCGTCGCGCGCGTTCACCCGCACCGGGAGCATCGCGCCGCCGCCGACCGCCCGTATCGCCAGCTCGTCCAGCAGCTCGGCCGGGCGCAGCACGGCGAACGCGGCGCCGTCCAGCAGCTGGGTGTACGTCAGGAAGACCACGCCGCCCTGGATCACCTCCCAGCGCAGCCGCCCCAGCAGCTCCACCCGGCTCTCCGCCGTGGCCCGCTCCTGCGGCACCCCGTCCGTACCGTACGCACCGAGCAGCGCGCGCTGGCGCACGCTGTCCCACCCCGAGCTGAGTACCGCGTCCACGGATCCCCCGATCTCCGCCTGCCCCACGACACCTCGACAGTACGTCCCGCCACTGACAGGGAGAATGGTGTCCGTGGATCTCGACTCCTTCTCCGCCCTGCTCACCGACGAGGGCCAGTTCCTGCTCACCGCGCTCCGCGACCACGACCCCGCCCAGGAGCTGGCCACCGCCACCCGGCTGCGCCGCGACCACCCCGCCGCGCTGGTCTCGGCGGCGCTGGGGCAGGCCCGGCTGCGGCAGCGGGCGGTGGCGAAGTTCGGCGCCGAGGACGCGTACCGGATGTTCTTCACCCCGAACGGTGTCGAGCAGGCCACCCGCGCGGCGGTGGCGACGTACCGCGCCGGCCGCTTCGCCGCGCTCGGCGTACGGAGCGTGGCCGACCTGTGCTGCGGCATCGGCGGCGACGCGATCGCGCTGGCCCGCGCCGGAATCCGGGTCCTGGCCGTCGACCGCGATCCGCTGACGGCCGAGGTGGCCCGCGCGAACGCCGGCGCGCTCGGTCTCTCCGGCCTGATCGAGGTCCGCTGCGCCGACGTCACCGACATCGACACGTCCCCCCACGACGCGGTCTTCGTCGACCCGGCCCGGCGCGGCGGCCGCGGCCGCATCTTCGACCCGGAGGCGTACTCGCCGCCCCTGTCCTGGGCGATCGGGGCGGCCCGTACGTCCGCGCACGCCGCACTCAAGATCGCTCCGGGCGTCCCGCACGAGGCGGTCCCGGACGACGCCGAGGCGGAGTGGATCTCGGACGGCGGCGACGTGAAGGAGGCGGTGCTCTGGTTCGGCACCGACCCCAAGGCCGTCCGCGCCACCCTGCTCCCCGGCCCGCGCACCCTGGTCGGCACCGGGCTGCCGGACCCGGAGCCCGGCGAGGTCGGCCGCTACCTCTACGAGCCGGACGGCGCCGTCGTCCGCTCGCACCTGGTGGCGGAGGTCGCGGAGCAGGTCGGCGGGCGTCTGATCGACGAGACGATCGCGTACATCACGGCGGACGAGCTCCACCCCACGCCGTACGCCACCGCCTACGAGATCACCGACCGGCTCCCCTTCGGCCTGAAGAAGCTGAAGGCACTGCTGCGGGAGCGGGAGGTCGGCGTACTGACGGTAAAGAAGCGCGGCTCGGCGGTCGAGCCGGAGGAGCTGCGCCGCAGGATGAAGCTGTCGGGGCCGAACTCCGCCACGGTCTTCCTCACCCGCGTCGCGGGCGCCCCGACCGTACTGATCGGCCACCCGGCGCCGTAGCCGGGCGCCGGGCCCCTCACCCCCCGGCCACTCCGCGCCGCAGCGGCCGTTCAGCCCTCCACGCCACCCGTCGCGCCCGGCGGGCCCACCCGCACCGCCCACCGGCGGTGCCCACGGCCTTCGCCGCGCCGATCGGCCCGGCCACCCACAGGACGACCCCGAGTCCGATGAGGAAGAGCGCGTCCGTGGACGTCTAGGCGCCCGGCCGGCGCGCATCGCCCCGGGTCCGGGCCAGGTCCGCAGGTACTCGGGCGGCGGGGGCGGCGGAAGCGGCGTACGGCGGGCCACCCGCACGACACCGCCCGGTGGCCGGCGGGCCGGATCAGGCCCCTTCGACCGACTCGAAGCGCCAGCGGTGAACCGCCCGCGTGATCAGCTCGCCCTCGGGCTCCGGCAGTTCGGGCAGCTCCGCGTCGTACGCCGCCTCCCACCACGTCATGACGAGCACGCGGTCCCGCGGCGCCCGCAGGACCTCCCTGCGCACCGGCTCGCCCGCCAGGGCCCGGACCTGCGCCCGGGCCCACTCCAGCAGCTCCCCGCCCCGGCCCTCGACGGCGCGGGCCTCCCACATCAGCGCGACGGTCATGAGTAGAGGTTGTCCTTGCTGATCTCGTGCACGTGATCGTGGTCGTGGTCGTGCCCGTGGTCATGGGCGGCGCCCGGTACGTGCGGCTCGGTCACCGGCAGCGAGGAGTCCGCCGACAGGTCCCAGTCCGACGCCGCCCGGCCCCGCGCCACCATCTCCGCGCCGAGCGCCGCGACCATCGCCCCGTTGTCCGTGCACAGCCCCGGCCGCGGCACGCGCAGCCGGATGCCGGCCCGCTCGCACCGCTCGGCGGCCAGCGCCCGCAGCCGCGAGTTGGCGGCCACGCCGCCGCCGATCATCAGGTGGTCGACGCCCTCGTCCTTGCAGGCCCGGACCGCCTTGCGGGTCAGTACGTCGACGACCGCCTCCTGGAAGGAGGCCGCCACGTCCCGCACCGGCACGTCCTCGCCCGCGCTGCGTTTGGCCTCGATCCAGCGGGCGACCGACGTCTTCAGCCCCGAGAAGGAGAAGTCGTACGCCGCGTCGCGCGGCCCGGTCAGCCCGCGCGGGAAGGCGATCGCCTTCGGGTCGCCCTCCTTCGCGAGCCGGTCGATGACGGGACCGCCGGGAAAGCCCAGGTCCAGCACGCGCGCGATCTTGTCGAAGGCCTCGCCCGCCGCGTCGTCGATGGTCGCGCCCATCGGCCGTACGTCGCTCGTGATGTCGGGGGCCAGCAGCAGCGACGAGTGGCCGCCGCTCACCAGCAGCGCCATCGTGGGCTCGGGCAGCGGCCCGTGCTCCAGCTGGTCGACGCAGATGTGCGAGGCCAGGTGGTTCACGCCGTACAGCGGCTTCCCCAGCGCGTACGCGTACGCCTTCGCCGCGGACACCCCCACCAGCAGCGCGCCCGCCAGTCCCGGTCCGGCCGTCACCGCGATGCCGTCCAGGTCGGAGGCGGCGACCCCGGCCTCCTTCAGCGCGCGCCCGATCGTCGGGACCATCGCCTCCAGGTGCGCGCGCGAGGCGACCTCCGGCACCACACCGCCGAAGCGGGCGTGCTCGTCGACGCTCGACGCGATGGCGTCGGCGAGCAGGGTGGTGCCGCGCACGATCCCGACGCCGGTCTCGTCGCAGGAGGTCTCGATGCCGAGGACGAGCGGTTCGTCAGCCATGGTGAATCTCGGTTCCTTGTACGGAGGCGGCGGGGTCCGCCGGGTCGGTCGTCGTCGTCAGCCGCATCACGAGCGCGTCGATGTTGCCCGGCTGGTAGTAGCCGCGCCGGAAGCCGATCGGCTCGAAGCCGAAGCGCTCGTACAGCTTCTGCGCGCGCGTGTTGTCGACGCGCACTTCGAGGAGCACCTCGGCGCACTCGAAGGCGCTCGCGTGCCCCAGCAGGTCGGTGAGCAGCCGGGACCCGAGCCCGGTCCCCCACTGGTCCTTCGAGACGGCGATGGTCTGTACGTCGCCGAGCCCCCCGGCGGCGGCGAGCCCGGCGTACCCGACGATCCGGCCCGCCTCCTCGGCCACCACGTAGCGGCGGGTGGCCTGCGGCCCGCGCGCGTGGGCGAGCTCGGACCAGAACATCCCCGGCGACCAGGCGTCCTCGGGGAACAGCTCGCGCTCCAGACCGAGCACCGGCTCGATGTCCCACCAGCGCATTTCCCTCAGGCCCGCGCTCACTTCGGCGTGACCACCTTGTAGTTCTTCGGGACCTGCGCGTCGGGCCGGCGCAGGTAGAGCGGCAGCGGCGCCAGGAACGCCTCCGGCTCCCCCGCCGCGAGCTTCTCGGCGGCCAGCGACGCCAGCGCGCCCGCCGACTGGTGCTCGGGGCCGCGCGCGTCCGGGAAGGCCCCGGGGTAGAGCAGCGCGCCCGAGCCGACCACCGGCAGGCCCGCGAGTTCCTCCGCGATGTCGGCGGGGCGGTCGACGGCGGGCCCGGAGATCCGTGTACGGGCATCGGCGTACCGCGCCCAGTAGACCTCCTTGCGGCGCGCGTCGGTGGCCACCGCGAAGGGGCCGGTGAGCCCCGAGGCGTACGCGAGACCGTCCAGGGTGCACAGCCCGTGGACCGGCACTCCGAGGACGAGGCCGAAGGTCTCGGCCGTCGCGAGACCGACCCGCAGCCCGGTGTAGGGGCCGGGGCCGACGCCCACGACCACCGCGGTCACGGCGCCGAGTTTCAGACCGGCTTCGGCGAGCACCCGGTCGACGGTGGGCAGCAGCAGTTCCCCGTGCCGGCGTGCGTCGACCTGTCCGGCCTCGGCAATGACGGAAGCGCCGTCGTGGAGGGCGACGGTGACGGCTGGGGTGGCGGTATCAACGGCGAGCAAGAGCACGCAAACAGCCTACGGCCCGCGCACCGGGGGCACGGCGTCCCCCGTCCCTCCCGGCCCCTGCTGCTACCGTCACCACACATACGCACGCGGCAAGAACATGAGGTGGAGCAAGGTGGCAAGGAGCAGCTCGGGATTCGTGGCCGGGCTCACCGCGGCAGCCGTGGCCGGGGTCGCCTTCCTCGCCTACCAGGCGGCGGCGAGTGCCCCGTCCCCCGCGCGGCTCGCCGAGCCCGGCTCCGGCAAGTCCCCGGCCGCGCACGCCACGCTCCCGCCCAGGAAGAAGCCCGAGAAGAAGGACGTGTTCGCGGTGCCCGCCGACTCGGGCGTCGGCATGCGCGTCGTCTACGCGCTGGGCGACCGGCGGGTGTGGCTGGTGAACGAGCAGGGCAAGGCGACGCGGACCTTCGAGGTCATGCCGAGCACGGTCAGCCCGCCGCCCGGCACGTACGCGGTGACCTCGCGCTCGGGGAGCATCACCGGCTCGGACGGGGTGCAGATCGAGCACGTGGTCCGGTTCACGAGCGTCGAGAACGTGGTGATCGGTTTCAGCGCCGCGGTCGACGGCTCCATGCCGAGCCCGGACCCGGCCGCGGGCAAGACCGGCGGCGTCCGCATGGAGCGCGCCGACGGCGACGCGATGTGGCGCTTCGCGACGGTCCGCGTGAAGGTCGTAGTCGTTCCGTAAATACGCTCGTAAGAGCTACGCGGCCTCGCGCCGTTCCGTGTGCTCGTGCCCCTCGGGGGGCGTCTCGCCCTCCTGCGGCTCGCGCGGCGGTGTGGAGACCGCCGTGGCCGCCGCGCACGAGGCCAGCAGATCGCGCATGGACAGAGGCTGGGTCGCTTCGTGTTCTGAAGCCGGCATGGACGCCTCCTGTGGCTCCGGGGGCAGGCGTGGTTAGGTAGACCTAACCATGTCTCGGTATCCATGTGACCACGCCCGGCGCCGCCGGCGCAACATCTTGCCGACGTCTTGTCGGAACGTACGGACGTCAGGCCCCCAGCGCGGCCAGGTCCTCCCGGGCCCACCGCTCGCCGACACCGCGCACCGTCACCTCGCGCACGTCGTCGACGGCGTCCCCCACCGCCCGGTGGATGACCACGTGGAGCCGGTCGTCCGACAGCTCCTCGACCTTCCCGTCGCCCCACTCCACCACCACCACGGAGTCGGGCAGCGAGACGTCGAGGTCGAGGTCCTCCATCTCGTCGAGCCCGCCGCCCAGCCGGTACGCGTCCACGTGCACCAGGGCGGGACCGCCGGTCAGCGAGGGGTGGACGCGGGCGATGACGAACGTCGGCGACGTCACGGCGCCGCGCACCCCGAGCCCTTCGCCGAGCCCGCGCGTCAGCGTCGTCTTGCCCGCGCCGAGTTCACCGGTGAGCATCACCAGATCACCGGGGCGGAGCATTTTCGCGAGCCGGCGCCCCAGCTCCTGCATGAGGCCGGGCGAGTGGACGGTGAGGACGGCGGTGACGTCAGCCGCCGGGGTGTGCGGTGCTTCCATACGTCCCAACGTTAGCGGCTGCCGGTACGGCGCCCACGCGGGCCAGCAGGTCCGCGAGCCGGTCGGTGACCATCTCGGGGTGCTCCAGCATGACCAGGTGCCCGGCGTCCGGGACCATCACCAGCTCGGCGTCCGGCAGCAGGCGGGCGATGCCCTCGCTGTGCTCGCTGGGCGTCACCAGGTCCTTGTCGCCCGCCAGGACGAGCACCGGCACCTCGGCGAAGACCTCCAGCGCCTCCGCCTTGTCGTGGTCCGTGAACGCCGGGTAGAACGCGGCGACCACGTCGATCGGCGTCGCCTCGATCAACCGCTCCGCGAACCGCGCGACCGCCGGGTCGACGTCCTTCGAGCCGAACGAGTACCGCTTGACGAGCCCGGCGAAGAGGTCGGCCGTGGCGCGCCGGCCCCGCTCGACGATCTCCGCCTGCGAGCCGAGGGCGCGCAGCACGCGCGGCAGGACCCGGCGTACGGCGTTCACACCGGCCACCGGCAGCCCGAAATTGACCTCGCCGAGCTTCCCCGACGACGTACCGACGAAAACGGCGCCCACCACGCGCTCGCGGATCAGCTCGGGGAACTGGTCGGCCAGCGCCATCATCGTCATGCCGCCCATCGAGTGCCCCACCAGCACCAGCGGCCCCTCGGGCGCGGCAGCGTCGACGACGGCCTTCAGGTCGCGTCCCAGCTGCTCGATGTCGATCGCGACACCCCGCTCCTGGGCCGCGCCGCGCGCCGAACGCCCGTGACTGCGCTGGTCCCAGTGGACCGTACGCACCACACCGCGCAGCGCCGCCCGCTGGAAGTGCCACGAGTCCTGGCTCAGACAGAAGCCGTGGCTGAAGACGACGGTGACGGGGGCCGGGGACCTGCGCCCGAAGAGCCGGCGCCGCCGCGGGCCGGCGCCGTCCGCCTCCACCTCGTCCACCTCGAAGTAGATCCCGGTGCCGTCGTCCGCCACGGCCTGTCCCGGCATCCCGCGCAGAGCGCCGTACGGTCCGGCGGCGTCCAGCGCGAGCTGCGCCTTCTTGCGCATGCCGCGGCCGACGGTCATCCGCTCCAGGGCGACACCCGCGGCGGCGCCCGCCGCGACCACGCCCAGCGCGGTGCCGGCCAGGCCCGCCCGGCGCCAGTTGCCGGCGGCGGCGGTCGCGGCCTCCGCGGCCACCTCCACCACACCCGGCGCGCTGCTCTCGCTCACGGTGGCGATCTCCTAGCTTCCGGGGTCCTCGTTCACATAGACACGGGGTACCCGCGATCCGATGCGCGTGACAATTTCGTACCCGATGGTGCCCGCGGCCTGCGCCCAGTCCTCGGCCGTCGGCTCCCCCCGGTCGCCCGGACCGAACAGCACGGCCTCGGCGCCCGGCTCCACCACGTCGTCCCCCAGATCGACCACGAACTGGTCCATGGCGACCCGCCCGGCGACCCGGCGCCACTTGCCGCCGACCAGCACCGGCCCGCTGCCCGAGGCGTGCCGCGGGATGCCGTCGGCGTACCCGACGGGAATCAGTCCCAGCGTCGTCTCCTCACCGGTGACGTAGTGGTGCCCGTAACTGACGCCGTGTCCCTCCGGAACCCGCTTGACCAGCGCCACGGACGCCGCGAGGGTCATCACGGGGCGCAGCCCGAAGTCGGCGGGCGTGCCGAGCTCGGGGCTCGGCGAGACGCCGTACATGGCGATGCCGGTCCGTACGAGGTCGAAGTGCGCGTGGGGCAGGGTCAGCGTCGCCGGCGAGTTGGCGATGTGGCGCACCTCGGGCTCGGCCCCGGCCTTCTCGGCGTAGTCGACCAGATCCTGGAAAACGGCCAGCTGCGCGTCGATCGACGGATGCCCGGGTTCGTCCGCACAGGCGAAGTGCGACCAGAGCCCGGTGACCCTGACGGCGTCCCGCGCCTCCAGGGCGCGGCGCACCAGCTCGGGCCAGTCGGCGGGCTGGCAGCCGTTGCGCCCGAGCCCGGTGTCGGCCTTGAGCTGTACGCGCGCCACGCGCCCCGCCGCACGCGCCGCCTCGACGACTTCCCCGAGCGCCCACATCCCGCTCACGGAGACGTCGATGCCCGCCTCGACCGCCTCGCGCCAGGGCCCGCCCGGGGTCCACAGCCAGCACATCAGCGGTCCGTCGAACCCGGCGGCGCGCAGCGCCAGGGCCTCTTCGGGGGTCGCGGTCCCCAGCCAGGTCGCCCCCGCGCCGAGGGCGGCGCGCGCGCAGCGGACAGCGCCGTGCCCGTAGGCGTCCGACTTCACCACGGCCATCAGCTGGGCCCCCGTCGCACGCGCACGCAGAGCCCGCACGTTGGCTCGCAGGGCCGCCAGATCGATCTCGGCGCGGGCTCGCATGGGGGTATGAGTCATCGCGGTCATCGCGCCCAGTGTCTCAGAGCCCCGCGACAGCCTCCGGCCACCTCTTGCGTGCCCTCTCCCACCGGCCGGCCGGTGGCGGGACGGCGCGAGGGGGCGGGTCGCGCCGGAGGTGGCGTTCGGGACGTGCCGTGCCCACCCGGGAGCAACCCCCGGACCCCCGGCCGACACCCCCGGGCTCGCGGCGCCCGCGTTGCACCACCCACCGGCGCGAGGGGGCGGGACGCGCAGGGGGGTGTTCGGGACGTGAAGCGTGATCTGTGCGCAGGGAGCGGGCCTCGTACAAAGAACGCCGCCCCGCAGCTGAATCATGCAGTCCCGAACGCCGCCCCCGGAGCGGCCCGCCCCCGCCCCACGACCCTCCGCCAAGCCCCCGGCACCGCGTCCGCCACATCCGACGCCCCCACCGGCGCCCCGCCGGAAACACCACCGGAAGCACCGCCCGGAACACCACCCGCCGCCAGCCGCCCCGCCAGCCCGTGCACGTACGCCGCGACCGACCCCGCGTCCACCGCCCCGAGCCCGGCCGCCAGCAGCGCCCCCGCGAGCCCCGACAGCACGTCCCCGCTCCCGGCCGTGGCCAGCCAGGACGTCCCGGTGGGGTTCACCCGCACCGGCCGCCCCGAGAACCCCGTGCCCGTGCCCCCCGGCGCCGCCACCAGCGTCGTGGACCCCTTCAGCAGCACCGTCGCCCCGTACAGCGCGGCCAGCTCCCGCACCGCGACCAGCCGCCCCGCCTCCACTTCCTCCCGCGAAACCCCCAGCAGCGCCGCCGCCTCCCCCGCGTGCGGCGTCAGCAGCGTCGGTGCGTCCCGCCGCCGCACCGTCTCCGGCTCCAGCGGCCGCAGCCCGTCCGCATCGACCAGCACCGGAACGTCCGAAGCCAGTACGTCCTCCAGCGCCCCGGCGGCGTCCTCACCCAGCCCCGGCCCCACCACCCACGCCTGCACCCGTCCCGCCTCCGACGGCGGCCCCGCGTGCACCAGCGCCTCCGGGAAGCGCACGATCACCGCCCCCGCCCCGGGTCCGACGTACCGCACCGCCCCGGCCCCGCCCCGCAGCGCCCCGGCGACCGCGAGCACCGCCGCCCCCGGATACCGCTCCGACCCCGCCACGACGCCGACCACCCCACGCCGGTACTTGTCGCTCTCCGCGCCCGGAACCGGCAGCAGCGCGGCCACGTCCGCGTGCTGCAGCACCTCGACGTCCGCCTCCACCGCTTCGAGATCGAGTCCCAGCTCGACCAGCCGCACGGCTCCGGCGTACTCCCGCGCGGGGTCGATCAGCAGCCCCGGCTTGTACGTACCGAAGGTGACCGTCACATCGGCGCGCACGCACTCCCCCCGCACCTCCCCGCTGTCCGCCTCGACCCCGCTGGGCAGATCCACGGCGACGACCACCGCCCCGGAGTCCCGCGCCGCCCGCGCCAACGGCACGGCGGCGTCCCGCAGCCCGCCCCGCCCCCCGATCCCGGTGATCCCGTCGACCACCAGATCGGCACGCGCGAGAGCCCCGGCCGCGTCACCGGCCGCCCCCGTCACCACCGACCCCCCGGCGCGCCGCAACGCCGCCAGCCCGCCCCCGTGCGCCCGCTGCGCGTCCAGCAGCACAGCGGTGATCCCCGCCCCCCGCCGCGCCAGCCGCGCGCCCGCGTACAGCGCGTCGCCCCCGTTGTCGCCGCTGCCGACCAGCAGCACGACCCGCGCCCCGTACACCCGCCCCAGCAGCCCCGCGCACACCGCGGCGAGCCCGGCCGCGGCCCGCTGCATGAGCGCGCCCTCGGGGAGCCGGGCCATCAGCTCCCGCTCGGCGGTCCGTACGGTCTCCACGCCATAGGCAGCGCGCATCAGCGAAAACACCTCATCCTTCGGCAATGACGACGGCGGAAGCGATTCCCGCGTCGTGACTGAGCGAGACGTGCCAGGACCGGACCCCGAGCGCCTCCGCCCGCGCCAGTACCGTCCCGCTCACCCGCAGCCGCGGCTGCCCGCTCTCCTCGACGTACACCTCGGCGTCCGTCCAGTGCAGCCCGGCCGGCGCCCCCAGCGCCTTCGCGAGGGCCTCCTTCGCCGCGAACCGGGCGGCGAGCGAGGCGAAGCCGCGCCGGTCCCCGCCCGGGAGGTACAGCTCGCTCTCCAGGAACAGCCGCCGCGCCATCTGCGGCGTGCGCTCCAGCGACGCCCGGAACCGCTCGATCTCTGCGACGTCGATACCCACACCGATGATCACGCGCTCACTCCACCGTCACGGACTTGGCCAGGTTCCGGGGCTGATCGACCTCGTTGCCCCGCGCCGTGGCCAGCTCGCAGGCGAAGACCTGCAACGGCACGGTCGAGACCAGAGGCTGCAGGAGCGTCGGCGTGGCCGGGATCCGGATCAGGTGATCGGCGTACGGAACGACCGCCTCGTCGCCCTCCTCCGCGATCACGATCGTCCGCGCCCCCCGCGCCCGGATCTCCTGGATGTTCGACACGATCTTGTCGTGCAGCACCGACCGCCCCCGGGGCGAGGGCACGACCACCACCACCGGCAGGTCGTCCTCGATCAGCGCGATGGGCCCGTGCTTGAGCTCGCCCGCCGCGAACCCCTCCGCATGCATGTACGCGAGCTCCTTCAGCTTGAGCGCACCCTCCAGGGCGACCGGGTACCCCACGTGCCGCCCCAGGAACAGCACCGTCCTCTTCCCCGCCAGCGACCGCGCCAGCTCCCGTACCGGCTCCATCGTCTCCAGGACCCGCTCCACCTCGCCCGAGATCTCCGACAGCTCGCGCACCACGCCCCGGACCTCGTCCCCCCACTTGGCCCCGCGCACCTGCGCCAGGTAGAGCGCGACCAGGTAGCAGGCGACCAGCTGCGTCAGGAACGCCTTGGTGGAGGCGACGGCGACCTCGGGACCGGCATGCGTGTAGAGCACCGCGTCCGACTCCCGCGCAATGGTCGACCCGTTCGTGTTGCACACGGCGAGCACCTTCGCGCCCTGCTCCCGCGCGTGCCGCAGCGCCATCAGCGTGTCCATGGTCTCGCCGGACTGCGAGATCGCGATCACCAGCGTCCGCGCGTCGAGGATCGGGTCCCGGTACCGGAACTCGCTCGCCAGCTCGGTCTCGCAGGGAATCCGCGTCCAGTGCTCGACGGCCAGCTTCGCGATCATCCCCGCGTGGAAAGCGGTCCCGCAGGCCACCACCACGACCTTGTCGATCTCCCGCAGCACGGAATCGGGGATCCGCAGCTCGTCCAGGGTCAGCGCCCCGCCCGCGTCGATGCGCCCCAGCAGCGTGTCGGCGACGGCCTTCGGCTGCTCGGCGATCTCCTTGAGCATGAAGTGGTCGTAGCCGCCCTTCTCGGCGGCGGAGGCGTCCCAGTCGATGCGGTACGACCGCACCTCGCCGGGCGCGCCGTAGAAGTCCGTGACCGTGACCGAGACGCCGGCCGCGCCGCCGCCCCCGCCGTCCCGCCGTACCTCGACGACCTGGTCCTGCCCCAGCTCGATCGCCGACCGCGTGTGCGCGATGAAGGCGGCCACATCGGACGCGAGGAAGGCTTCCCCCTCCCCCACGCCCACCACCAGCGGCGAGTTCCGCCGCGCCCCCACCACCACGTCGGGGTCGTCCGCGTGCACGGCGACCAGCGTGAACGCCCCGTCGAGCCGCCGGCACACCAGCCGCATCGCCTCCGCGAGGTCCCCGCACGAGGAGAAGGACTCGGCGAGCAGGTGCGCCACGACCTCGGTGTCGGTCTCGGACGCCAGCTCGTGCCCGCGCCCGGCGAGCTCGGCCCGCAGAACGGCGAAGTTCTCGATGATCCCGTTGTGTACGACGGCGACGCGCCCCGCGTTGTCCAGATGCGGGTGCGCGTTGGCGTCCGTGGGCCCCCCGTGCGTGGCCCACCGGGTGTGTCCGATGCCCGTGGCCCCGGCCGGCAGCGGCCGCCCCACGAGCTCCTTCTCCAGGTTGACGAGCTTGCCGGCCTTCTTCGCCGCGGCCAGCCCACCGTCCGCGAGCACGGCAACACCTGACGAGTCGTAACCCCGGTACTCGAGCCGTTTCAGTCCCGCGATGACAACATCAAGCGCCGACTGCCCGCCGACGTACCCCACGATTCCGCACATGTCCGCACCCTACGGCCGACGCCCCCACGTGACCGAGCACACCACCCACGACAGCTCCGCACCCCCGACAATGTTCATGTGATCACTTCGCCGCAACGGTCCACCCACCGCCGGGCAGACGCTTCGCCGTACCTGGACCTCACCCGGGCCGAGTGGAGCGCGCTGCGCGAGAAGACCCCGCTGCCCCTCACGGCGGAGGAACTCGAACGGCTCCGCGGCCTGGGCGACGTGATCGACCTCGACGAGGTGCGGGACGTCTACCTCCCCCTCTCCCGCCTGCTCAACCTCTACGTCCAGGCGACCTCGGGCCTGCGCGGCGCCCTCAACACCTTCCTCGGCGACGCGGGCAACGGCCACGGCGCCCAGCGCGGCACGCCCTTCGTCATAGGGGTCGCGGGCAGCGTCGCCGTGGGCAAGTCGACCGTCGCCCGCCTCCTCCAGGCGCTGCTGGCCCGCTGGCCGGAGCACCCGCGCGTGGAGCTGCTGACCACCGACGGCTTCCTCCACCCCATGGAGGAGCTCGAGCGGCGCGGCCTCATGGCGCGCAAGGGCTTCCCCGAGTCGTACGACCGGCGCGCCCTGACCCGCTTCGTCGCCGACATCAAGGCCGGCAAGGACGAGGTCACCGCGCCCGTCTACTCCCACCTGATCTACGACATCGTGCCCGGCGAGCGCCTCACGGTCCGCCGCCCGGACATCCTGATCGTCGAGGGTCTGAACGTCCTCCAGCCGGCGCTGCCCGGCAAGGACGGCCGCACCCGGGTGGCGCTCGCCGACTACTTCGACTTCAGCGTGTACGTCGACGCGCGCGCCGAGGACATCGAGACCTGGTACCTGAACCGCTTCCGCAAGCTGCGCGCGACCGCGTTCCAGGACCCCTCCTCCTACTTCAGGAAGTACACCCAGGTCCCGGAGGAAGAGGCCCTCGACTACGCCCGTACGATGTGGCGGACCGTCAACAAGCCCAACCTGCTGGAGAACGTGGCGCCGACGCGCGGCCGTGCCACGCTGGTGGTGCGCAAGGGCCCCGACCACAAGGTCAAGCGCCTCTCGCTCCGCAAACTCTGAGGAGTACGTGCCGTGCTGCACCTTCGCCTGATCGTCCCCGCCGACCGCACCGACGAGGTCGTCAGGACGGTGGAGACGACGGTGGGCACGACACACCTCGCCGTCGTCCCCGGGGCGGCCCGCGACCCGGCGGGCGACCTCGTCATGTGCGACGTGGCGCGCGAGGCGGGCGACGACCTCATCAACACGCTCCGCGGCCTCGGCATCGACGAATGCGGTTCGATCGCCGTCGAGAACATCGACCTGTCGCTGTCCGCGCGAGCCCACCGGGCGGAGGAGGAGGCGCCGGGCGAGGCCGCGGACGCGGTGCTGTGGGAGCAGTTGTCGGACGCGACCCACGAGGAGTCGACGCTCTCCGTCACCTACATCGCGTTCCTGTCGCTGGCGACGATGATCGCGGCCTGCGGTGTGGTGCTCGACAACGCGATCCTGATCGTGGGCGCGATGGCCGTGGGCCCGGAGTTCGGCCCGCTGGCCGGGTTCTGCACGGCGCTGGTGCAGCGCGCGCCCCGCCTCGCCTGGCGGTCGTTCATCGCGCTGATCGTGGGGTTCGCGGTGGCGATGGCGGTGACGGCCGGGTTCAGCCTCTTCATGGACGCGACGGGCCTGTTCACCAAGGACATGCTGGACGCGGACCGCCCCAACACGGGCTTCATCTACGCCCCGGACTGGCTGTCCTTCGTCGTGGCCGTACTGGCGGGCGCGGCCGGCATGCTGTCGCTCACGTCCGCCAAGTCGGGCGCCCTGGTCGGCGTGGCCATCTCGGTGACGACGGTCCCCGCGGCGGCCAACGCCGCTGTGGCACTCGTCTACGGGGACGCCGCCCAGACCCGGCTCTCCACCGAGCAGCTCCTGCTGAACCTGCTCGGCATCGTCCTCGCCGGTACGCTCACGCTGTTCGCCCAGAAGTACCTGTGGACGAGGCAGCGCGAGCGTACCGGCGGCAAGAACGCCTAACCGAGCGCGGACTTCACCACATCGGCGAGCCGCCCCGCGACCGCCTTCGCCTGCTCGATGTCGGCCGCCTCGACCATGACCCGCACGAGCGGCTCGGTGCCCGAGGGCCGCAGCAGCACCCGCCCCGTGGCGCCCAGCTCCCGCTCGGCGTCGGTGACGGCGGCCGCCAGCTCGGCGGAGGTGGTGACGCGCGACTTGTCGACGTCGGGCACGTTGACGAGGATCTGCGGCAGCCGGCTCATGACCCCGGCGAGGTCCGCGAGCGTACGCCCGGTGGCGGCCACCCGCGCGGCCAGCATCAGCCCGGTCAGGGTGCCGTCACCGGTGGTCGCGTGGTCCAGCACGATGACGTGCCCGGACTGCTCGCCGCCGAGCGCGTACCCCTCGGCCTTCATCGACTCCAGTACGTACCGGTCGCCGACGGCGGTCTGTACGAGCTCGATGCCCTCGCGCTCCATGGCCAGCTTGAAACCGAGGTTCGACATGACGGTGCCGACGACGGTGTTCTTGCGCAGCTGTCCGGCCTCGCGCATGGCGAGCGCCAGTACGGCGAGGATCTGGTCCCCGTCGACCTCGTTGCCCAGCGCGTCCACGGCCAGGCACCGGTCGGCGTCGCCGTCGTGCGCGATACCGAGGTCGGCGCCGTGCTCGACGACGGCGGCCCGGAGCATCTCCAGGTGCGTGGACCCGCACCCGTCGTTGATGTTCAGCCCGTCCGGGTCGGCGCCGATGGTGACGATCTCGGCGCCGGCCCGGGCGAATGCCTCGGGAGAGACGCGGGAGGCGGCCCCGTGCGCCTCGTCGAGGACGACCTTCACGCCGTCGAGGCGGTTGGGCAGCACCGCGATCAGGTGGGCGATGTACTGGTCGACGCCCTTGTCGTAGTCGGACACCCGGCCGACGCCCGCCCCGGTCGGCCGGGCCCAGGGCTCACCGGTGCGGTGCTGCTCGTACAGGTCCTCGATGCGGATCTCCAGCTCGTCGGCGAGCTTGTGCCCGCCGCGCGCGAAGAACTTGACACCGTTGTCCGGCATGGCGTTGTGGCTGGCCGAGAGCATGACGCCGAGATCGGCGCCCAGCGCGCCGGTGAGGTACGCCACCGCGGGGGTGGGCAGCACCCCCACCCGGAGCACGTCCACACCCGCGCTCGCCAGGCCCGCCACGACGGCGGCCTCCAGGAACTCTCCCGACGCACGCGGATCACGCCCGACCACGGCGGTCGGCCGATGCCCCTCGAAGGTGCCCGCCTCGGCGAGTACGTGCGCCGCCGCGACCGACAGACCGAGCGCGAGCTCGGCCGTCAGATCGGCGTTGGCGACACCGCGCACGCCGTCAGTGCCGAAGAGTCGTCCCACTGGTGTCCTCCGAAATACTCCGAAAATGCAAGCTCTGGTGCGCTTCAACGCCGTGGTACGCCCGGCATACCGATAAACGAACGCCCCGACAGCACACAATGTGCCGCCGGGGCGAACGTCTGGAGCAGCCGAGCAGGCGGATTAGCGCTTGCTGTACTGCGGCGCCTTGCGGGCCTTCTTGAGACCGGCCTTCTTGCGCTCGACCGCACGGTCGTCGCGGGAGAGGAAGCCGGCCTTCTTCAGCGTGGCGCGGTTGTTGTCCACGTCGGCCTCGTTCAGGGCACGGGCGACACCGAGACGGAGCGCACCGGCCTGACCGGAGACGCCGCCACCCGCGATGCGGGCGATGACGTCGTAGCGGCCGTCGAGCTCGAGCACCTTGAAGGGCTCGTTGACTTCCTGCTGGTGAACCTTGTTCGGGAAGTAGTCCTCGAGCGTACGCCCGTTGATCTTCCACTTGCCGGTGCCCGGAACGATCCGGACGCGGGCGATGGCGTTCTTGCGACGGCCCAGGCCGGCCGCGGGCTGCGGGTCACCGAAGCGGCCCGCGAGGGACTCGCTGGTGTACTCGCCCTCGACGGGAACCTCGGACTCGAAGGTGGTCACCTCGGCGAAGGTCTCTTCGGCCTCGGAACCCTCGACGGGCGTCTCTGCAGTGGTCTCGGCCACGATTCTCCTCAGATTTCTTTCGTTCTTAGGGGGGTGTGGCCGGAACTACTGCGCGACCTGGGTGATCTCGAACGGCACCGGCTGCTGAGCCGCGTGCGGGTGCTCGGGACCTGCGTAGACCTTCAGCTTCGAGAGCATCTGACGACCCAGAGTGTTCTTGGGGATCATGCCCTTGATGGCCTTCTCGACGGCCTTCTCGGGGCTCTTCGCCAGCAGCTCGTCGTAACGGACGGAACGCAGACCACCCGGGAAGCCGGAGTGGCGGTACGCCATCTTCTGGGTCTTCTTGTTGCCGGAGAGGTGAACCTTCTCGGCGTTGACGATGATGACGAAGTCGCCCATGTCCATGTGGGGGGCGTAGATCGCCTTGTGCTTGCCCCGCAGGAGGTTGGCGGCAGTCGTCGCCAGACGGCCCAGGACGATGTCCTGCGCGTCGATGATGTGCCACTGGCGCGTGACATCGCCGGGCTTGGGGCTGTACGTACGCACGGTCGTAGCCTTCGCTTCTTCGGAGTGGGGTCTCCCCCAGCTCGTCAAGAGCTGGAGGAAGGGTCCTGACAAGGCCACTGGGACGATCACGACAGCCGTGGCGGCATCCGGGGACGCAACCCGTCTGCCTGCCGCTGGTGATCGGCCCGGTGGACCGGCGTAAGGGCCCCTCGCGTGAGAACGACCAAGCCAATACGCATAACGAACTGGAAGCCTACCCGCCCGCCCCCGTACGGGTCAAAACGGCCCGGCGGGTGCGCGCACCGGCCTCCCGCGCCGCGCGATGCCCTACCGTGTCCGCTCCACCCGCCGCTCGTCCCACACCGGCTCCGCCGTCTCCCGTACGACGCCGTCCGACCCGAAGACCAGGTACCGGTCGAAGGACTTCGCGAACCACCGGTCGTGTGTCACGGCGAGCACCGTCCCGTCGTACACCTCCAGCCCCTCCTGCAGCGCCTCGGCGGACTCCAGGTCGAGGTTGTCCGTCGGCTCGTCGAGGAGCAGCGCGGTCGTGCCCTCCAGCTCCATCAGCAGGATCTGGAACCGCGCCTGCTGCCCGCCCGACAGCCGGTCGAACGCCTGGTCGCCCTGGCGCTCCAGCTCGTACCGCCGCAGCGCGCCCATCGCCCCGCCCCGGTCCTTGGAGTGCTCGGACCACAGGATGTCGACGAGCGACCGGCCGACCAGCTCGGGGTGCGCGTGCGTCTGCGCGAAGTGTCCGGCCACCACCCGCGCGCCCAGCTTCCACTCCCCCGTGTGCTTGACGTCCTCCCCGGCGAGCAGCCGCAGGAAGTGGGACTTGCCGGATCCGTTCGACCCGAGCACGGCGACCCGTTCCCCGTAGTAGACCTCCAGGTCGAACGGCTTCATCAGCCCGGTGAGCCCGAGTCCCTTGCACACGACGGCCCGCACCCCCGTGCGCCCGCCCCGCAGCCGCATCCGGATGTCCTGCTTGCGCGGCGGCTCGGGCGGAGGGCCCGCCTCCTCGAACTTCTCGAACCGTGTCCGCATGGCCCGGTACCGCGAGGCCATGTCGGGGCTGCTCGCCGCCTGCCCCCGCAGCCTCAGGACCAGCGCCTTGAGCCGCGCGTGCTCCTCCTCCCACCGGCGCATGAGCTCCTCGAACCGGGCGAACCGCTCCGCCCGCGCCTCGTGGAAGGTGTCGAAGCCGGCGCCGTGCACCCACGCGTCGGCCCCCGTGGCCCCCGGCTCCAGGCTCACGATCTTGTCGGCGGCCCGCGACAGCAGCTCGCGGTCGTGGGACACGAAGAAGACCGTCTTGCGGGTCTCCTTCAGCCGCTCCTCCAGCCACCGCTTGCCGGGCACGTCCAGATAGTTGTCCGGCTCGTCGAGCAGCAGCACCTCGTCGGGCCCCCGCAGCAGGGCCTCCAGCACGAGCCGCTTCTGCTCACCGCCGCTGAGCGTCCGTACCTCGCGGAACTGCGCCTTGTCGTAGGGGATCCCCAGCGCCGCCATGGAGCACATGTCCCAGACGGTCTCGGCGTCGTACCCGCCGGCCTCCGCCCAGTCGGACAACGCCTGCGCGTACGCCATCTGCGCCTTCTCGTCGTCCACGGTCAGGATTCCGTGCTCGGCCTTGTCGACGGCGGCGGCCGCCTCCCGGATCCGCTCCGGGGACACCGAGACCAGCAGGTCCCGCACCGTCCGCTCGTCCTGCACGGACCCCACGAACTGCCCCATCACCCCGAGCCCGCCGCTCACCGTCACCGAGCCGCCATGCGGCTGCAGCTCCCGGGAGATCAGCCGGAGCAGGGTCGTCTTGCCCGCTCCGTTCGGGCCGACCAGGGCCACGACGGCGCCCTCCCCGACCCGGAAGGAAACGTCGCCGAGCAACGGCCGCCCGTCCGGCAGGTAGTACTCGACGTGTGCGGCCTCAAGATGTCCCATGCTCCGCATTCTGACCGCACTCCGCGGGATCACCCAACCGGATTAGGATGCGCGGCATGAGCTTTGGGCAAGGGGGGCCCTCCTGGGGTGGCCCCGAGGGACAGCAGAACCCTCAGGATCCGTACGGAACGCAGTCGTCGGGGGACACACCGGACTGGGCGGCGCTCGCCGACGCCTCCGCCGCGCGCGCCCGCCGCAGGCGGTGGCTGTACATCGGCGGCGGTGTGCTGGCGACCGCCGTGGTCGGCGCGATCGTGGCCACGGCGGTCGTCACGACGAACAAGAACACCACCACCGGCTCCCCGACCGGGCTGCCGACCGCCGAGTCCCTGCCGACCGAGTCCGCCCAGCCCGGCCCCTCCTTCTCCTCCCAGGCTCCCCCGCCCCCGCCGAACCCCAGGGACTTCATCTCCAGCGCCACGAAGGACACGGCGCCGCTCAGCGCCGACACCCTGTACCCCGGCAAGCGGCTGACGATGGGCGACCGCGCCTACGCCAAGGGCGCGACGAACCGCACCACCAGCTGCTCCGCCGCGACCCAGGGCGCACTGGGCTCCGTACTCGCGAACAACGGCTGCGACCAGGTCATCCGCGCGACGTACTCCAAGGGCGGCGTGGCCGTCACCGTGGGCGTCGCGGTCTTCGGCACCGCCGCCCAGGCCGAGAAGGCCAAGGAGCAGGCGAGCGGCGGTCTCGCGTCCCTCCCCGGCGCCGGCGTCCCCACCTTCTGCCGGGGCGGCTCGATCTGCCGCAAGACCACCAACGCCTACGGCCGCTACGCCTACTTCACCGTCGCCGGCTTCACCAGCGGCAAGAACGTCACCACGTCCGACAAGGACGTCTACACGACCGGCGACGACATCGCCGAGTTCACGTTCCGCCAGATCCACCAGCGCGGAAGGGCCCAGGCGTCAGCAGCAGCCACCGCCGGGCAGTGACCGCATGTTCCGGGCCTGACGGGCACGCGCCGCCAGCAGCTCGTCGGCCGGGTAGCCGACTTCCTCCAGGGTGAGGCCGTGCGGGCGTACGACATGGACCGAGGAGTCCCGTACGCCCGCCGCCAGGACCTTCCCCGGCCAGTCCGCGTCCCGGTGCCCGTCCCCGACGAACAGCATCGCGCCGACCAGCGAGCGCACCATGTTGTGGCAGAAGGCATCGGCGCGCACGGTCGCGGTGATGACCCCGTCCGCCCCGCGTTCCCAGCCGAGCTGCTGCAAGGTGCGAATGGTGGTCGCGCCCTCCCGCCGCTTGCAGTACGCCGCGAAATCGTGCTCCCCGACCAGCTTCTCGGCCGCCCGGTTCATGGCGTCCACGTCCAGCGGCCAGTCGTGCCACAGCACATGGCCGCGCAGCAGCGGGTCGACGCCACCGGGGTCGTCCGTCACGCGGTACGCGTAGCGCCGCCAGACGGCCGCGAACCTGGCGTTGAACCCCGCGGGAGCCTCCGCCACCTTCCACACCCGCACGTCGTGCGGCAGCCGGCCGGCGAGCCGCCGCAGCAGCTTGTCCCGGTGCTCGGCCCACACGTCCTCGGGCAGGTCGACGTGCGCGACCTGACCGCGCGCGTGCACGCCCGAGTCCGTACGCCCGGCGACCGTCAGGCCGTACGTCTCCGAGGACCTCGTCACGGTCCGCAGCGCGTTCTCGATCTCACCCTGGACCGTGCGCCGCCCGGCCTGCTTCGCCCACCCGGAAAAGTCCTTCCCGTCGTACGAAAGATCCAGCCGCACCCGCACGAACCCCGGCGCCGCGCCCTCAATGTCCTCGCTCACCAGCGCATCCTCTCGATACAACACAACAGAACGGGCCCGCACCGCCCCGAAGGGTGATGCGGGCCCGCCCGGTGGAGTCAGAACGCTCAGGCGTCCTTGGACTCGCCCTCGGCCTCGGCGGCCGGAGCGTCGTCCTGGGCAGCCTCGTCCTTCTTGGCTTCGTCTTCCTTGACCGCGCGCTTCGTCGCGGCCTCGGCCTCACCGGTGGCCTGCTGGGCCACGGTCAGGGCCTCGACGAGCTCGATGACCGCCATCGGGGCGTTGTCGCCACGACGGTTGCCGATCTTCGTGATGCGGGTGTAACCACCGGGGCGGTTCTCGTACCGCGGGGCGATCTCGGTGAAGAGCGTGTGGACGATGCTCTTGTCCGTGATCGTCTGCAGCACCAGGCGACGGTTGTGGATGTCGCCCTTCTTCGCCTTGGTGACCAGACGCTCGGCGACGGGGCGCAGGCGGCGGGCCTTGGCCTCGGTCGTCGTGATGCGGCCGTGCTCGAACAGCGACTTCGCCAGGTTGGCGAGGAGCAGACGCTCGTGCGCGGCGCTGCCGCCCAGACGGGCACCCTTTGCGGGACGCGGCATGGTGTTTCTCCTAGTGTCTGCACCGGCCGTATCAGGTACCGGTGTCAGTTACCGACGAGCTAGTGCCCGCCGGAAGTGTTTAGTACTGCTCGGTCTCGACGAAACCGGCGTCCGCGTCGTCGTCGGCGCCGAAGGCGTCGGCGGCGGCGGTCGGGTCGAATCCGGGCGGGCTGTCCTTGAGGGCCAGGCCCATGCCGGCCAGCTTCGCCTTGACCTCGTCGATCGACTTCGCACCGAAGTTGCGGATGTCGAGCAGGTCGGCCTCGGAGCGCGCCACGAGCTCACCCACGGAGTGGATGCCCTCGCGCTTGAGGCAGTTGTACGAACGGACGGTGAGCTCGAGTTCCTCGATCGGCAGCGCCAGATCGGCGGCGAGCGCGGCGTCCGTCGGGGACGGGCCCATGTCGATGCCCTCGGCGTCGATGTTGAGCTCGCGCGCCAGACCGAACAGCTCGACCAGGGTCTTGCCGGCGGACGCCATGGCGTCGCGCGGGCGCATGGCCTGCTTGGTCTCGACGTCGACGATCAGCTTGTCGAAGTCGGTGCGCTGCTCGACACGGGTCGCCTCGACCTTGTACGTGACCTTGAGCACCGGCGAGTAGATGGAGTCGACCGGGATACGGCCGATCTCCTGGCCCACCTGCTTGTTCTGGACGGCGGAGACGTAGCCGCGACCGCGCTCGACGGTCAGCTCCATCTCCAGCTTGCCCTTGCCGTTGAGCGTGGCGAGCACCAGGTCGGGGTTGTGCACCTCGACACCGGCCGGCGGGGCGATGTCAGCAGCGGTGACCAGGCCCGGTCCCTGCTTGCGCAGGTACATCACGACGGGCTCGTCGTGCTCGCTGGAGACGACCAGCTGCTTGATGTTGAGGATGAGGTCGGTGACGTCCTCCTTGACACCCGGCACGGTGGTGAACTCGTGCAGGACGCCGTCGATCCGGATGCTGGTGACAGCGGCACCGGGGATCGAGGAGAGGAGCGTACGGCGGAGCGAGTTGCCGAGGGTGTAACCGAAGCCCGGCTCGAGGGGCTCGATCACGAACCGCGAGCGGTACTCGTCGACGACCTCTTCGGTCAGCGACGGACGCTGAGCGATAAGCATGAGAAATGCCTCCAGTCTTGGCACCCACTATTTGATGCCAACTACTACAAGGGTACGGGCGGCACGGCCCCGAAGGGCCGTACCGCCCGAGTACAGCGCGCACGGAGGGAAGGTCGGTCTTCCCTCCGTGCGCACCGCAACAACCGGAGTCGGACGCGGAGCGTCAGACGCGGCGGCGCTTGGGGGGGCGGCAGCCGTTGTGCGGGGTGGGGGTGACGTCCTGGATCGAGCCGACCTCGAGGCCGGTGGCCTGGAGGGAGCGGATCGCGGTCTCACGGCCGGAGCCGGGACCCTTGACGAAGACGTCGACCTTGCGCATGCCGTGCTCCTGCGCGCGACGGGCGGCCGACTCGGCGGCCATCTGCGCGGCGAAGGGGGTGGACTTGCGCGAGCCCTTGAAGCCGACGTGGCCGGCGGAGGCCCAGGAGATCACGTTGCCCGAGGGGTCGGTGATCGAGACGATCGTGTTGTTGAACGTGCTCTTGATGTGGGCGTGCCCGTGAGCGACGTTCTTCTTTTCCTTGCGGCGCACCTTCTTGGCGGCGCCCTGACGACCCTTGGGGGGCATCTATATCTCCTACGGGAGGTGGTCGGTCCTACAGCGAAGACCGCTGATGAGCGTCCGGCTGAGGACTACTTCTTGCCCGGCTTCTTCTTGCCGGCGATCGCGCGACGCGGACCCTTGCGGGTACGGGCGTTCGTGCTGGTGCGCTGGCCGTGGACCGGCAGGCCGCGGCGGTGACGCAGACCCTGGTAGGAACCGATCTCGACCTTGCGGCGGATGTCGGCCTGCACCTCGCGACGGAGGTCACCCTCGGTCTTGAAGTTCACGTCAACGTACTCGCGGATCTTGACCAGGTCCTCTTCGGCCAGGTCACGAACGCGCGTGTCGGGGTTCACGCCGGTAGCGGCGAGAGTCTCCTGGGCACGGGTGCGGCCGATGCCGAAGACGTAGGTGAGGGCGACCTCGATACGCTTTTCGCGCGGGAGGTCAACGCCTTCAAGGCGTGCCATTCATGGCTCCTGTTTGCTTGGAGGTCTTCCGCAGAACCGTTCCGTGGCCACCGACCACTCCCTCGAGGGGAGCGGTACGGACCAGGTCCCCGGCCTCCGCCGGAGGTGTCAGCGCCCGTGGGCACTGGGTTCTGCGTATGTACGTATTTACGTGCGTCGCGCGAAGTTCTGCGAGATGCAGGGGGTCGTGCGTCAGCCCTGGCGCTGCTTGTGGCGCAGGTTGTCGCAGATGACCATGACCCGGCCGTGACGGCGGATCACCTTGCACTTGTCGCAGATCTTCTTGACGCTCGGCTTGACCTTCATGAAAGTGAGGTTCTCCGGGTCAGTGCCACCACCCCGTCAGACACGGGGCGCGGGCAGGATCTACTTGTACCGGTAGACGATCCGGCCACGCGTCAGGTCGTACGGAGACAGCTCCACCACGACCCGGTCATCCGGGAGGATGCGGATGTAGTGCATACGCATCTTGCCGCTGATGTGCGCTAGGACCTTGTGACCGTTCTGCAGTTCCACCTTGAACATTGCGTTCGGGAGGGACTCGATCACGGTGCCCTCGATTTCGATGGCACCTTGCTTCTTGGCCACGCTTCGCCCTTCGAATCGGCTACCTTGATCGACTCCCGCTTCCGCATGCAGGCATACGGGTACACGAGAGCCGACGAGTCAGTCTACGTCAGGCTCCCGGAAAAGACGAATCCGGGAAGTTTGCCCAACAGTGGAGATCATTAAGCGGTTCAGCCATGGGGTATCCCCTGGTCCTCAAGACCTCGAGGAAGGGTCGGGCGCGGCCGTGACGCCGTACTCCGCCAGTTTCGCCTTGCCGCCGTCGACGGCGGTCAGGACCAGCGGCCCCTCCTCCGTCAGCGCCACGGAGTGCTCCCAGTGCGAGGACCAGGTGCCGTCGGTGGTCACGACGGTCCAGTTGTCCTCCAGGACGTCCGTCTGCGCCGTGCCGAGGCTCACCATCGGCTCGATCGCCAGGCAGAAGCCGGGAACCAGCTTCGGGCCCTTGCCGCGCTTGCGCGTGACGTAGTTCAGCAGGTGCGGGTCCATGTGCATCTCGGAGCCGATGCCGTGGCCGCCGTAGTCCTCGATGATCCCGTACTTGCCCGTCGCCGGACGCGGCTGACGGCGGATGTACGACTCGATCGCCTTGGAGATGTCGACGAGCCGGTTGCCCAGCTTCATCGCGGCGAGGCCGGCCCACATCGACTCCTCGGTCACCCGGGAGAGCTCGATCAGCTCGGGCGCGTGCCCCGTGCCCACGAAGGCGGTGTACGCCGCGTCGCCGTGCCAGCCGTCGACGATCGCGCCGGCGTCGACCGAGATGATGTCGCCGTCCTTGAGGACCGTCTTCTCGTCCGGGATGCCGTGGACGACGACCTCGTTGACCGACGTGCAGATGGTGGCGGGGAACCCGCCGTACCCGAGGAAGTTCGACTTCGCACCGTGCTCGGCGAGCACCTTGCGCGACACCTCGTCCAGGTCCTTGGTGGTGGCGCCCGGCACGGCCGCCTCGCGTGTGGCCGCGTGGACGGCGGCGACGACCAGCCCCGCCTCGCGCATCTTCGCGATCTGCTCGGGGGTTTTGATCTCCACCATGAGTGTGCCTTCCGCATTCGCTGTCACTACGTACTACCCGCCCAACAGTACGGCCGCGGCGCCTCTCGGACACCGCGGCCGCAACCGTTGTACTGCTTGCTCGGTCAGCCCTCGCCGGAGGACTTCTTCAGGGCTTCCATCGCACGCCGGGTCACTTCGTCGACCTTGCCCAGCGCGGAGATGGTGACCACCAGGCCCTGAGCCTTGTAGTGGTCGATGATCGGCTCGGTCTCGCTGTGGTAGACCTCCAGCCGGCGCCGCACCGTTTCCTCGGTGTCGTCGCCACGCTGGTAGAGCTCACCGCCGCAGACGTCGCAGACGCCGTCTTCCTTGGGCGGGCTGTACGTCACGTGGAAGACATGGCTCGAGTCGTTGCGGCAGGTACGGCGACCCGCGATCCGCTTCACGACCTCGTCCTCGGGGACTTCCAGGTCCAGTACGCCGTCCAGCTGCACGCCCTCGGCCTTCAGCGCCTTGTCGAGCGCCACGGCCTGCGAGACGTTCCGCGGGAAGCCGTCCAGCAGGAAGCCGTCCTCGGCGTCGGGCTGGTCCATGCGGTCCTTGGCCATCCCGATGGTGACCTCGTCCGGAACCAGGTTGCCGGCGTCCATGAAGGCCTTCGCCTGCTTGCCGAGGGCCGTGCCCTGGCTGATGTTGGCGCGGAAGAGGTCGCCCGTGGAGATGTGCGGGATCGACAGGTTCTTGGCAAGGAACGCGGCCTGCGTTCCCTTGCCGGCACCGGGCGGCCCGACGAGGACGATTCGCATCAGCGGAGGAACCCTTCGTAATTGCGCTGCTGGAGCTGGCTCTCGATCTGCTTCACGGTCTCCAGGCCCACACCCACGATGATGAGGATGCTTGTTCCACCGAAGGGGAAGTCCTGGTTCGCGCCGAAGCCCGCCAACGCCATCGTCGGCACAAGAGCGATCAGACCCAGATACAGCGAGCCCGGCCAAGTGATCCGGTTGAGCACGTAGCTCAGGTACTCGGCGGTAGGCCGACCTGCCCGGATACCCGGGATGAAGCCACCATACTTCTTCATGTTGTCGGCGACTTCCTCGGGGTTGAACGAGATCGCCACGTAGAAGAAGGCGAAGAACACGATCAACAGGAAGTACGTGGCGATGTAGATGGGCTTGCCGTCGACGAAGTTCCCCTGGATCCAGGTGCCCCAGCCGGAGTTTCCACCGCCACCGCTGAACTGCACGATCAGCATCGGGATGTAGAGCAGCGACGACGCGAAGATGACCGGGATCACACCGGCCTGGTTGACCTTCAGCGGGATGTACGTAGACGTACCGCCGTAGGACTTCCGGCCGATCATGCGCTTCGCGTACTGCACGGGAATCCTGCGCTGCGCCTGCTCCACGAAGACCACGAGGCCGACCATCGCGAAGCCGACCAGGATCACGATGCCGAACTCGATCCAGCCGTTGGCCAGCTCGCCCGACTCCTTGATGGCCCACAGGGCGCCCGGGAAGCCGGCGGCGATCGAGATGAACATCAGGATCGACATGCCGTTGCCGATGCCGCGGTCGGTGACGAGCTCACCGAGCCACATGACGGCCGCGGTGCCCGCGGTCATCGTGACGACCATCGTGATGGTCACGAAGATGGACTTGTCCGGAACGATCTGGCCCGCGACGGGGCAGCCCTGGAAGATCGCGCCGTTGCGGGCGGTGGCCACCAGGCCGGTGCCCTGCAGCACGGCCAGGGCGACCGTCAGATAACGCGTGTACTGCGTGATCTTGGCGGTACCGGACTGTCCCTCCTTCTTGAGGGCCTCCAGTCGCGGAATCACCACGGTCAGAAGCTGGAGGATGATGCTCGCCGTGATGTACGGCATGATGCCGAGCGCGAAGATCGTGATCTGCAGCAGAGCGCCGCCGCTGAACAGATTGACGAGTCCGAAGAGCCCGCCCGTCTGCGCCTGGTCGACACAGATCTGCACGTTCTTGTAGTTGACGCCGGGAACCGGAACGTGGGCCCCGAGCCTGTACAACACGATGATGCCCAGTGTGAAGAGCAGCTTCTTGCGCAGGTCGGGCGTCTTGAACGCCCGGGCGAACGCGGTGAGCACGGTGCCTCCTGCGACCCCCGCGCTACTGCGTCAGAGGTGACGGTATTGAGGATCGACGAATCCGACGGAACAACGAGTGCAACGAATACAAAGCAGTCAAAAGCCGTGCGGACACACCGCACGGAAGTTAACGGTGCACGCCACCATACCGGCGACCATGCCCCCCTAGGAACGACCAACCGGGGATGCCCCTTATGTGAGGCATCCCCGGTCGATGTTCAAGCCATCGGGCTCGTCTCTCAGACGAGCTCGGTGACGGTGCCGCCAGCGGCAGCGATCTTCTCCTTGGCGGAGGCGGAAACGGCGTCAACCGTCACCGTCAGCGCCACGGAGATCTCGCCGGCGCCGAGCACCTTGACGAGCTGGTTCTTACGCACCGCACCCTTGGCGACCAGGTCGGCCACCGTGACCTCTCCACCCTGCGGGTAGAGGTCGGCGAGCTTGTCCAGGTTCACGACCTGGTACTCGGTGCGGAACGGGTTCTTGAAGCCCTTGAGCTTCGGCAGACGCATGTGGAGGGGCATCTGCCCGCCCTCGAAGCGCTGCGGAACCTGGTAACGGGCCTTGGTGCCCTTGGTACCACGACCTGCGGTCTTACCCTTGGACGCCTCACCACGACCCACACGGGTCTTGGCGGTCTTGGCGCCCGGGGCGGGCCGGAGGTTGTGGACCTTCAGCGGGTTGTTCTCCGCCATGTCAGTCGACCTCCTCAACCGTCACGAGGTGGCGGACGGTGTGAACCATTCCGCGGAACTCGGGGCGGTCCTCCTTGACAACCACGTCGTTCAGGCGCTTGAGCCCGAGCGAACGCAGGGTGTCGCGGTGGTTCTGCTTGCTGCCGATGTACGACTTCGTCTGCGTGATCTGGAGACGGGCCATTACGCACCCGCTCCCGCACGCGCACGGAGCAGGGCCGCGGGGGCCACGTCCTCGAGGGGCAGACCACGGCGAGCCGCGATCTCCTCGGGACGCTGCAGACCCTTGAGGGCCGTCACAGTCGCGTGGACGATGTTGATGGGGTTCGACGAGCCGAGCGACTTCGACAGGATGTCGTGAACGCCGGCGCACTCGAGGACGGCTCGCACCGGGCCACCGGCGATAACGCCGGTACCGGGGGAAGCCGGCTTGAGCAGGACGACGCCCGCAGCCTTCTCGCCCTGAATCGGGTGAGGGATGGTGCCCTGGATGCGCGGAACCTTGAAGAAGGACTTCTTCGCCTCTTCAACGCCCTTGGCAATGGCCGCGGGAACTTCCTTGGCCTTGCCGTATCCGACGCCTACAGTGCCGTCACCGTCGCCCACCACGACCAGCGCGGTGAAGCTGAAGCGGCGACCACCCTTGACAACCTTGGCGACACGGTTGATCGCGACAACGCGCTCAACGTAAGCGGTCTTCTCGGCGGCAGCGCCACCGTCGCGACCCTTCCGGTCCCGCCGCTCGCCGCCACCGGCACCGCTTCCGCGGCGCTGGGGTCCAGCCATTGGATTTACCTCTCTCTGTTACGTCCGTTAGTCCCGGAACCGGGGCTTAGAACTTCAGCCCGGCTTCGCGGGCGGCGTCAGCCAGAGCGGCAATGCGCCCGGCGTACCTGTTGCCACCACGGTCGAACACGACGGCCTCGACGCCGGCAGCCTTCGCGCGCTCGGCGACGAGCGCACCCACCTGCTGGGCCTGGGCGCTCTTGTCGCCCTCGCCACCACGGATCGAGGTGTCCAGGGTCGACGCCGACGCGAGCGTGTGGCCCGCGATGTCGTCGATGACCTGCGCAACGATGTTGCGGTTGGAACGCGTCACGACCAGGCGCGGACGCTCCGGCGTACCGGAGACGTGCTTGCGGACCCGGATGTGGCGGCGCTTGATGGCAGCGCGCTTGTACGCGTCACCCTTGGCGATCTTCACACCGTATGCCATGGCTTACTTACCCGCCTTTCCAACCTTGCGGCGGATAACCTCGCCGGCGTACTTGACGCCCTTGGCCTTGTACGGGTCGGGCTTCCGCAGCTTGCGGATGTTAGCGGCGACCTCGCCGACCTTCTGCTTGTCGATGCCCTCGACGCTGAGCTTCGTGGGCGACTCGACCTTGAAGGTGATGCCCTCGGGGGCCTCAACGACAATCGGGTGGCTGTAGCCCAGGGCGAACTCCAGGTTGGAGCCCTTCGCCTGGACGCGGTAACCGACACCGCTGATCTCGAGCGCCTTGCTGTAACCCGCGGTCACGCCGGTGATCATGTTCGCCACCAGCGTGCGGGACAGGCCGTGGAGGGCCTTGTTCTGACGCTCGTCGTTGGGGCGGGTGACGTTGAGCACGCCGTCCTCACCCTTGGTGACCTCGATCGGCGCTGCGACGGTGTGCGAGAGGGAACCCTTGGGGCCCTTCACCGCGACCGTGCGGCCATCGATGGTGACGTCCACACCGGCGGGAACCTGGATGGGGAGCTTGCCGATTCGCGACATTAGCTTTTCCTCCGTTCCCGACTACCAGACGTAGGCGAGGACTTCCCCACCTACGCCCTTCTTGCCTGCCTGCTGGCCGGTCAGGAGACCGTGGGACGTGGAGATGATCGCCACGCCCAGGCCGCCGAGGACCTTCGGCAGGTTGGTGGACTTCGCGTAGACGCGCAGACCCGGCTTCGAGATCCGCTTGATGCCCGCAATGGAGCGCTCACGGTTCGGGCCGAACTTCAGCTCGAGAACGAGGGACTTGCCGACTTCGGCGTCCTCGACCTTCCAGCCGGTGATGAAGCCCTCCTGCTGGAGGATCTCCGCGATGTGCGACTTGATCTTGCTGTGCGGCATAGCCACGGTGTCGTGGTACGCCGAGTTCGCGTTACGCAGACGAGTCAGCATGTCCGCGATCGGATCAGTCATGGTCATGAATTGGCCTTCGGCCTCTCTCGCCGGGGTTTCCTGTATGCGCCATCCCTCTCCCCACTCAGTGGCAGGACGGGTGCGGTGCGGGGACCTACGGCGTAGTAAGTCGGTCAGGGCGGCAGGCGCCCAACCCTTCAAGCCTACGGCATGTCGGGATGGGCTCCTGCCGACCAGATACTTACCGAGAGCTTCTGGAAATCCGTACGCCCGAAGGGCAGTACAGGACTACCAGGAGCTCTTGGTCACGCCCGGCAGCTCGCCACGGTGAGCCATCTCACGAAGGCACACGCGGCACAGGCCGAACTTGCGGTAGACGGAGTGCGGACGGCCGCAGCGCTGGCAACGCGTGTACGCGCGCACAGCGAACTTCGGCTTGCGGGCCGCCTTAGCGATCAGGGCCTTCTTCGCCACGGTCAGTTCTCCTTGAACGGGAAGCCGAGGTGACGAAGGAGGGCACGACCCTCGTCGTCGTTGGTCGCCGTGGTGACCACGGTGATGTCCATGCCCCGGACCCGGTCGATCTTGTCCTGGTCGATCTCGTGGAACATGACCTGCTCCGTGAGACCGAAGGTGTAGTTGCCACGGCCGTCGAACTGCTTCGGCGACAGACCACGGAAGTCACGGATACGCGGCAGCGCGAGCGACAGCGTACGGTCCAGGAACTCCCACATGCGGTCACCGCGGAGGGTGACGTGGCAGCCGATCGGCTGACCCTCGCGCAGCTTGAACTGCGCGATGGACTTCCGGGCCTTGGTGACGGCCGGCTTCTGGCCCGTGATCGTGGTGAGGTCGCGAATCGCGCCGTCGATCAGCTTGGAGTCGCGGGCGGCGTCGCCCACACCCATGTTGACCACGATCTTGACGAGACCGGGGATCTGCATGACGTTCTCGTACGAGAACTCTTCACGCAGCTTGCCCGCGATCTCCTCGCGGTAGCGCAGCTTGAGGCGCGGTGCGGTGGTGGTAGTCATCAGATGTCCTCACCGGTCCGCTTGGCCACGCGGATCTTGTTGCCCTCGTCGTCAAAGCGGTAGCCGACGCGGGTAACGACCTTCTTGCCGTCCTTCTCAACAACCAGCTGCACGTTGCTGACGTGGACCGGAGCCTCGGTCGTCACAATGCCACCGGTCTGCGAACCGCGAGCGGTCTGACCGGCCTTGGTGTGCTTCTTGACCCGGTTGACACCCTCGACGAGGACGCGGTTCTCGCGGGGGAAGGCGACGATGACCTTGCCCTGCTTGCCCTTGTCCTTACCGGTGATGACCTGAACCAGGTCGCCCTTCTTGATCTTCATGCTTACAGCACCTCCGGCGCGAGCGAGATGATCTTCATGAACTTCTTCTCGCGCAGCTCACGGCCCACCGGGCCGAAGATACGGGTGCCACGAGGGTCGCCGTCGTTCTTGAGAATGACAGCGGCGTTCTCGTCGAAGCGGATGTACGAGCCGTCCTGGCGGCGGCGCTCCTTGACGGTGCGAACGATGACGGCCTTGACGACGTCACCCTTCTTCACGTTGCCGCCGGGGATCGCGTCCTTGACGGTGGCGACGATGACGTCGCCGATGCCCGCGTAGCGGCGACCCGAGCCACCGAGAACACGGATGGTGAGAATTTCCTTCGCACCCGTGTTGTCGGCGACGCGCAGTCGCGACTCCTGCTGGATCACGTCTATCTCCTGATCGTCTGCCGGTTCCCGGCAGGGGCACCTGGGTGCCCCTGCCGAGCCTGGCGGAACTACTTAGAAGGAAACCCCTCTAAGGCGTCTCTATTGGAATTCCCTTGCGGGAATTGCCTACTTGGCCTTCTCGAGGATCTCGACGATGCGCCAGCGCTTGCTCGCCGACAGCGGACGCGTCTCCATGATGAGGACGCGGTCGCCGACGCCTGCGGCGTTGGACTCGTCGTGAGCCTTGAGCTTGTTCGTACGGCGGATGACCTTGCCGTACAGGGCGTGCTTGACGCGATCCTCGACAGCGACGACGACGGTCTTGTCCATCTTGTCGCTGACGACGAGACCCTCACGGGTCTTGCGGAATCCGCGCTGCTCAGTCGTCTCAGTCACATTCTTCTCGCTCATCAGGCGCTCTCCACCGTCTCGATGCCCAGCTCGCGCTCGCGCATCAGGGTGTAGATCCGGGCGATGTCCTTACGGACGGACTTGAGCCGGCCGTGGTTCTCGAGCTGTCCGGTCGCCGCCTGGAAGCGGAGGTTGAACAGTTCTTCCTTGGCCTCACGGAGCTTCGCGACGAGGTCCTCGTCATTCAGCTCGCGCAGCTCAGTCGCCTTCGTACCGGCCACCATCACGACTCACCTGCCTCGCGCCGAACAATCCGGCACTTCATCGGAAGCTTGTGAGCAGCGCGGGTGAGCGCCTCACGAGCAATCTTCTCGTTCGGGTAGGACAGCTCGAACATGACCCGGCCCGGGTGCACGTTCGCGATCCACCACTCGGGAGAACCCTTACCGGAACCCATGCGGGTCTCGGCGGGCTTCTTCGTCAGCGGGCGGTCCGGGTAGATGTTGATCCAGACCTTGCCGCCACGCTTGATGTGGCGGGTCATCGCGATACGAGCAGCCTCGATCTGGCGGTTCGTCACGTAGGCCGGGGTCAGCGCCTGGATGCCGTACTCGCCGAATGCGACCTCAGTGCCACCCTTCGCCATACCGCGGCGCTTGGGGTGGTGCTGCTTGCGGTGCTTGACCCTACGAGGGATCAGCATTTCGGTCAGGCCTCCGTTCCGGTGCTCTCAGCCGGAGCAGCGGCGGCGGGAGCGTCGGCCTTGGGGGCCTCTGCTGCCGGTGCGCCCTGCTGCGGCTTGCGGCCGCGGCCGCCACGCTCGCCACCACGACCACCACGGCCACCGGCCGGACGGTCGGCCGCGCCGCCACCACGGGCCGGGCGGTTACCCGCACGGGCCGCGGCGTTCTCGGCACGGACCTCGGCGATGTTCTTGACGTCGCCCTTGTAGATCCAGACCTTCACGCCGATACGGCCGAAGGTGGTCTTGGCCTCGAAGAAGCCGTAGTCCACGTTCGCGCGCAGCGTGTGCAGCGGCACACGGCCCTCGCGGTAGAACTCGGACCGGGACATCTCGGCGCCGCCGAGACGGCCACCACACTGGATCTTGATGCCCTTGGCGCCGGCCTTCATCGTGCCCTGCATGCTCTTACGCATGGCGCGACGGAAGGAGACGCGGGAGGAGAGCTGCTCGGCAACGGCCTGAGCAACCAGCTGAGCGTCCATCTCGGGGTTCTTGACCTCGAGGATGTTCAGCTGGACCTGCTTGCCCGTGAGCTTCTCGAGGTCGCCGCGGATGCGGTCGGCCTCGGCGCCACGGCGGCCGATGACGATGCCCGGACGAGCGGTGTGGATGTCCACACGCACGCGGTCACGGGTGCGCTCGATCTCCACCTTCGAGATGCCGGCGCGCTCCATGCCGGACGTCATCATCCTGCGGATGGCGACGTCTTCCTTGACGTAGTCCTTGTACAGCTTGTCGGCGTACCAACGGGACTTGAAGTCCGTGGTGATGCCGAGCCGGAACCCGTGCGGGTTTACCTTCTGGCCCATTACCGGGAACCTTCCTTGCTGCTGACGACCACGGTGATGTGGCTGGTCCGCTTGCGGATCCGGTAGGCACGGCCCTGAGCGCGCGGACGGAACCGCTTCAGGGTCGGGCCCTCGTCGACGTACGCCTCGCTGATGACCAGCGAGGAGGCGTCCGTGTGGTCGTAGTTGTGCGCAGCGTTGGCAATGGCGCTGTCAAGCACCTTGCCGACCGGCACGCTCGCGGCCTGCGCGGCGAAACGCAGGACCGCCTGAGCCTCCGTGGCATCCATGCCACGGATAAGGTCCACCACGCGGCGGGCCTTCATGGGCGTGACGCGGATGTACCGCGCCTGGGCCCTGGCTTCCATGGTTGTCCCTTCGGTGTCGTTCATAGTCATCGCACCCCGCCTTAGCGGCGCTTCGACTTGCGGTCGTCCTTGACGTGGCCGCGGAAGGTGCGGGTCGGCGCAAACTCGCCGAGCTTGTGGCCGACCATCGACTCGGTGACGAACACCGGGACGTGAATCTTGCCGTTGTGCACCGCGATGGTGTGACCCAGCATGGCCGGGGTGATCATCGAGCGCCGGGACCAGGTCTTGATGACGTTCTTGGTGCCTGCCTCGTTCTGTACGTCCACCTTCTTGATGAGGTGTCCGTCGACGAAGGGCCCCTTCTTGAGACTACGCGGCATCTAAACCCGCTCCTAGCGCTTCTTGTTCGACTTGCGGCGGCGGACGATGTACTTGCTCGATGCCTTCTTCGGCGAGCGAGTACGACCTTCCTTCTGACCCCACGGGCTGACCGGGTGGCGACCACCGGAGGTCTTGCCCTCACCACCACCGTGCGGGTGGTCGACGGGGTTCATCGCGACACCACGAACGGTCGGGCGGACGCCCTTCCAGCGCATGCGGCCGGCCTTGCCCCAGTTGATGTTCGACTGCTCGGCGTTGCCGACCTCGCCAATCGTGGCGCGGCAGCGGGCGTCGACCAGGCGGATCTCACCGGAGGGCATACGAAGGTGGGCCATCGTGCCCTCCTTCGCCAGCAGCTGCACGGAGGCACCCGCGGAACGGGCGAACTTCGCACCGCCGCCGGGCCGCAGCTCGATGGCGTGGATGGTCGTACCGACCGGGATGTTGCGCAGCGCCAGGTTGTTGCCGGGCTTGATGTCGGCGCCAGGGCCGTTCTCAATCCGGTCACCCTGCGTGAGGCCACGCGGCGCGATGATGTAGCGCTTCTCGCCGTCTGCGTAGTGCAGGAGCGCGATGCGCGCGGTGCGGTTCGGGTCGTACTCGATGTGCGCGACCTTCGCCGGCACGCCGTCCTTGTCGTGACGACGGAAGTCGATCACGCGGTAGGCGCGCTTGTGTCCGCCACCCTGGTGGCGAACGGTGATCCGACCGGCGTTGTTACGGCCGCCCTTGCTGTGCAGGGGGCGGACCAGCGACTTCTCCGGCGTGGACCGCGTGATCTCGACAAAGTCGGCGACGGAGGAGCCACGGCGGCCCGGCGTCGTCGGCTTGTACTTGCGGATTCCCATTTCTCAGTCCTCGTCCGATTCCGGACGACTCGACCTCCGTCAGGAGGTCGGGCCGCCGAAGATGTCGATACGGTCGCCCTCGGCGAGGGTCACGATGGCGCGCTTGGTGTCCGAGCGCTTGCCGAAGCCGGTCTTGGTGCGCTTGCGCTTACCCTGCCGGTTGATCGTGTTGACCCCGGTGACCTTGACCCCGAAGACCGCCTGGACGGCCTGCTTGATCTGGGTCTTGTTGGAGCCGGGCGCGACGATGAACGTGTACTTGTTCTCGTCGAGCAGCGCGTAGCTCTTCTCGGATACAACCGGCTTGACGAGGACGTCACGCGGGTCCGTGAAGGTCTTGCTGGTTACGGTCGCCTCAGCCATCAGACGTCGCTCCCTTCGGTCTCATCGGCCTTGGTGGGGCCAGACACGAAAGACTCGAAAGCGGCCTTGGTGAAGACCACGTCGTCAGAGACGAGCACGTCGTACGTGTTCAGCTGGCCCGGCTCCAGGAGGTGCACCTGGGGCAGGTTGCGGGCGGACAGCCACGCGGCCTCGTCCGAACGCTCGGCGACCAGGAGCACGTGCTTGCGCTCGCTGACCTTGCCCAGCAGGTTCTTCGCGGCCTTCGTGGAAACCGCACCCTCGACCACGCCGGAGACGACGTGGATGCGAGCGTTGCGGGCCCGGTCGGTGAGGGCGCCACGCAGAGCGGCGGCCTTCATCTTCTTGGGCGTGCGCTGCGAGTAGTCACGCGGCTGCGGGCCGTGGACGACGCCACCGCCGGCGAACTGCGGGGCGCGGGTCGAACCCTGACGGGCGCGGCCGGTGCCCTTCTGGCGGTACGGCTTCCTGCCGCCACCACGGACTTCGCCGCGACGCTTGGTCTTGTGCGTGCCCTGGCGGGCAGCGGCCAGCTGAGCGACGACGACCTGGTGGATCAGCGGAATGCTGACCTTGGCGTCGAAGATCTCCGCGGGGAGCTCGACCGTCCCGGTCTTGTCGCCTGCCGGCGAAAGGATGTCAATGGTGCTCATCGGTTCCTCAAACCCCCTTGGCCGCGGTGCGGACCAGGACGAGGCCACCGTTGGGGCCGGGGACGGCGCCCTTGATGAGCAGCAGGCCCTTCTCGGCGTCAACGGCGTGGACGGTCAGGTTCTGGGTGGTGACCCGCTCGTTGCCCATACGACCCGCCATGCGCATGCCCTTGAAGACACGGCCGGGAGTGGCACAGCCACCGATGGAACCGGGCTTGCGGTGCACGCGGTGGGCACCGTGCGAAGCCTTGCCACCGGCGAAGTTGTGACGCTTCATGACACCGGCGAAGCCCTTGCCCTTGCTCTTGCCCGTGACGTCGACCTTGACGCCGGACTCGAACACCTCGGCAGTGATCTCCTGGCCGAGCGTGTACTCGCTGGCGTCGGAGGTACGGAGCTCCACCAGGTGGCGGCGCGGGGTCACGTCGGCCTTGGCGAAGTGGCCCTTGAGGGGCTTGTTCACCTTGCGAGGGTCGATCTCGCCGAAGGCGATCTGGACCGACTCGTAGCCGTCGGAGTCATTCGTGCGGACCTGGGTCACGACATTCGGCCCGGCCTTGACGACGGTCACCGGGACGACCCGGTTGTTCTCGTCCCAGACCTGGGTCATGCCGAGCTTCTCGCCCAGGATTCCCTTAATCTGCTTAGCCATCTCCGCGCCCCTCAGAGCTTGATCTCGATGTCAACGCCGGCCGGAAGGTCCAGGCGCATCAGCGAGTCAACGGTCTTGGGGGTGGGGTCGAGGATGTCGATGAGGCGCTTGTGCGTGCGCATCTCGAAGTGCTCGCGAGAATCCTTGTACTTGTGCGGCGACTTGATGACGCAGTACACGTTCTTCTCTGTGGGCAGCGGCACCGGGCCCGCGACCGACGCACCAGTGCGAGTCACCGTCTCGACGATCTTCTTTGCCGAAGAGTCGATGACCTCGTGGTCGTAGGCCTTGAGCCGGATGCGGATCTTCTGTCCCGCCATGGCTACCTAGTAGTCCTGTTCTCTCGTCACGCTCTGGGACCCGTGGATTGTCTGGGAAAGCACCGCTCTGCTCCGACCCACGCGGTCGGGCGTGTCGCATCCTCGCCACGTAGAAATCCCGAAGGTTTTCCCTGCAGTAGGGGATGCGGTCCGCGACCGCGAGCCGGGGGCAGAACACCCACCGGGCGCCTGGTATCAGCCCCGCTGACGCTTCCCGAAAGATTCCCGTACGTCCGCCCCAGCGCTGCCCTGAGGGGCAGTTGGAGCGACGAGTACTGTGGGACTCGCTTCCGGTCCTCCCGACGGGAGGCGCGCAGCATCGGCACTCAACCGAGCAACCCCGACAGTCTGCCATACGGGGCACAGCCCGCGCCAATCGGGCGCAAGAGATTACCCCGTACGTGACGGAGGTCAAACCCAGGGCTACGCCCGGGCGTGCCGTGCTCCAGATTGTCACCCGTGCGGGTGGAGACCTTCCGTACGGCCGAGCGCGGGCCCACCCCACCCCTACCGTCATATGCCAGGGTCAGTTCTTCGCACGAGGCGATGCACCGGATCTTCCAGGAGGATCCGGGAGTCTTCTCCCGCACCTTCCGGGCGCTCGGGCTCCCCTTCGACGACCCGGTAGCGGTCACTCTCCTCCCCACGGACCTCACCGAGACCAGACCGCTGGAACGCCGCGTGGACACCCTGCTGCACTTCGACACGGCCGACCCGGACACCGGCTTCCTGCTGGCCGTCGAGGCCCAGGGCAAGAAAGACCCGGGCAAGCTCGCGAGCTGGACGTAGTACCTGGCGCACCTCTACGCGAAGTACGGCATCCCGCCGCTGCTGCTCGTCGTCTGCCAGGACAAGAACACCGCCACCTGGGCGACGGAACCGGTGTTCATCGGCCCACCGCAGTGGCCGGCCCTGACCATGCGCCCCCTGGTCCTGGGCCCCCACAACGTGCCGGCGATCACGGACCCCGCCAGGGCCGCCCAGGACATCCCTCTGGCGGCGTTCTCCGCGATTACACACGGGAGAGACCCGGGCGCCGATGCCATACTGAAAGCGCTGGCCGCCGCTTTGAAGACCGTGGGCGAAGACACCGCGAGCATCTTTATCGAACTCACCGAACAAGGGCTGGGCACTGCCCCGTCAGCTGACATCTGGAGGGACCTCATGGCCGTCGACCTCTCCTTCTTCCGCTCGCAAACCGCCGAGCGCCTACGCGGCGAAGGCCGTGTCGAAGGCTTGGCCGAGGGGCGGGCCGAAGACATTCTGAGGCTGCTCAGCAAGCGTGGCATCGCGGTACCCGACGACGTCCGCGACCGCATCACCGCCTGCACCGACCCCGACACCCTCAGCACTTGGTTCGACCGCGCCATCACCGCCACTACGGCCGGGGAACTTTTCACGGCAGCCTGACCGCCCTCCGAGCACACGCGCGAGCCCCTGCCCCGTATCGAACGGGGCAGGGGCTCGGCTGCGAGGGTCAGCTGGTGGACGCGTACGTCACGAAGTCGGCCCACGCGTCCGGCGTGAACCCGAGCTGCGGGCCCTGCACGTTCTTGGAGTCGCGGACGTGCACCGCACCGAGGGCCGACGCCACCTCAACGCAGTCGTTGTTGTTGCTGCCGCTGTAGCTGCTCTTGAACCACTCCAGCTCGGAATCGTTCCCGGCAGAGGGCTTGCGGGTCATGTCTCTCCCAGCACTTTTTCGATGAAGGCCAGCGACTCCCGTGGGCTGAGAGCCTGGGCCCGGATGATCCCATACCGCAGCTCCAGGACCTGCACCTCTTTCGGATCGGAGACAACACGGCTGGTGAGCTGCGCCTCAGCGTGCCCCACCGCCGACCCGTCCTTGAGCTTCAGCAGTTGGACCTCACCGCCCATCCCCGCGTGGTCCTCGCGATCCGTCGGCATTACCTGAATCTCGACGTGCCTCAACTGCCCGACTTCCAAAAGGCGTTCGAGCTGCGCGCGCAGGACCATTCTGCCCCCGATCGGGCGCCGGAGTGTGACCTCTTCCTGGACAAAGGTGAGTGTGGTCAGCGGCGTCCGGTCGAAGATCGACTGCCGCGCCATCCGAGCCGACACGTACCGGTCGAGGTCGTCCGAGGAGAGGGCGGGCCTCCGTACGCCGAACAGCGCCCGCGCGTACTCCTCCGTCTGCAACAGCCCATGCATGTTGTGGTTGCCGTACGCCCCGAGTTCGACCGCCTCCCCCTCCAGCTTCGCCAGATCCCGCACCTTCTTCGGATACCTGGCCTCCTCCACGTCCTTCTTCATCGCCGAGATCCGGCCGCCCGCCCCCAGGACCTCGTCCGCCCTGTCCAGGTACTCTGGCTTCGGGATGCGCCGCCCCCGCTCCACCGCCGAGACCATCTCCTCGCCGTACCCGATCGTCGCCCCGAACTCCCCCTGCCGGAGCCCCGCCGCCTCGCGCCACAGTTTCAGCTGCCTGCCGACCGCCTTGATCACCGCGCCGGAGTCGTCCTCCAGGCCGGGATCCCAGCCGGGGCCGTCCGCCCCGTCCGTCGTGTAGTCCGTACCGCCGCCGCCCATGCGAGACACCCACTTCCGACGTACCGCCCGCGCCTGACGTCGTACTGGCCGGACAGGATCCGGACCACAGCCGGACAGTCACTGTCCGTACAGGCGTAGTGACTGTTCAGCGTAGGCGCATCCGGCCACGCTGAGTGATGTGAATCGAGAAATCACCCACACCAGGCCCGGTACGCGCCAGTTCGCCGTCCAGCTCTCCGCCACTCGCCGTGGCGCCCGGCTGGCCCGGCTGCTCGCGACCGAGCAGTTGCGTTCCTGGGGGCTCCCCAGGGAGAACGCCGCCCACATCGTCGCCGAGCTGGCCTCGAACGCCGCGACGCACGGTCACGTACCGGGGCGCGACTTTCGCCTCATGCTCTCCGTCACCGCCACGGACACGCTTCGTATCGAAGTGACCGACGCGCGCGGCGACCGGCTGCCGGCCGCGCAGGAGCCCGGGGACACCGAGTCGGGGCGCGGGCTGCTGCTCGTCGACGCGCTCGCCGACCGGTGGGGTGTCACGGCCGGGCCCGTACCGTGCAAGACGGTGTGGGCAGAGATCGCCCTCTGAGCCGGGGCGAGGGCGCGTGTCACCCGCTTCACCGGGTCACAGGCCGCCTGCGGGCCCCCATCGATCGCCCGGAGAACGGCGGCGGCACCTACCGGTAGCACTACGGCGGCCGACGTCCCCGGCCGGGCGCCGCGCGACCGGACACCCCGCTGCCCGTAGCTCTGAGCGGCGCCCGCGTCAGAGCCTGCCGGGTGGCTGATCACGCGTGCAGCGTGACGGTCGCGTTCTGCGTGCCGGGCATGGCGACGGCCCCGGAGTGATCACGTGGTGTGTGCCAGTACGACAACTCCGAGGCCGTCGGATGCCAAGTCAGCACACCGAGGACCTGGTTCACGTCCGCGCTCTCCGCTGCCGCTGCCGCTGCACAGGTCAGGGCGCTTCTTCCAGCAGTTGCTCGGCCCAGATGGTCTTGCCCGCAGGGGTGTACCGGCTGCCCCAGCGATGAGTCAGCTGCGCCACCAGGAACAGACCACGGCCACCCTCATCCGTCAGGCGGGCCCGCCGCAGATGTGGCTGTGTCTGGCTGGGGTCGGAGACCTCGCAGATCAGGCGGTGATCCCGAATCAGCCGCAGCCCCACCGGGCCGCCCGCGTAGCGGATGGCATTGGTGACCAGCTCGCTGACGATCAGCTCAGTGGCGAACACCAGATTCTCCAGTCCCCAGGAGGTCAGTTGACCGGTGACGCGACTGCGCGCGCTTCCGACGATGCTGGGGTCGGCGGGCAGTTGCCAGGTGGCAGTGGCGTCTTCCGGCAGTTGTCGCACCTGGGTCACCAGTAGCGCCAGGTCGTCGTCGAAGGGCTCCTGCGAAAGCTTCTCCATGATCCGGCCACCGATTTCCGTGACCGGGCGCCCGCTCCCGGCGCCGTCACCGGTACCCTCCCGCACCAGAGCCGGCCCACGCCCCGTGTGGTGCGGATCTCGCGCCAATGCCCCGGTGTAGAAGGACAGCACGTCACCGGGGCTCAGCAGCAGTTCGGCAGATTCGAAAGGCTCCGCGCCCTTGCCCAGGGGCAGCCCCGGCTGCAAGGGCACGAGGTCGGCCCCGTCGCCGCCCCGCGAAGCGAGCAACGGCCCCGGATGTCCCGCACTGGCCAGAACACAGTGGCAGGAGACCGGATCGTATACAGCGTACAAGCACGTCGCACCGTGCACACTGCCGGCGGTCGGCGCGTCCGTGCCTCGATGCTCCTCGTCCTCGGCGAAGCGAACCACCAGGTCGTTCAAGTGGGACAGCAGTTCGTCGGGACTGAGGTCGAGGTCCGTCAGGGTCTGCACCGCCGCGCGCAGCTGCCCCATCGCCGCCGTGGCGTTCATGCCTTGCCCGCCCGCGTTGCCCACGACGAAGGCCACTCGGCTGGAGGACAGGGCAATCACGTCGTACCAGCTCCCGCCAGTACCCGTCGCAGCGCGCGCGGGCAGGTGAGCGCCGAAGGTCCTGGCAGCCTCGACATCCATCACCGGCCTCGGCAGCAGACCTCGCTGCAGTGCCTCCGCGGTACGGCGCTCAAGGGTGTAGCGCCGGGCGTTGTCGAGACTCAGCGAAGCCCGGGTGCCGATTTCATCCGCCAACGTCACGTCCACCGGATCGAAGGGGGTTCGTTCCCCGGTGCGCCAAAGCCCCACCGCCCCCAGCACCAGTCCCCGCGCCAGGAGCGGCAGCACCATCAGCGATGTGGCCTTCGGGGGCAGCATTAGCGCGGTCCTCTCCGCATCGCCCTCCAGCGCCGCCCGGGCCAGGCCCAGATCCGGCAGGACACCGGGCGTGCCCTTGCGCAGGTGCATGCCTTCCTCATCGCCGATCCGGAAGGTCGCGCCGGCCGCGTGGATCTCTCGCGGCCAGCACCCGTCGGCCGCCGCCACGGCGACTCGCCGCATGGGCGTGCGGGGAGCGAGGAACGTCGGTTCTTCGCCGAGCAGTACCCCCTCGGTCAGGTCCACCGCCCCCAGGTCGGCAAACGCCGGCACGAGTACGTCCAGCAGTTGCTCGGCGTTACGTGTGATGTCGAGAGAGCCGCCGATACGGGTTGCGGCTTCGTGGAGCAGCTCCAGCCGCTCAAACGCTCGCGGATCGGTCCCCAGCACCTGCTCCGTGGTGGGCTGAGGCCGCCGTACGGCCTGAGGCCCGGAGTCCGGGGGCTCCGCCGCAAGCAGCCGCATGAGGAAACGGCCCTCCGATCCCCTCGCGAGTACCGACACCGCCGTCACCGCCGAGAAAGGCGCACCGCGGACACTGCGCAGGTCGGCACGCGCGCTCAGCACGACCCCGCCCAGAGCGCCGGAGGCGAGCTCCGCCCACACGGACGGATCGTCGAAGAAGGCCGAGAGTTCCGCGCCGCGGATCTCGTCGATGGAGCCGTCGAACAGCCGCAGCGCGCGGGGCGTGCAGGTGAGCACAGTTCCCCTGGCGTCCAGCACCAGGACGGCTGGTTCGTCGGCCAGGACTTCGGCGGCGGGTGGGAGCTCGTCATGCACGGTGCATCACTCCAGCATGGTGAATGGCGCCACTACGTCCGCTGAACCGCTCAGCCTGCCGCTTCGCTCGTTCGCCGGGAGGGCGGGGCACCTGTGCCCAGTGAGGCTCGCTCGGTGAAATCTCCTCCGGTCCACAGTCCTGCTGCTCCGACCCGCGCTCCCGCGGACGCGAAGCCCTTGTCTACATATAGTCATCCACTTCCGCGCGGAACGCGCGATGGCCCGCACGGCCCGCTCCCGCTCCACCGCGCGCCACCGCGCGCCACCGCGCGCCACCGCGCGCCACCGCATCGGCTGAGCCGGAGGTCGGGCCGGCCGGCACTTCTGTCCCCATGGGCGTGCCCCTCCCCGGCGTCTCCTCCCTGCGCGGGCGGACCGGCAGCGGCCCGTCCGCCCGCGTCGCCGGCCCCGGGCCGGGCACGGGGACGGGGACGGGGACGCCCCGATGTTCATCGGTGAGCTGAGAGCCCTGCTGTCGCAGTTGCCGCACCCGCTCGCCATGGCCGCCGTCGCGGCTCACTCGGGGTACCGGGGCGACCCGCGGGGTCGGCTCCAGCGCTGGGGGCCGGCTCGGCGGTGCGCATCTCACCGGCCGGGCCCGCCACGAGAACATCCGGATCGGTGCGGTGCTCCGCGATCCGCGAACCGTGAACCGCCTTGTCGATCACTTCCGCCGGCTCACTGCGTCCAGCCTGGACGACTGCCCCACCTCCGCGCGTATACGCGCACGTCACCGGGCTGAAGCAACCCCGCGCACCGAATCTCCGTCCTTTTTCACGGAACGCAGCGCGAACGACCGCCCGCTGCGGGGGAAGCGGACGGAGTACGGCGCGTGACCAGCATGACCGAACGGGGGCTTGCTGCTGCCTGCCCCCAGGGCACCGCCCCGTCCGGGCCCGGCCGGCGTGCCGTCGTCGCGTCCGCTGCCGCCGTCGTCACCGCCGGCCTCGCCCTCACCGCCTGCTCCGTCCCCGCCCCGCGCCGCACGGGACCCGTCGCCGACCCGGTCCCCGGCAAGCAGATAGCCCGTGCCCGTCACGCGCTGCTGATGCAGGTCCTGGCGCACCCCGACGACGACCTGTACTTCATGAACCCGGACACCCGGCAGACGCTGGACTCCGGCACCCCGCTGGTCTGTGTGTACGTCACCGCGGGTGAGGCCAACGGCGTCAACCGGATACCCGGCGCCGCCCCCCAGCTCCCCGACAGGGCGGCGTACTCCTCCGCCCGCCATCAGGGGCTGCGCCAGGCGTACGCCGTCCTTCTGGGCCTGCCCCGGTTCACCCGGTGGCAGAGGTCCGTGACCACCCTGCGCGGGGGCCGCAAGGCCGAGCTGAACACCCTCGTGAACGGTGACCGCCGGGTCGAGCTGGTCTTCCTCAACCTGGCCATGCACACCTCGTGGAGGCGGCTGGGGCTGCCCAGCCTGTGGGAGGCGCGCGGCCTGTCGCTGCGCACCGTCGTGGCCGACGGCTCGCCCCTGCAGAAGGCCGGCTCGTACGACTACGAGGGGCTCGTCGACGTACTCGCGGGGCTGATGGACCGGTACCGCCCCACGGTGGTGCAGACCCTCGACCCCGACCCGGACATCCAGCACAGCGACGAGGCCACCCGGCGCCACGACAGCGAGCAGCCCGGCTACTCCGACCACGCGGACCACACCGCGGCCGCCTCCTTCACCTGGGCCGCGATGATCCGGTGGGTCGCCGAGGCGACGGAGGGCGGCGGCGGTGTGCCGCGCTTCGTCGCCACCGCTTACCGCGGCTACTACAACCGCCACTGGCCGAAGAACCTCCCGGGGCCCGTGGCCAGGGAGAAGGCCGCACACCTCGTGCCGTACGGCGGCGGCCCCGACTGGGCGTGCGGGAACGCGGCGGGCTGCGGCGACTACAACGTCGGCGGCGACCGTCCGCTCACCAACCGCAAGGGCTGGGTCCGCTCCACCCACTACCGCTACCCCGGCGCCCGGCCCGTCGTCACCACCGGCCCCGACGGGCGCCTCACGGCGTACAGCGTGCTGGGCCTGCGGGTCGCGCGCTGGCGTGAGACGGCACGCGGCAGCGGCGCGTGGGGCGCGCCGGACGACCTCGGCGGCGGACCACTGGCTCCGGCGCTCGGCGCGGCCACACTCGAAGACGGGCGACAGCTCCTCTTCGGCCTGCGCTTCTCCGCGCTCACGGGCCACGGCGCGGCCAATACGCGCGAGATCGTGGTACTCGAACAGCGCGCACCCGGCGCCAGGTTCGGCGCCTGGACCGGCCTCGGCAACCCGGAGAAGCGCCATGACCGGGGCCGCCGCATCGGCTCCCCCGTCGCGGTGGCGGCGCCCGACGGCCGGGTCCATCTCTTCGTACGGAACGCGGACAAGGGCATCAGCACGCGCGTCCGCGGCGCGGCCGGCGGCTGGGGCGCCTGGCGCGACCTCGGCGGCGGTGAGATCCAGGACGGCCTCGCCGCGGTGGTGGACCGGGCGGGCCGCGTGCACGTCTTCGCCGCGGGGCGCGAGACCGTGCACCACTGGACGCAGGACGCGCCCGGCCGGCCGGTGGGCCCGCGCCCGGGCACCGGGCTGCCCACGCCGGGAGGCTCCCCCACCGCCCTCGCGGCGCCGGACGGCGGCATAGACCTGGTGTACCGGCGCCCCGCGACGGCCCGTCTGACGACGGCACGGGTGGGCGGCAGCAGCCCGGTGCGGCTGCGGTTCAACGGGTACGGGGCGGTGGGCGCGGCGTCCGCTCCGACGGGGCCCGTCCTGCTGGGCCGGAACCCGAAGGGGCGGGTCCAGCTGCTCGCGAGCGGCCGCCTGGTACGCCGTGGGGGCGGCGTCCCGGCCTCCCTGGAGGGCCCGGCCCTGCACGTCGGCCCGGAGGGCCCGGTCGTGGTCGGCCTGGGGCCGGACGCCATGCCCTGGCTCTGGCGGCCCTAGGGGATCCCCGCGGGCGGCAGGGCCCGCAGGGACGCGAAAAGCAGAAAGGGCCCCGACGCCGCCGTGAACGGCGGGCCGGGGCCCTTCTTGGTGCTCTGGCGGAGCTACCAGGTCAAACCAACAAGACTACTTGTTGATCTTGGTGACCTGGCCGGCGCCCACGGTCCGGCCACCCTCACGGATGGCGAACTTGAGGCCTTCCTCCATGGCGACCGGCTGAATCAGCGAGACCGTCATGACGGTGTTGTCGCCCGGCATGACCATCTCGGTGCCCTCGGGGAGGGTGACGACGCCGGTCACGTCCGTGGTACGGAAGTAGAACTGCGGGCGGTAGTTGTTGAAGAAGGGGGTGTGACGGCCACCCTCGTCCTTCGACAGGATGTAGGCCTGGGCCTCGAACTCGGTGTGCGGCGTGACCGAACCGGGCTTGATGATGACCTGGCCGCGCTCGACGTCCTCGCGCTTGATGCCACGGAGGAGCAGACCGACGTTCTCACCGGCCTGGCCCTCGTCGAGCAGCTTGCGGAACATCTCGATGCCCGTGACCGTGGTGGTGGTCTTCTCTTCCTTGATACCCACGATGTCAACGGTCTCGTTGACCTTGAGGATACCGCGCTCGATACGGCCGGTGACGACCGTGCCACGACCGGTGATCGTGAAGACGTCCTCGATCGGCATCAGGAACGGCTTGTCGACGTCGCGCTCGGGCTGCGGGATCGACTCGTCGACGGCGGCCATCAGGTTCAGGACCGACTGGCCCCACTCCTTGTCGCCCTCGAGCGCCTTGAGCGCCGAGACACGCACGACCGGAAGGTCGTCGCCCGGGAACTCGTACTCGGAGAGGAGCTCACGGACCTCGAGCTCGACGAGCTCCATGATCTCTTCGTCGTCCACCATGTCGGCCTTGTTCAGGGCGACAACGATGTACGGCACGCCTACCTGGCGGGCCAGGAGCACGTGCTCCTTGGTCTGCGGCATCGGGCCGTCGGTGGCGGCGACCACGAGGATGGCGCCGTCCATCTGCGCCGCACCCGTGATCATGTTCTTGATGTAGTCCGCGTGACCGGGGCAGTCGACGTGCGCGTAGTGACGCGACTCCGTCTGGTACTCGACGTGCGCGATCGAGATCGTGATACCGCGCTGGCGCTCCTCGGGAGCCTTGTCGATCTGGTCGAAGGCCGAGGCCTCGTTCAGGTCGGGGAACGCGTCGTGCAGCACCTTGGTAATGGCGGCCGTGAGGGTCGTCTTACCGTGGTCGATGTGACCGATGGTGCCGATGTTGACGTGCGGCTTAGTCCGCTCGAACTTTGCCTTCGCCACTGGGTCCTCCTGCGGAGTGGTTCTGTACGCCTTGCTTCATCGGCGCCAGGTGATCTTTGCTGGGATGCCGACCGCCGGGGGTTTCCCATACGGATCGCGGGGGGAAAGCCCCCGGCGGTCGGGTCAAGCCTAAAGCGTCAACTCGGGGGAGCTACTCGCCCTTGGCCTTCGCGATGATCTCCTCGGCGACGTTCCGCGGAACCTCGGCGTAGGAGTCGAACTGCATCGAGTAGCTTGCGCGACCCGAGGTCTTGCTGCGGAGGTCTCCGACGTAGCCGAACATCTCCGAGAGGGGCACGAGGCCCTTCACGACGCGAGCGCCGCTGCGCTCCTCCATGGCCTGGATCTGGCCACGGCGGGAGTTGAGGTCGCCGATGACATCGCCCATGTAGTCCTCGGGCGTGGTGACCTCGACGGCCATCATCGGCTCGAGGAGCACGGGAGAGGCCTTGCGGGCACCCTCCTTGAACGCCTGCGAACCGGCGATCTTGAAGGCGAGCTCCGAGGAGTCGACCTCGTGGTAACCACCGTCGAGAAGGGTGACGCGAACGCCCACCATCTCGTAGCCGGCCAGGATGCCGAACTGCATGGCTTCCTGCGCGCCCGCGTCCACCGACGGGATGTACTCCCGGGGGATGCGGCCACCGGTGACCTTGTTGACGAACTCGTACGAGGCGTCGCCACCCTCGATGGGCTCAAGGGCGATCTGCACCTTCGCGAACTGGCCGGTACCACCAGTCTGCTTCTTGTGCGTGTAGTCGATGCGCTCGACGGCCTTGCGGATCGTCTCGCGGTAGGCGACCTGGGGCTTGCCGACGTTCGCCTCGACGCGGAACTCGCGCTTCATGCGGTCGACAAGAACCTCGAGGTGAAGCTCGCCCATACCGCCGATGACGGTCTGGCCGGTCTCCTCGTTGGTGTGCACCTGGAAGGAGGGGTCCTCCTCCGAGAGGCGCTGGATGGCTACACCCAGCTTCTCCTGGTCACCCTTGGACTTGGGCTCGATCGCGACCTCGATGACCGGCGCCGGGAAGTCCATGGACTCCAGGATCACCGGCTGCTTCTCGTCGCACAGCGTCTCACCGGTGGTGGTCTGCTTCAGGCCCATGACGGCGATGATGTCACCGGCGCCCACCGACGCGATCTCCTCACGCTTGTTCGCGTGCATGCGGTAGATCTTGCCGATGCGCTCCTTCTTGCCCTTGACCGAGTTCAGCACGGAGCTGCCGGCCTCGAGGCGGCCCGAGTACACCCGGACGAAGGTGAGCTTGCCGAGGTGCGGGTCGCTCATGATCTTGAACGCAAGACCGGAGAACGGCTCGTCGTCGGCCGGCTTGCGCTGGACGACCTTCTCGGGGTCCTTGACGTCGTGGCCCTCGATGGCCTCGACGTCCAGGGGGGAAGGCAGGTAGCGCACGACCGCGTCGAGCAGGGGCTGGACGCCCTTGTTCTTGAACGCGGTGCCACAGAACACCGGGGTGACCGTGACGGAGTCGGCGCTGCCCTTGGAGGCGAGCGTGATACGACGGATGGCGGCGTACAGCTGCTCCACCGAAGGCTCCTGGCCCTCGAGGTACAGCTCCATCATCTGGTCGTCGTGCTCGGCCACAGCCTCGAGCAGCTTGCCGCGCCACTCGTCGGCAGCCTCGGTGTGGGTGTCGGGGATGTCGACGATGTCGTACATCTCACCCTTGGCGGCCTCGGCGGACCAGACAAAGGCCTTCATCGTCACGAGGTCGACGACGCCCTTGAAGTCGGCTTCAGCACCGATGGGGAGCTGCATGACCAGCGGAACCGCACCGAGGCGGTCGACGATCATGTCGACGCAACGGTGGAACTCGGCGCCGGTGCGGTCGAGCTTGTTGACGAAGCAGATGCGCGGCACGCCGTAGCGGTCCGCCTGACGCCAGACGGTCTCGGACTGCGGCTCGACGCCCGCCACACCGTCGAACACGGTGACGGCGCCGTCGAGGACGCGGAGCGAACGCTCCACCTCGACGGTGAAGTCCACGTGACCCGGGGTGTCGATGATGTTGATCGTGTGATCGACATCGTTGAGCGGCCAGTGGCAGGTCGTCGCGGCAGACGTGATCGTGATGCCGCGCTCCTGCTCCTGCTCCATCCAGTCCATGGTGGCTGCGCCGTCGTGGACTTCACCGATCTTGTAAGACACACCGGTGTAGAAGAGGATCCGCTCGGTGGTGGTCGTCTTGCCCGCGTCGATGTGGGCCATGATCCCGATGTTGCGGACCTTGGCCAGGTCAAGCGAAGTGGTGGCCATAAGGCTCAATCTTCTCTCGGTCTCGATGTGGGTAGCGACTACCAGCGGTAGTGCGCGAAGGCCTTGTTGGACTCGGCCATCTTGTGGGTGTCCTCACGCTTCTTGACGGCAGCGCCAAGACCGTTGGAGGCGTCGAGCAGCTCATTCATGAGGCGCTCGGTCATGGTCTTCTCGCGGCGGGCGCGGGAGTAACCCACGACCCAGCGCAGCGCGAGCGTGGCCGCACGACCGGGCTTGACCTCGATCGGCACCTGGTACGTGGCGCCACCGACACGGCGGGACTTGACCTCGAGAGACGGCTTCACGTTCTCGAGGGCGCGCTTCAGCGTGATGACCGGGTCAGCGCCGGTCTTCTCGCGGAGGCCTTCCATGGCGCCGTAGACGATCCGCTCGGCGGTGGAACGCTTGCCGTCGAGGAGGATCTTGTTGATCAGCGACGTGACAAGAGGAGAGCTGTAGACCGGGTCGATGATGACCGGGCGCTTCGGGGCGGGGCCCTTACGAGGCATTCTTACTTCTCCTTCTTGGCGCCGTAGCGGCTGCGGGCCTGCTTGCGGTTCTTGACACCCTGGGTGTCGAGCGAGCCGCGGATGATCTTGTAGCGAACACCCGGCAGGTCCTTCACACGGCCACCACGCACGAGCACGATCGAGTGCTCCTGCAGGTTGTGTCCCTCACCCGGGATGTAAGCAGTGACTTCGATCCCGCTGGTCAGACGCACACGCGCGACCTTACGCAGGGCCGAGTTCGGCTTCTTCGGGGTGGTCGTGAACACACGCGTGCAGACGCCGCGGCGCTGAGGGGAACCCTCGAGTGCGGGCGTCTTGTTCTTCTCGACCTTGTCCTGCCGGCCCTTGCGGACCAGCTGCTGGATCGTAGGCACTACTTCTCCGGTTTCTGTGTGCCGATCACTGTGAAACTAACCTGGAACACCTCCGACCCACGCGGTCGGGTGTGTCGAACACTGGAAGCCCCCGCCGAAGCGGAGAAGACACAGATTGCGGTGTGTTTCCTCCCCTGGCTTCCCGAGCGGACATCAGCACGCACGGCAGCCGGGACACACCCCAGGCACAAGGTCTGACTGTACCTACCTCATTGACTCCGGTCAAAACAAATACCCACGCACGGCAAGGCACGGCTCACCTCGGACGACGCCCCGGCGGCTTCCCGGGAACACCTGCCGGACCCGTGGTCAGACGGTGTTGTCACCGGAGGCATGGGGAGGGGCGCCGCGGGAATCGTCAGGGCCGACGGGCGGACCGCTCGGAGGGGCGCGCCGGGGGCGGCGGATCGCGCTGAGCCTCGGAATGGTGGGGACCTTGGAACTGCGGCTCTTGGGCGCGAAGGCGGGCCGGGCGCTCCGGGAGGCGGCGGGCCTCCCGGCCGGCTCGGGTGTGTCTGCCGGCTCGGGGGTGCTTGCCGGCTCGGGGGTGCCTGTCGATTCGGGGGTGCCTGTCGGCTCAGGGGCGGGAGCCCGGGTCTCGGTGGAGGGCCCGGGCGGGGCGGGGGCCTCGGTGACCGGTGTGGTCCCGGTGCGTGACGTGACGGCCCGGCCGGGCTTGGCGGGCTTCTCGCTCCGCCCAGATGTGTTCCCGGTGGCGGCCGCGTCGCCGTCGACGGCGCCGGGGTGGTTCGTGGCGCTGTCGGGTGCAGGGGTGCGGCCCCGGGTCCCCGGCTCGTCCGCGTGTTCCGCCGCCTTGTTCACGGAGTAGTTCCGGTCCTTGAGGAAGGGGATCACCGCAGCCTGTCCGGGCGTGTCTTCCACCAGCCGCAGGGTGCGGGCGCGCGTCAGGCGCGCTTCCTCCAGGGCCGGCGTGAAATGGGCGGCGGCGTCGCGCCAGCCCTTCGCGTAGGCGTGGAACTCGCGGCGGTCGCTCTCCTCGCGGAGCAGGGCGGCGACCTCCTCGGGCGTGTGCTCGTCCAGCAGCCTGCCGAGCGACCCGGGAAGGCCCAGGGGGTCGTCTGCGGATATCGGGGCCGACTCCCCCTTCTCCCCGGACGGTCCCTTCTCGTCCCCGTCGGGGCCTGCGGTCCCGTCTCCGGCCTCATCTGCGGCGCCCGAGGACAGGGAGCGCTTCTCGCACTCGGTCATACGGGCATCCCTTTCGCGTCCCATCGCTGCCAATCCCGCCCATGGAAGGCGCACTTCGGCGACGCGTCCGGCGTGGCGGCGTCGGAGTGTGCGGCTCTTGGAGGCGTACAACCTGTGCGTATGTGGGGGGACAGGCTGTGACAGTTTACCGGGATCAAGGGGAAGCGTCCGTTCCGCACCCCCGCCCACCAAGGAACCGCCGGGGTGGACGAAGCGCGGTCAGTCCTTGGCGAGCGGGGCGCGACGGGCCGGGGCGGCGGGCAGGAACTGACCGGCGACCTTGATGAACATGTCCCGCTGATCAGCCGGTACGCCCAGACCGGCCGCGGCTTCCTCCAGCGTCAGCCGGCGTTCCCCCACGCCCGGCTGAGCCGCCCCCTCGACGGCCTGCGGCAGCGGCAGGTCGTCTTCGGTGAGCCTGCCGGACCGGATGAGCATCTCCCGCACCGATACGTCCAGTACCTGCGCGAGGCGCCGGGTCGTCTCGAGGTCCGGCATGCTCTGTCTCTGGAGCAGCCGGGTGATGGCCGCGCGGTGAACCCCGGCCTCGTCGGCGAGTCGGGACTTGCCCCCGCCACGGGGGCTGTCGATGTCGAAGCCGCGACGGCGAATCAATTCCTCGATCCACGCGGCGAACTGTTCCAGGTCACTGACGGTCATGGCTGGACGCCTCCCTCCAAGGCAATACCCAACCTTATCGCGCTTGCGCGCGCAGAATTACGTGCTCCTGCGCGCGCACAGTGAGGTTTTCACGGGCGGGCTGCGGATCATTAAGTTGCGCACGAGCGCGCAACATGCCATCGTGCGGGTTCGCAACCGCCCTTCGGGGCGGTCCGAGTCGTCCAAGTCGGCCGGCTCCCGCCCGAACCAGGAGTACCGCCATGGCGTCCGCATCCACCCTGCCCCTGCCCGAGGTGCTGGAGTTCTTCGGCTGGCGAGCCGCCGCCGCCTGCTCGGGCCTTCCCCCGCGGGTGGTCTTCAGTAAGCGCGAGGAAGAAGCCCGGCCTGCATTGATGGCGTGCGGGCGGTGCCCCGTGGTGAGCCGCTGCGAAGAGTCGGTGGCTCCGGCCGAGAGCTTCTTCGACGGCGTGAGCGCGGGGCGTCTGTGGCGCAACGGGCGCCCTGTCGACCTCAAGGGCGTCCGACGCGCCGCCGCCTGACCTCTCTTTACCGCCTTAGTTGCGTGTGCGCACGATAAGCCCGGAAGCCGCTGTGGACGGCCGGGCGCGGAACGGCTTCGTACGTATGACGGCTACGACAGAAGCTCCGATCGGCGGCATCACGCGACGTATGCGTTCTCCTGCACGCACCTCTCCACACATTTCCTTTCCCTTCTTCTCGCTTTTCCTTCACTCCTTTCCCGCCCGTCGTACCTGGGAGGCACCATGTCCGCACCAGTCCCGTCCTCCGCATTTCCGTCCGTGCCGTCCGTGCCGTCCGTGCCGGGGCCCTCGGCCGAGCACGTCGTCCGTGACGCGGCGCTCTGGATAGAGGCGCTCCTGAAGCAGTTCCCCGAACTGCTCACGGAGCTGGCCCCGGGCCGCCCGTCCGCCGTCACCGAGCGGCGGGCCCCCGCCCCCGGCACCGCCGAGCGGATCCGCGAAGAGCGACGGGACGCCCTCCTCGTCCAGCAGCGGCACGGCCTCTCCGTGCCCGGGCACTCGGCGGCGCCGCTGCGGCTCCACGTCTCGGACGCCATCCGGGACATCACCGACGGTGTCATCGAGCTGGACGAGGCCGTCCACGACAAGCTCGGCCTGGGCCGCCCGCGCCAGGCGCGCGTACCGCAGCGGCTGATCCGGACCGCCGGGCTCCTGCACCGGGTGGCGACCCATCCGGCACTGGCGGCGCACGTCCGCGACGAGTCCCGGCGGATGGCCCGGCGCTGCGCCCGGGTGCTGGGCGACTCCGAGTCGATGGTCCGGGTGCGGGGCCGTTGCCCGTGGTGCGACTCGGTCTCGCTGCGCGCGTTCCCCGCCCGGCGGGCGGTGCTGTGCGTGAACCCGGCCTGCCGGTGCGGCGCCGAGGAGTGCGACTGCCGTACGGACCCGGCGTACCGGCACGTCTGGCACGAGGGCGGCTGGGAGGCGCTGGCGGGCACGGCCGGAGCGGACCGGGCGGAGATCGACGCGTCGATGGACGAATCGGCGACGCCCGTCCGGGCCGCGAGCACCGAAGGAGCGCGTCGATGACGGTCGCCGCCGGCACCCTGATCAATGGCGCCCTCGCGGCGACCGAGGCGGGCGTGGTGCCCGCCACGATCCGCAAGTGGGTCCAGCTGGGGCACCTGGTGCCGGCGGGACGCCAGGGCCGGGCACAGCTGTACCGCCTGGAGGATGTGTTCGCGGCGGAGCGTGCGGCCCGGCGCAAGGCGCAGCCGGCCGGTACCGGGTGAGGCCGGCCGATCCGGAGGAGAAGTAACCCGTAGTGAAGAAGAGGCGGCCACCCCGAGGGGTGGCCGCCTCTTGCGTCTGCCGTGCGGGCCTGACATCACGGTCCGGCGTCCCCCTCCGGTCGCATGCGCAGCACCTGCGCGTCGTCGAGTTCGGGGCCGGGGGACGAGACGTGCCGCACGGCTTCCTGCCAGCCGCTGGTGAAGCCGCGGACCTCGGCGTCGACCACGATGCGCGCGCCGATCTTGCCGACGACGGCGGTGAGCGTTCTCGCGATCTCCCCGGTGTAGGTACCGGACTCCCCTGCTTCCGCTGCTACCTCGACGGCGGCGGCGACCACTTCGGTCAGTCGCTCATGCGCACTGCTGACGCTGCTGACCACGCGCACCTGCCGTTTCCTGTCCGCACAACGGGCTGCCATCCACACTCACCACACCTTTTCGAATCTCAGTTCGAAATATCGAGAGTAACGCCCCCGGGGTCCGCGACACCACTACAAACACACCTGTTCAAGTGCGTTCGCGCACGAACGAGTTGCGCGCTCGCACGATCTGAATCACAATAGGTGCAGCGGCGGAGCTGCGCCCGCATCCCTCCAGGGTGCGGCTCCGCCGTACAGATCCGTGCGGCGCCCCGCAGGCCCCGCGCGTCGGACGGCAGGCTCCCCCGGCCGCCTCCGGCGCGCGGTGCGTGCCGCGGGGCGCCGCACGGGTCTTCGTCGGTCCGCCCCCGTGAGCCCGCCGGCTCCCATGAGCCCGCCAGGTCCCATGGGTCCTGCCAGGTCCCATGAGTCCTGCCAGCCCCGTCAGTCCCCGTACGAACAGGAGCGGTATCCCGTATGAGCCAAGCCCCGAACACCTTCCCCGACGTGGAGGCCATCGTCGTGGACCTCCTCTCCGACCGGCCGGAGCTGGCGGGCGCGATCGTGGACGACGAGCCACCGGCCGATTTCAACGGCACGCAGCGGGCGGTCATCGTCTCCCGGCGCGGCGGTGCCTGGATCGACGACCTCCACGTCGACCAGCCGCTGATCGAACTGGAGGTCTACGGCCCGACGAAGTCCGCCGCGCACCTCCTGGCGAACCAGGCCCGTGCCGTGGTGCTCCAGAGCGCCGGCACGGTCTTCGGCGTCTCGACGATCACCGACGTCAGTGAGGCCGACGGCCCGCGCTGGCTCCCCGACTACATCTACACCGCGGCCAACCGCTACCTCTGCGTGCTGCGCCTCTCCGTGCGTACGGACTGACGCGCCTTTCGGACCGACGCGTCCGTACGCCCCCACAGACCAGGCCTCGCCGTTCCGGCGGGGCCTTTGCCGTACCCACGGCAGCCCACCCACGCACCACCCATCCCTTTGAAGGAGCACCACATGGCAGGCAACACCTCTTCCGAGATCCGCGTCGCCGGTACCGGCCGTGTCCTCGTCGCGCCGATCGGCGCGCCCCTCCCCACCACCTTCTCCGCCACCCCGTCCACCGACTGGGGCACCGGCTGGGTGGACCTCGGGTACACGTCGACCGACGGTGTGACCTTCTCGAAGAAGGACAAGCTCGACCCGGTCGAGACGTGGCAGTCGATCAGCCCGGCCCGGTTCGTCTACGCGGACCGCGACCTGACGCTGAAGTTCTCGATGCTGCAGTTCAACGAGGACACGCTGCCGTTCTTCATGGGCGGCAGCAAGAACGACATCACCGCCGCCGGTGCGGGCTCGGGCGTCTTCACCTTCGACGTCCCGGACGGTCCGACCTTCGACGAGCGTGCGCTCGGCCTGGAGTTCACCGACGGCAAGGACATCACGTACCGCTTCGTCATCCCGCGCGGTCAGGTGACGGCCTCGGACGACATCAAGCTCGCCCGCAAGTCCGCGGCCTCGCTCGGCGTCACCTTCACCGCCCTGTCCGGCGGCGACGGCGAGCCGCTGGCGACCTTCGTCATGAAGGACCCGGCGTACGCCACGGCCCCCGTCTCCGCCTAAGCACCACCCGCGCCGGGCGGGGGCACTCCGCCCCCGCCCGGCGCACGCTCCACCCCTTCACCAGCTCAGTCCCAGAGATACGGAGACACCCATGGCACCCTTCGACGTCAACGCCGCCCGCGCCCAGCGCATGGAGGCCCTCGGCCGCGCCTGGTCGTTCAGCCTGGACGACGACACCTTCGAACTGCCCACCGAGCTCTCGCGCGCGACGGCCAAGGGGCTGCGCCGGCTCGACGACGACGATGTGGACGGCCTGCTGAAGCTGCTGCTCGGTGAGGAGCAGTTCAAGCGCTTCGGGAAGCACGAGGTCACGATGCAGGACATCGGGGCGATCCTGAACGCCTACGGCAAGGAGACCGGGCTGGCCCTGGGGGAAGGCTGAGCCTCGACGAGTTCGTCACCGAACACGCCGAGGCTCTCGAAGCCGACCTCCTGAGGCATTACGGCGTGGACCTGCTGGATTGGCACCGCGGCCGGCTCACAGCCCGCCGGCTCGCGGTGCTGATCAAGCACATGCCACGTGACAGCGCCCTCCTGAGCGAGACGGACGGTGAGGCAGCCGACTGGTCGACCACGGATTACCTGCTGGCGGCGGTGGTGGATCACCTGGCGGCGGCGAACTGGATGTTCGCGTCAGTCCACTCGGACGAGGACTCCGAGCCGCCGGAGCGACCGGTGCCGGTGTCGAGGCCGGGAGACGGGGAGGCCGCGGCCGCCCCGTTGCCGGCCGAACCGGCACCGGTGCCGGAGACGGAACCGCTGAGTCCCATGGAACTGGCCCGGTTCTTCAACTGACCACCGTGACCAGGAGTACGGCGACGGTGACCAGTACCGCCAGCGCCGCCTGGAAGGCATAGCCGAGCTTCGGCCCCCGGCCGGCCATGTACTGCGCCGTCGCCACGTCCGTGGGCTTCTGCGGATCGTAAACGACCTGGAAGCTCTGCCCCAGCTCCGGAGCAGGCCTGGGGGCGTTGGTCCTTGCGGCGATCTTGATCCCGTTCTCCAGCCGGAAATGACACCGGACGTAATGGACGAGGGTCCCGCTGGTCCTGATGCGCTCCACGCAGACGGCCTCCGTCTCGACCCCGCGCCGTTTCAGTCGATTGTCACGGAGCTGCGTCGGCAGGGAAACCAGGACGAGCACGGCGAGGGGGAAGCAAATGACAGCAATCATTTCAGCAGCTAGCGCATAGTTCGATATCGCAATATACACAGGACCCCCTGGGTGTGTTCGTTTCGCTGAACGGTGCACAGTCTACAACTCACGCCACGTACGGGAGGCCAAAAGTGGCCGACGATTTCATCACAAAGGAAGAACTCGCCACCAAACTCGCTAAGCACGGCATCACGGAGGAGACCAAGGATGTAACGACCTCTGCCGAGGTCCAGACGAAAATCCAAGCCGCAGTCAAGAAGTACGGGGAGGACGAGAAAGCCAAGGAGAATGCGGAAGACTCCGAATACTTCGCGGACTGGAAAGGCCGACTCCCCACCGAATTAAACGGCTTCAAGTCCGAATTCACATCCCTCAAGGCGGAGATCGTTCCGCTTGTTACGGGCATGGCGATCATCAACGCCGCCTTCCCGTCCCTGTGGAGCCTTGAGGAATTACTGAAGAACAAGTTCGGATGGAACTACAGCGCAAATGGCTTTCTCCTGCACCCCGGCGCTGAACGGAACCGGCGAATGGCCGCGGAAAGGGCCGAGCAAGAGGAGATGGGGAGGGATCTCGCCCACCAAGCGGAAGAGAGGCGCCTCAGCCTTCCTCCTGAAGAGAGGTGGGAATCCCCGGAGGAGCGCCTTCAGCGGCGCGAGGAAGAACGTCGGCAGGCCGAGGAAGCACGACGGCGCGAGGAAGAACGTCGGCAGGCCGAGGAAGCACGACGCGCCGAGGAAGCACGGCGGGCCGAAGAAGCACGGCGGGCCGAAGAAGCACGGCGGGCCGAAGAAACCCGACGGGCCGAAGAAGCACGACGCGCCGAAGAGGAGCGGCGGAGAGCCGCTCGTCGGCCGCCTCGTGACGGGGACGACGGTCCCACTCCTACCCCGCCTGCCGGAGGGCCCCGGCGCACCCCGCCTGCCGGAGGACCCGCCGGAAGGACCCCATCTGCCGGTGGCCGCACGCCGCCCCGGACACCGGCCCCGCCCACGGGTCCGGTGCGCGCGGTCGGGGATGCCGCTCGCGCGGCAGCCCCTGATGTGCAGCGGTTGACCCGCGACGTGAACGGCCTCGCGGGAGCCGGAGACCGAGCAGCGCGCATCACCGGCTAAGTCAACAGAAAACTGGTGGCCCATGTCCCTCGTCAGCTCTCTCGGCAGAGCATCCAATTCATTCAAGGATTTCCAGTCCAAAGCCACTTCCACCGACCGCGCGCTCAGCGGACTCCGCAGCGGCGCCACCCGCGGTGAGCAGGGCCTCAAGAACATCCGGAGCGCCGCGCAGGGCTCCACTCGTGAACTGAACAACCTCAAGTCGGCCGCCGACCGGGCGGACAAGTCGCTCGCCAAGGCCGGAAAGACCGGCACGACCAGCGGGAACCAGGTCGGTCAGTTCAAGAAGGGCGCCGACAACGCCTCGAAGGGGATGAACGGCCTCAACAAGTCCATGAAGGGCAACTTCATCGCCCGGCTCATGGAACTGTTCATGCCGCTCATCGAGAAGGTGGTCGACATGGCCACCCGCTCGAAGACCATGCAGAAGGTGCTCAAGGTCGCCTTCGACGCCATCAAGAAGGTCATCACCGCCGTCATGAAGGCCATCGGGCCGATCATGAAGGCGGCCGGCAAGCTGATCAAGACGGTCTGGGACGGCATCAAGAAGGCCGTCACGGTCGTCGTGAACGCGGTCTCCAAGGTCATCTCGACCACCTTCAACGCCATCAAGAAGGTCATCACCTCGGTGATGAACGGCGTGAAGTCGGTGATCTCCGGTGTCTGGAACGGCATCAAGCGCATCATCATGCCGGTGGTCAACTGGATCAGGGATGTCGTCCCGAGGGCGTTCAGCGCCGTCAAGGACAAGCTCTCCAGCATCTGGGGCGGCCTGAAGGACATCGCCGGCCGGGCGTTCGACAAGATCAAGGGCGCTGTGAAGGGTCCGATCAACGCCGTCATCGGCCTGATCAACAGTGCGATCGGCAAGCTCAACGGCATCAAGGTCTCGATCCCGAGCTGGGTTCCCCTCGTCGGTGGCAAGACCTTCGGCGTCAGCCTGCCGAAGATCCCGCAGCTGGCCCAGGGTGGTGTCGTCCAGCCGCGTCGCGGCGGTGTCCACGCCATCGTCGCCGAGGCCGGTGAGGCCGAGGCCGTCCTGCCGCTGTCCAAGCTGGACCGGCTGCTGCGCCACACCGCACGGGCCGCCCGCGCCCAGTCGATCAACTCGGGCGCCGGTGCGACGCACGGCTTCCAGATCGAGAACTACTACGAGGCGTCCTCCAGCGATCTACGCGAGACCGCCTCCGCCCTGCTGTTCCTGTCGAAGGCGCGCGGATGAGCACCGCCCTGGTCGTCTCCGTGAACAGGGCGATGCCCCACCTGCGGGGGCTGCCCAATGCCGCGAAGCTGCTCCAGGGCCACGTGCGCGGCGCCACGCGCGCGTTGAACGGCTTCCGGAGCGGGGTCGCCCGCAGCGGCTCCGCTCTCGACCGCGTCCGCTCCTCCGCCTCCTCCGCCGCCACCCAGGTCCAGCAGATCAAGGCCCGGGCCGATGGCACCGGCCAGTCCCTCACCAAGATCGGCCGCAGCGCCGCCACCGCCGGGACGCAGATCAAGGGCGGCGCCGGGAAGACCAGGGGCGCAGCCGCGCCGCTGAAGTCGTTGGCTTCGGGGGCGGATTCGTTCGGCAAGGTCTCCGGGCTCCTCGGCAAGGCCACCGGGCCCGTCTCCCGGATCGTGTCGGCCCTCGGCACCGGCCTGACCATCGCCGCCGGCGTCATGACCGGCATCAATGTCGCCATGCGCGCCAACCCTCTCGGGTTCCTGGCCGGGCTGATCGTCCCCGTCATCGCGGCCATCGTCACCTACGCCATGAACACCGAGACCGGCCAGAAGATCATGAAGCAGGTCTTCGACCACGTGCTGAAGATCTTCCAGCAGATCCTGAAGTTCCTCGGCCCCGTCATCACCTTCTACGGCACCGTCATCGGCACCTACTTCAAGGCCGTCGGCGTCATCATCACCGCCGTCGTCGAGGTCGTCGGCGCCGCCGTCTCCGGGGACTTCGGCAAGGCCAAGGGCGCGATCTCCCGGGCCACCGAGGCGCTCAGCGCTCTCGTCCGCCGGCCCTGGAACGCCTTCAAGACCGTGATCCAGCCCGTCCTGGACTGGATCACCAAGAAGATCCCCGACATGTTCACCCGGGTGAAGGACGCCACCTCCAGCACCCTCGGCGGCATGGGCGACTTCATCTCCACCGGCCTCCAGACGCTCGCCGGTGTCATCACCGGCCCCATCAAGGGCCTGATCGCCTTCGCCAACTGGGTCATCGACGGCCTCAACAGCCTCAGCGGTGAGTTCCTCGGCAAGAAGTTCGGCATCAAGCTCGACAAGATCCCGCAGCTCGCGGAGGGCGGCGTCGTCGACCCCTCGCGCGACGGCGCCTCCGCCGTACGCCCCCTGTCCTCGCTCGACCGGCTGCGGCCGGCCGAGACCGGGCACCGGGCGGGCGGCCCCCGCTCCCCGCACCACGGCCGGCTGCACACCTACCGCGAACCGGAGGGCCGCAGCGCCCTCACGGTCGCCGAGGACCTGCTCTTCCTGCACCGGACCGCGGCCTGAGCCCGGCCCGACCACGGCGTACCGCCGAGGACCCCCGCTCCCGCACCGGACCGCGGCCTGAGCCCGGCCTGAGCGCGGCCTGACGAAAGTGAGGTGACGGCCCGTCATGGCCGAGACCACAATCGCATACACGGACGAGACCGCACCCGGCTCACTGATCACCCGCGACGGGCAGATCCAGTGGGCCGGACTGCTGATGGGCCCCGGGACGCCGTACCAGATCGACCGTTCCGGCATCACCGGCTGGGACGATCTGCCCACCCTCGACACCGGTGACGTCGCCCGCCCCGACCAGCACGGCGCCTGGCCGGGCGCGGTCTGGGCGCAGCCCCGGCTCGTCACCGCCACCGTCTGGCTGGTCCCGCCGACCGCGGCGCAGGCCGCGGACACCAGCGCCGCGTTCCGCGCGGCCACCGGCCCCGAGGGCGGGGAGCGCTGGCTCGCGGTGCGCCTGCACGGCGAGACGCTCGCGGTGCGTGCCCGGGTCAGCCGCCGGGTGGTCCCCCAGGACCGTACGTACGTACGACAGGGCATGGCCAAGGCCAGCCTCCAGTGGACGGCGACCGACCCCCGCCGCTTCAGCACCGCCCCGCGTGAGGGCCAGGCCGTGCTGCCGGTCCCGGAGCCCGGACTGGTCTGGGACAACGAAGCCGGCAGCGGACTGGACTGGCCGATGGAATGGGGCGGCGACGCGGAGGCCGGCAGTTTCACCGCCGTCAACGAGGGCGGCGCGGCCGCCCACCCGGTGATCGAGTTCCGCGGCCCGGTGCGCCGCCCGACCCTGAGCCGGCTCGGCGACGGCCGCCAGCTCCAGTACGACATCGTGCTCGGGGCCGGTGAGGTCCTCACCGTCGACACCGAGGCGGGGACGGTCCGGCTCAACGGCACGGCGTCCCGGCTCTACACGGCGACGCCCGCGTCGGCGCCCGAGCAGCTGTTCCGGCTGGAGCCGGGGCGTACGTCGCTCGCCTTCCGCTCCGACGACGCGACGCCCGACCCCCGGGCCTCGGTCACGGTCCGCTGGCGCGACTCCCACTGGTGACCGGCCCCGCACTCCCCGACTTCCGCAACGCATCTCCCAGGAGGACCTCATGCCCGTACGCAGCGCATGGCTGATCAACCGCACGACGACCGACTCCGGCCAGTCCCGCTCCGACACCCGGCTCGCCCCCACCGGCACCATGGCTCCCAGCGGCGCGCTGACCAGCGTCTCCGGTGTCGTCCCGGGGTCCAAGGACGGCCGGTACATGATGGACGCCCTGTACGTCTACGGTGACACCGCCGGGATGACGGCGAACGTCGCCCCCGGCCGTGCCGTCATCCAGGGCTCCCCCGCGGCCGGCGCCTACCCGGTCGTCCTCACCGACTACACCCAGATCACCTTCGACGACGGCGACGCGAACAACCCGCGCGTCGACCTGGTGCTGCTGCGGGTGTACGACGCCCAGTTCGCCCCGGTCTCCGGGCGCACCGAGGCCGTCCTGGAGATCCTCAAGGGCGCCCCGGCGCCCACCCCGGAGCCGCAGCCGGTGCCGGAGGGCGCCATCGCTCTCGCCCGGGTAAACGTCCCGGCCGGCGCGTCGGTCGGCACCGGCGGCCTGGACTGGTCCAAGGCCGTCTACGACATGCGCCACACCACGGTGGCGGCCGGCGGCATCCTCGCCGAGTCGTGGAACCGCGACAGCAAGGGCGGCTACGCGGGCCAGTACCGCGACAACGCCAGTCAGCTCCAGCGCTGGGACGGCACCCGCTGGGTCTCCTACCCGCGGCACATCGGCGGTGTCGCCCCGCAGGGCGCGCTGGCGGCCGGTGAGTACGTGGGCCAGTACCGCGACGAGGGCGGCAGGCTCCAGCGCTGGGACGGCACCGTGTGGCGGCCGGTCGTCCCCGCCACCGGCTGGGCCTACAACAACGACGGCGGCTTCTGCAAGTCCACCACCTGGGTGGAGGCCGTCACCGACACCGCCGGCCCGTCCATCTCCGCCCAGTTCACCACGCCGGTCTCGGGCGCGGTCCTCGTCACCGTCGGCTACTTCGGCAGCAACCCGGTGGACGGCGCCTGGTCGAAGATGACGGCGGTCATCCGGCTGGCCGGCGCCGTCGTGCTCCCGGCCGACGAGCAGCGGGCGGCCCAGGCGACCGGCAAGAACGGCCACTCCGTGGCGCACACGTTCCGGGTCACCGGCCTCAAGCCGCACACGGTCTACACCGCGGTCGGCGCGTACTCGTCCTCGGCCACCAGCAACAACGCCTGGGTCGACAACCGGTTCATCCGCGTCGACCCGATGCTGTGAGCCGCCCCATGGGCGGAGCCCTCATCACGCCCGTCTACCGGGCGGTCTTCTGCGACCTGCGTACCGACCGGGTCCTCGACGTCCTGCCGCTCACGGAGGCCAAGTTCGACGACTTCATCGGCAAGTCGGGGTCGCTGTCGGCGACCGTCCCGCTGCCCGAGCCGGCCCTGGCCGCCCGCGCCAAGGAGGCCCTGCAGCCCGGCCGTACCGCGGTCTGGCTGGAGCGGGACGGGGACATCTGGTGGGGCGGGATGCTCTGGACCTGCACCCCCGCCACCGACGAACAGGGCCGGATGACGGTGCAGTTCCAGGCGGGCACCTTCGACTCGTACCTGGACCACCGCATCCTCTCGGCCGACATGCTGCTCGTCCAGGCCGACCAGTTCGACATCGCCCGGTCCCTGGTGGCCCACGCCCAGGAACAGGAGGGCGGCGACATCGGGATCAGCCTGGGCGCGGAGATGTCGGGGATACGGCGCGACTTCGCGTCCGGCTACACGGCCCTGGCCCGGGTCCGGGAGCTGATCGACAAGCTGGCCCAGCTGGCGGACGGTTTCGAGTGGCGCGTCCACTGCTACCGCGACGGTCAGGGCCGCCGCGTCAAGCGGCTCCAGCTGGGCCATCCGAGGATCGAGTCGAGCCAGGCGGACATCGTCCTGGACCATCCCGGCTCCGTCCTGACGTACAGCCTGCCCACGGACGCCACCGTGCAGGCGAACGTCTGGGTGGCCCGCGGCGAGTCGGCCAACACCGACCAGGCCAAGGACTCACTGCCCCTCACCGCCGTGGAGAGCGAGCCGGCCGACCTGACCGGCGGCTGGCCCCGGCTGGAGCGCACCTCGGACCACAGCGCTGTCAAGGACGCGGCCACCCTCCGCTCCCTGGCCAGGGCCGAGCTGGCGCGGCAGCGCAGGCCGGAGCTCATCCCCGAGCTGACCGTCGTCCTCGACGGCCGGATCACGCCCGCCCTGCTCGGCGCCCGGATCCGGCTGCGGATCCACGACCTGTGGCACCAGGACGGGCTCGACGCCCACTACCGGATCGTCGGGCTCGCCGTGAACCCGCCGCAGCGCACCAAGCCGGAAACCGCCACGCTCTACCTGGAAGGGGTGTAACCCTTGGCGATCATCCCCACCGATCTGCTGGACCGCATCCGCACCCTGGAACGGCAGATCCGGGACCTCATGGGCAGTGCCAACACCACTCCCGCGCTCAACCGGATCAGCGACGGCGATGTCGTCATCGGTGACGGCGGCCGGCTGCGCGTCCGGACCGCCGGCGGCGAGGACCTGATCCACATGGGCCGGGTCCAGCCCGACCGCAACCCGGACACCCCGCAGCAGGGTCTGATGATCCGCCGGGACGACGGGTCCATGGCGCTGACCGTACGGACGACCGCCCCGGACCAGCTGGAGACCCAGCCGGTGCAGATCTTCGACCGGCGCGGCAACGTCGTCGTCGCCGACGACGCCGCCCAGCGCGGCCTCGCCCGTCCGTACATCCCGTACCCGCTGCCCCGGCCGGTCGACGTGGCCCGCTGGGAGTCGACCGGGAACACGGACTGGACCACGCTCTACAGCGGTCCGGCCATCTCCCAGCACCCGCGGCTGTACGCCCGGATCGCCGTCCAGGGCCCGGCGGGCGCGGAAGTCCGCCTCCTCGTCGACGGGGCCCAGGTGGGTCCCGCCGGCGGCCCCGGCGCGGACCTGGAGTTCAGGGAGTCCCTGGGCGTCGGCTTCAGCGCGACGGTCACCTTCGAGATCCAGGCGAAGGTCGCGGCGGCGGGCGACACCGTCCGCTGCCGTCCGCTCGCGCTGTACGGCGTCCAGTCCTGATCCCGGGACCCGCCCCCGCCCGCGCCACCGTCGGCCAGGCACCACACCCGAACCTGTGAAGGAGACCCTCCGTGCTCCCCGCGTCAATCCCCACCGTCCGTGTCACCGCCCGGTATCTCACCCCGGACGGCACCCCGATGAGCGGTTCCGTCGAGTTCCGCCCGCCGTCCCTGCTCACCCACGCCACCGCCGACGTCTTCGTCGGCGGACCGACCGTCGCCCGCCTCGACGGCGAGGGCCGGATCAACGTCGTGCTGCCGGCCACCGACGCCCCCGGCTGGAACCCGGTCGACTGGACGTACCAGGTCACCGAGAAGCTCGCCGGACTCGGCCACAACCGCGCGTACCAGATGGCTCTGCCCGCGTCCCGGCCGGCGATCGACCTGGCCGACTCGGCCCCGGCCGACCCCAACACCCCGAACTACGTGGCCGTCCCCGGCCCGCCCGGCCCGGCCGGCCAGATGGGCCCGGCCGGCCCGGCGGGCCCGGTCCGGTCCGTCAACGGGCGCACCACTCCCGACATCACCCTCACCGCCGCCGATGTCTCCGCCATCGCCGCCAACAAGGTGGGCGCGGCCGGCGGTGTCGCGAGTCTCGGCCCCGACGGCAAGGTGCCGACGGGGCAGCTGCCCGCGATCACGGGCGCCGTCTCCTCGGTCAACGGGCGCACCGGTGACGTCACCGTCACCGCCGCCGATCTCGGCGCGCTGACCCCGGCCTCCGGCGACACCCGCTACCTCGGCATCAACGCGGCCCCGGTCAAGACCGTCAACGGCCAGGCGGGGGCGGTGCAGCTGACCGCCACCGACGTCTCGGCGGTCGCGGCCGGCGACGCCGTGCTGATGACCGGCGACCAGACGGTGAACGGCGCCAAGACCTTCGTGGTCCCTCCCTCCACCGGCGTCAACCCGTCCACCGCCAACCAGCTGGCCCGGCGCGGCTACGTCGACTCCGTCTCGGCCGCGGGCACCTGGTCCCCCGGCTCGATGGGCTTCTCCAGCTGGGCGTTCGACCCGGCGGCGTCCTCGGCCAACTCCGTCCAGTACTGCGTCAGCGGCTGGGTGTACCTGATCGGCGTCCCGCTGCACGCGGCCACGACCGTGAAGAACGTGGTGTTCTACATCCCCGGTTACGTGGGCGGCACCCTCGCGGCCACCTCCTTCGCCGGCCTCTACACCAGCGCCGGCGCCAAGGTCGGCCAGACGGCCGCTCTGAACGGCCTGCTCACCGCGACCGAGGGCAGGACGGCCGTGCTGCCGCTGACCACCGCGTACGCCGCCGCTCCCGGCAACTACTGGGTGGCGCTGGTGGTCAACGGCCCCAGCCCCAACACCAACGGCCCGGCCTTCATGCGAGGCGCGTCCATGGGCGAGACCCCGGGCGGCAGTGCCCGGATGCCGGGCGCCTTCGTCCGCCACGGCCGGCTCCCCACCACGGGCCAGACCGCGCTCCCGGCGTCGTTCACCCCGTCGACGGTGGTCGCGGACTCGAACGCGATCTGGGCCGCGCTCTCCTGACCCTGCCCCCTACGCTCCACCCGCACCACGAGCCCCGTGCCGGCCTCCACCGGCACGGGGCTTTCCCGCTCTCCGGAAGGACATCCCCATGGCCACTCCCCTCACCGCCGACCAGCTCCTGGCCGCCCTGCGCACCGAAGGCGTCACGGTCGTCGAGCACGACGGCTGGCGCACCCACAACCGCAACCACGTGGGCGCCTGGGGTCCCGTCAACGGCGTGATGGTCCACCACACCGTCTCCAGTGGCACCACCGCCTCCGTCGAGCTCTGTTACAACGGGTACGAAGGTCTGCCGGGCCCCCTCTGCCACGGCGTCATCGACAAGGACGGCACCGTCTACCTGGTCGGCAACGGCCGCGCCAACCACGCCGGCGGCGGCGACCCGGACGTCCTGAAGGCCGTGATCGCGGAGAACTACGGAGACCGCCCGCCGGCCACCAACGAGCACCAGGGCAGCGCCGGGGCCGTCGACGGCAACACCCGCTTCTACGGCTTCGAGTGCGTCAACCTCGGCGACGGCGCGGACCCCTGGCCCGCCGCCCAGCTCGACGCCATCGAGCGTGCCTCGGCCGCCCTCTGCCGCGCCCACGCCTGGACCTCCAAGTCGGTCATCGGCCACCTGGAGTGGTCCGACTGGAAGAGCGACCCGCGCGGCGTCCCCATGCCCGGCCTGCGGACCCGGATCGCGAGCCGCCTGGCCACCACCCCGCCGCAACCGCCCGCCTCCTGACCCTCCCGCCCCACCCGTACACCGCCCCGCGCCCGCCCGGGCCCGGGGCTTTCACATGTCCGGAGGAGACCCGTATGGCCACTCCCCTCACCGCGGACCGGCTGATCACCGCGCTCCGCGCCGAAGGCGTCACCGTTGCCGAGCGCAACGGCTGGCGCTCCCGCAACCGCAATCACGCCGGTGCCTGGGGCCCCGTCAACGGCGTGATGATCCACCACACCGTCTCCAGCGGCACGGCCTCCTCCGTCGCGCTCTGCTTCAACGGATACGCGTCACTGCCCGGCCCGCTCTGCCACGGTGTCATCGCCAAGGACGGCACCGTGTACCTGGTCGGCAACGGCCGGGCCAACCACGCCGGCGGTGGCGACCCTGCCGTCCTCGACGCGGTCAGCGCCGAGAGCTACGGCAGCCGCCCGCCCGCGAGCGGCAAGCACCAGGGCAGCTCCGGGGCCGTCGACGGCAACGCCCGCTTCTACGGCTTCGAGTGCGTCAACCTCGGCGACGGCGCGGACCCCTGGCCCGCCGCCCAGCTCGACGCCGTCGAGCGGGCCTCCGCCGCGATCTGCCGCGCCCACGGCTGGAGCGCCAAGTCCGTCATCGGCCACCTGGAGTGGTCCGACCACAAGAGCGACCCGCGCGGCTTCGCCATGGCGGACATGCGGGCCCGGATCGCCGCCCGCCTCGCCTCGGCCCCGGGCGGCAGGCCCGCCCCGCGCCCGGTCCCGCCGAAACCGGCCCCCTCGAAGCCGGTTCCCCCGAGGACCACCCCGCCGCAGAAGTACCACCCCTTCCCCGGCGCGGACTTCTTCACCGGCCGCACCAGCTCCCCGGTCATCACCGCGATGGGCCGGCGGCTGGTCGCCGAGGGGTGCTCCCAGTACGCGGTCGGGCCCGGCCCCCGCTGGACCGAGGCCGACCGCCGCGGCTACGCGAAGTGGCAGCGCAAGCTCGGCTTCCGCGGCTCCGACGCCGACGGGATGCCCGGGCGCACCTCCTGGAACGCCCTGAAGGTCCCGTACACCAACTGAGGAGACCCACCATGTCCGACGCCGCCAAGCGCACGGCACGCACCGTCCTCCAGTCCGCCGTCGGCATCGCCGTCGTGCTCCCCGCCCTCGTCGACGCCTCCGGCCTTCCGGCCACGCTCCCCTGGGTCGCCGGAGCCCTGGTCATCGCCGGCGCACTGACCCGGATCATGGCCCTGGAGGCCGTCCAGAAGATCCTGCCCTCGTGGCTCCGGAGCTACTCGGGGGCCGCCGATGATGGAGATCGATAGGAACGACCCCGTGATGGTTGCCCTTGAGCTGGAACGGCTCCGCGGCACGCTGGAGGCCGGGTTCGCCCGCGCCGACGGCGCGCTCGCCCTCCTCGTCCAGCGCAGCGACCAGACCGACAAACAGCTCGCCGACCACGAGGCGAGGCTGGACGCGCTGGAGCGCAGCCGCTGGCCGCTGGCGAGCATCACGGCCGTCACCGCCACCGCCGGTTTCACCCTCGCCCTCTGGCAGGCGGTCGGCCGCTAGGCCGGCCGTGTCCGCACAGCCCGAAGGGCGGCCACCCCCACGGGGTGACCGCCCTTCGGCCGAGCGACTCGCTTACTGGTTGTACGGACCGTAGTCGTAGTCCTCCAGCGGAACGGCCTGGCCGGAGCCGGTGCCGAACGGCGAGTAGTCGATGTCGTCGTAGCCGACGGCCGAGTACATCGCGGCCTTGGCCTCCTCGGTGGGCTCCACCCGGATGTTGCGGTAGCGGGACAGACCCGTACCGGCCGGGATGAGCTTACCGATGATGACGTTCTCCTTGAGGCCGATCAGGGAGTCGGACTTGGCGTTGATCGCCGCGTCCGTCAGAACCCTGGTCGTCTCCTGGAAGGACGCCGCCGACAGCCACGACTCGGTCGCCAGCGAGGCCTTGGTGATACCCATCAGCTGCGGACGGCCGGAGGCCGGGTGGCCGCCTTCCGTGACCACACGACGGTTCTCGCCCTCGAAGCGGCCGCGCTCGACGAGCTCGCCCGGAAGCAGCTCGGCGTCGCCCGACTCGATGATCGTCACGCGGCGGAGCATCTGCCGGATGATGATCTCGATGTGCTTGTCGTGGATCGACACACCCTGGCTGTTGTAGACCTTCTGGACCTCGCCGACCAGGTGGACCTGGACCGCGCGCTGACCGAGGATCCGCAGCACGTCGTGCGGGTTGGTGGCACCCACGGTGAGCTTCTGGCCCACCTCGACGTGGTCGCCCTCGCCCACGAGCAGACGGGCACGCTTCGAGATCGGGAACGCCGTCTCGTCGCTGCCGTCGTCCGGGGTGACGACGATCTTCTTGGTCTTCTCGGTCTCCTCGATACGGATGCGGCCGGCCGCCTCCGAGATCGGGGCGACACCCTTGGGCGTACGGGCCTCGAAGAGCTCGACGACACGGGGCAGACCCTGGGTGATGTCGTCACCGGCCACACCACCGGTGTGGAAGGTACGCATCGTCAGCTGCGTGCCGGGCTCACCGATGGACTGGGCGGCGATGATGCCGACCGCCTCACCGATGTCGACCAGCTTGCCGGTGGCGAGCGAGCGTCCGTAGCAGAAGGCACAGGTGCCGACCGCGGACTCGCAGGTCAGGACCGAGCGGGTCTTGACCTCCTCGACGCCGTGCATGACCAGCTGGTCGATGAGCACGTCACCGAGGTCGACGTTGGCCGGCGCGATGACCTTGCCGTCGATGACGACGTCCTCGGCGAGCATGCGTGCGTACACGCTCGTCTCGACGTCGTCGGTCTTGCGGAGGATGCCGTCGGCACCCTTCTCCGCGATCTTCAGCTTGAGGCCGCGGTCGGTGCCGCAGTCCTCCTCGCGGATGATCACGTCCTGCGAGACGTCCACCAGACGACGGGTCAGGTAACCCGAGTCGGCGGTACGCAGGGCGGTGTCGGCGAGACCCTTACGGGCACCGTGGGTGGAGATGAAGTACTCCAGCACGGACAGACCCTCGCGGAACGACGCCTTGATCGGACGCGGAATCGTCTCGTTCTTGGCGTTCGACACCAGACCACGCATACCGGCGATCTGACGCATCTGCATCATGTTTCCTCGGGCACCCGAGTCAACCATCATGAAGATGGGGTTCGTCTTGGGGAAGTTCGCGTTCATCGCCTCGGCAACCTCGTTGGTCGCCTTGGTCCAGATCGCGATGAGCTCCTGAGTGCGCTCTTCCTTGGTGATGAGACCGCGCTCGTACTGCTTCTGGACCTTCTCGTCCTGCGCCTCGTAGCCCTTGACGATGGCCTTCTTGGCCTCGGGCACGACGACGTCGGAGATGGCCACGGTGACGCCCGAACGGGTCGCCCAGTGGAAGCCGGCCGCCTTCAGGTTGTCGAGCGTCGCCGCCACGATCACCTTGGGGTAGCGCTCCGCCAGGTCGTTGACGATCTCGGAGAGCTGCTTCTTGCCCACCGAGTAGTCGACGAACGGGTAGTCCTCGGGCAGCAGCTCGTTGAAGAGCGCGCGGCCCAGCGTGGTGCGCAGCCGGAAGCTGTCACCCTGCTGGAACTCCTGCTCACCCTCCTCGGCGACCGGCGGCACCCAGCCACGCGGCGGGATGGTGCCCACCGGGAAGCGGATGTCGACCTTGGCCTGGAGCGAGAGCTCGCGGTTGTCGAACGCCATGGTCGCCTCGGCGGTCGAGCCGAAGGAGCGGCCCTCACCGATGACCTTGCGCTCTTCCTCGTCGGTCGTGAGGAAGAACAGGCCCAGCACCATGTCCTGGGTCGGCATGGTGACGGGACGACCGTCGGCCGGCTTCAGGATGTTGTTCGAGGACAGCATCAGGATGCGGGCCTCGGCCTGCGCCTCTGCCGAAAGCGGCAGGTGCACGGCCATCTGGTCACCGTCGAAGTCCGCGTTGAACGCGGTGCAGACGAGCGGGTGGATCTGGATGGCCTTGCCCTCGACCAGCTGCGGCTCGAAGGCCTGGATGCCGAGGCGGTGCAGCGTCGGCGCACGGTTCAGCAGAACCGGGTGCTCGGCGATGACCTCTTCCAGGACGTCGTACACGACCGTGCGGCCGCGCTCGACCATGCGCTTCGCCGACTTGATGTTCTGCGCGTGGTTCAGGTCGACCAGGCGCTTCATCACGAACGGCTTGAAGAGCTCCAGCGCCATGGCCTTCGGCAGACCGCACTGGTGCAGCTTGAGCTGCGGGCCGACGACGATCACGGAACGCGCGGAGTAGTCCACACGCTTGCCGAGAAGGTTCTGACGGAATCGACCCTGCTTGCCCTTGAGCATGTCGGACAGCGACTTCAGCGGACGGTTGCCGGGGCCCGTGACCGGGCGACCACGACGGCCGTTGTCGAAGAGCGCGTCGACGGCCTCCTGAAGCATGCGCTTCTCGTTGTTCACGATGATCTCGGGAGCACCGAGGTCGAGGAGACGCTTGAGACGGTTGTTGCGGTTGATCACGCGGCGGTACAGGTCGTTCAGGTCGGAGGTCGCGAAGCGGCCACCGTCCAGCTGCACCATCGGACGCAGGTCCGGCGGGATGACCGGCACGCAGTCGAGCACCATGCCCTTGGGGCTGTTGCTGGTCTGCAGGAACGCGGAGACGACCTTGAGGCGCTTGAGCGCACGGGTCTTCTTCTGGCCCTTGCCGGTACGGATGATCTCGCGGAGGCGCTCGGCCTCCTCGTTGAGGTCGAAGGACTCCAGGCGCTTCTGGAGCGCCGCGGCGCCCATCGAGCCGTCGAAGTACGTGCCGAAGCGGTCGCGCAGCTCGCGGTAGAGCAGCTCGTCGCCCTCGAGGTCCTGGACCTTGAGGTTCTTGAAGCGGCTCCACACCTCGTCGAGACGGTCGATCTCGCGCTGCGCACGGTCGCGCAGCTGCTTCATCTCACGCTCGGCGCCTTCGCGCACCTTGCGGCGTACGTCGGCCTTGGCACCCTCGGCCTCGAGCTCGGCCAGGTCGGTCTCGAGCTTCTTGGCGCGGGCTTCGAGGTCGGCGTCGCGACGGTTCTCGATCTGCTGACGCTCTACGGAGACGTGCGCCTCCAGCGACGGCAGGTCGCGCGTGCGGCGCTCCTCGTCCACGAACGTGATCATGTACGCAGCGAAGTAGATGACCTTTTCGAGGTCCTTCGGCGCGAGGTCGAGCAGGTAGCCGAGGCGCGAAGGAACGCCCTTGAAGTACCAGATGTGCGTGACAGGGGCGGCCAGCTCAATGTGGCCCATCCGCTCACGACGCACCTTGGCGCGAGTGACCTCGACGCCGCAGCGCTCGCAGATGATGCCCTTGAAGCGGACACGCTTGTACTTGCCGCAGTAGCACTCCCAGTCCCGGGTCGGACCGAAGATCTTCTCGCAGAAGAGTCCGTCCTTCTCGGGCTTGAGCGTGCGGTAGTTGATGGTCTCAGGCTTCTTCACTTCGCCGTGCGACCAGGTCCGGATGTCGTCCGCGGTGGCGAGGCCAATCCGCAGCTCGTCGAAGAAGTTGACGTCGAGCACTTGTCGTCAATCCCTCTTTCGGGGTCGAGAGTCAATCATGGTCTGAACGGGTCCGGGGAGAGCCGGCCGCCGCGGTGAAGCGGCGGCCGGCCAACCCGTCAGACCTCTTCGACGCTGCTCGGCTCGCGCCGGGACAGGTCGATACCGAGCTCTTCCGCAGCGCGGAAGACGTCCTCGTCGGTGTCGCGCATCTCGATGGACATGCCGTCCGAGGACAGCACCTCCACGTTGAGGCACAGGGACTGCATCTCCTTGATGAGCACCTTGAAGGACTCGGGGATGCCGGGCTCAGGAATGTTCTCGCCCTTGACGATGGCCTCGTAGACCTTCACGCGGCCGGTGACGTCGTCGGACTTGATGGTCAGCAGTTCCTGGAGGGCGTAAGCGGCGCCGTAAGCCTCGAGCGCCCACACCTCCATCTCACCGAAGCGCTGACCACCGAACTGGGCCTTACCACCCAGCGGCTGCTGGGTGATCATGGAGTACGGACCGGTCGAACGGGCATGGAGCTTGTCGTCGACCAGGTGGTGGAGCTTGAGGATGTACATGTAGCCGACCGAGACCGGCTCCGGGAAAGGCTCGCCCGAGCGGCCGTCGAACAGGTTGGCCTTGCCCGAGGGCTGCACCATCCTGTTGCCGTCGCGGTTCGGGATCGTGGACTCGAAGAGACCCGAGATCTCGTCCTCGCGCGCACCGTCGAACACCGGCGTGGCGACGTTGGTGCCGGGGGCGACCTCGTCGGCGCCGATGACCTTCAGACGCTCCATCCAGTCCTCGTCGCCCTCGACCTTCCAGCCCTGGCTGGCGAGCCAGCCCAGGTGGATTTCGAGGACCTGTCCCGGGTTCATTCGGGACGGGACACCCAGCGGGTTGAGGATGATGTCGACCGGGGTGCCGTCCTCCAGGAACGGCATGTCCTCGATCGGCAGGATCTTCGAGATGACGCCCTTGTTGCCGTGACGGCCGGCGAGCTTGTCACCATCGGTGATCTTGCGCTTCTGCGCGACGTAGACGCGGACCAGCTGGTTCACGCCCGGCGGCAGCTCGTCGCCCTCTTCGCGGTCGAAGACGCGGACGCCGATGATCTTGCCGACCTCGCCGTGCGGGACCTTCAGGGAGGTGTCGCGCACCTCGCGCGCCTTCTCACCGAAGATCGCGCGCAGCAGGCGCTCTTCCGGCGTCAACTCGGTCTCGCCCTTGGGCGTGACCTTGCCGACGAGGATGTCACCGGCGACGACCTCGGCACCGATACGGATGATGCCGCGCTCGTCGAGGTCCGCGAGGACCTCCTCGGAGACGTTCGGGATGTCCCGGGTGATCTCCTCCGGGCCGAGCTTGGTGTCACGGGCGTCGACCTCGTGCTCCTCGATGTGGATCGAGGAGAGGACGTCGTCCTGGACCAGGCGCTGGCTGAGGATGATCGCGTCTTCGTAGTTGTGACCCTCCCACGGCATGAACGCCACGAGCAGGTTCTTGCCGAGCGCCATCTCACCCTGCTGGGTGGCCGGACCGTCGGCGAGGACCTGGCCCTCGACGACGCGGGCGCCCTCGTCCACGACAACCTTCTGGTTGACCGAGGTGCCCTGGTTCGAGCGGGAGAACTTGGCGATCCGGTACGTGGTGTACGTACCGTCGTCGTTGGTGACGGTGATGTAGTCCGCGGATACCTCCTGGACCACACCGTCCTTCTCCGCCTTGATGACGTCACCGGCGTCGACCGCGCAGCGGTACTCCATGCCGGTGCCGACGAGCGGCGCCTCGGACGTGATCAGCGGCACGGCCTGACGCATCATGTTCGCGCCCATGAGCGCGCGGTTGGCGTCGTCGTGCTCGAGGAACGGGATCATCGCGGTCGCGACCGACACCATCTGGCGCGGCGAGACGTCCATGTAGTCGACGTCGTCGCCGGGGATGTAGTCGATCTCGCCGCCACGACGGCGGACCAGCACGCGCGACTCGGTGAAGCGCATGTCCTCACCCAGCGTCGCGTTGGCCTGCGCGATGACGAAACGGTCTTCCTCATCGGCGGTCAGGTAGTCGACGTCGTCGGTGACGACACCGTCGACGACCTTGCGGTACGGCGTCTCGACGAAACCGAACGCGTTGACGCGGCCGTACGAGGCGAGCGAACCGATCAGACCGATGTTCGGGCCTTCGGGAGTCTCGATCGGGCACATGCGGCCGTAGTGGGACGGGTGCACGTCACGGACCTCGAAGCCGGCCCGCTCACGGGAGAGACCACCCGGGCCGAGCGCCGACAGACGGCGCTTGTGGGTGAGACCCGACAGCGGGTTGTTCTGGTCCATGAACTGCGACAGCTGGCTGGTGCCGAAGAACTCCTTGATGGAGGCGACGACCGGCCGGATGTTGATCAGGGTCTGCGGCGTGATCGCCTCGACGTCCTGAGTCGTCATGCGCTCGCGCACGACGCGCTCCATACGAGCCAGACCCGTGCGGACCTGGTTCTGGATGAGCTCGCCGACGTTGCGCAGACGACGGTTGCCGAAGTGGTCGATGTCGTCGGTCTCGACGACGATGCTGCGACCCGACTCGCCGACCGTCTCGACCTCGCCGGCGTGCAGCCGGACCAGGTACTTGATGGTGGCGATGATGTCCTTGCTGGTGAGGACACCCGCGTTCAGCGGCTCATCGGCGCCGAGCTTCTTGTTCACCTTGTAGCGGCCGACCTTCGCGAGGTCGTAGCGCTTCGGGTTGAAGTAGAGGTTCTCGAGCAGCGTCTGAGCAGCCTCACGCGTGGGCGGCTCGCCCGGGCGCAGCTTGCGGTAGATGTCGAGCAGCGCGTCGTCCTGGCCCTGGGTGTGGTCCTTCTCCAGGGTGGCGCGCATGGACTCGTACTCGCCGAACTCCTCGAGGATCTGCTCGGTGGTCCAGCCGAGAGCCTTGAGGAGGACGGTGACGGACTGCTTGCGCTTGCGGTCGATGCGGACACCGACCATGTCGCGCTTGTCGATCTCCATCTCCAGCCAGGCACCCCGGGAAGGGATGATCTTGGCCGAGAAGATGTCCTTGTCGGACGTCTTGTCGATGGAGGAGTCGAAGTAGACACCCGGCGAGCGGACCAGCTGCGACACGACGACACGCTCGGTGCCGTTGATGACGAAGGTGCCCTTGTTCGTCATGAGCGGGAAATCGCCCATGAAGACCGTCTGGGACTTGATCTCGCCGGTCTCGTTGTTGGTGAACTCGGCGGTGACGAAGAGGGGAGCCGCGAACGTGAAGTCGCGCTCCTTGCACTCGTCGATCGAGTTCTTCGGAGGCTCGAAACGGTGGTCGCGGAAGGTCAGCGACATCGACCCGGAGAAGTCCTCGATCGGCGAGATCTCCTCGAAGATCTCTTCCAGACCGGACTTGGTGGGGACGTCCTGTCCGCTCTCGAGAGCGGCCTCGACGCGACCCTTCCAAGCGGCATTGCCGAGCAGCCAGTCAAAGCTCTCGGTCTGCAGCGCGAGGAGGTTGGGAACCTCGAGGGGCTCCTTGATCTTTGCAAAGGAGATGCGCAGCGGGGCGGTGCTGGCGCCGTTGTTCGTATTGGAGGTCGAGGCGTTGCGCGAGGCGGCCAAGAGGGGGTCCTTCCGAGGGCTCGGACTCACTACGCGCGTACCGGTCCCAAGCTGGCACAGCGGCAGATATCCCTGGTCAGGGAAGTCGGTCATCGATGCTCGAGCGTGGGCATGCCCCTGGTGACGGGCAGGAGGCAGCTAACAGGCAGCGCAAAGGGTCAGTGTAGCCACTTGGCTCACTGATGTCCAGACCGGGTCGTACGACACCCTCGCTGTACTCAACTCCTGCGGAAAACCATGCGCACTGTGCGCATATCAGTACTGCCCTCTGCGTCGCCGATCCATGCCTCGGATCCGGATCGGTATGACGACGCGTCCTGAGAATTGCGCGCCTCGTGCGGTTCGTCAAGGCCCCCGCTCTCCGCAGCGGCCGGTCACCGGCCACGGCGCCGTACGGCGCCTGGCCACCGCGGGGCGTACGGCGAAGATCACGATACTCGCCGCGACGCCAAGAGCAAGGACGACGGCCCGGGAACGCCTAAGGGCGACCACCCGAATGGGTGATCGCCCTTAGAACGAGAGCAGCTGAGTCAGAGACTCAACGAGGTCACTTGACCTCGACGGCCGCGCCCGCGCCCTTGAGGGACTCGGCAGCCTTCTCGGCGGCCTCCTTGGTGACCTTCTCGAGGACCGGCTTCGGAGCGCCGTCGACGAGGTCCTTGGCCTCCTTCAGACCCAGCGAGGTCAGCTCACGCACGACCTTGATGACCTGGATCTTCTTGTCGCCGGCACCGGTGAGGATGACGTCGAACTCGTCCTGCTCCTCAGCGGCCTCGGCGGGGGCACCGGGGGCACCCGGGGCGACGGCGGCGACCGCGGCGGCGGCGGTGACGTCGAACTTCTCCTCGAAGGCCTTCACGAACTCGGAGAGCTCGATGAGGGTCATCTCTTCGAACTGCGCGAGCAGGTCGGCCTGGGCGAGCTTCGCCATGATGGCGTCCTTCCACTAATTCGGCTGGTGCCGATGTACATGTGAGGCGGGCGTACTTCCGGCCCGCTGCGACCTGCGCCTAGACGGCGCCGGTCAGAAAGCGAGCCGAATTACTCGGCACCGCCCTGCTCGGCCTGCTTGGCACGGAGCGCCTCCGCGGTGCGGACGAACTTCGAGGGAAGCGCCTTGAACAGCGAGGCAGTCTGCGACTGCTTGCCCTTCATGGCGCCCGCCAGCTTGGCGAGCAGAACCTCGCGGGACTCGAGGTCCGCGAGCTTCTTGATCTCATCGGCGGACAGCGCCTTACCGTCAAGGACACCGCCCTTGATGATCAGGTTGGGGTTCTCCTTGGCGAAGTCACGAAGACCCTTCGCCGACTCCACCGGGTCACCGGTGATGAAGGCAACCGCCGTCGGGCCTGCGAACAGGTCGTCCAGCGTGTCGATCCCGGCCTCGTTGGCCGCGATCTTGGTCAGCGTGTTCTTCACCACGGCGTACTGGGCGTTCTCACCGAGCGAACGACGCAGCGTCTTGAGCTGCGTCACGGTGAGACCCCGGTACTCGGTCAGCACGGCGGCGTTCGAGCTACGGAACTGGTCCGCGAGCTCGGCTACCGCGGCAGCCTTGTCGGGCCTTGCCATAGAGCGTCGGCCTCCTTCCGGGTGATGAGGACCGCTCAGAAGGGGCTGGGCAAAACGAAACGCCCCGGCGCAGGCGCACGGGGCTGAGCTCGACCGGAACGAGCCCGGGAGCTTTCCACGACACCTGCGCAGGTCGTCCGCACCTAGCGGATCCTTCGGCCACCGCACCTTTCACAAGGCACGGCAACGACCAGCGGTCTTTGGCTTCTGGGGAAGACTACGTGAACGGGTCACCCACAAGCAAATCGGGCCCCGCGCCTCCCGGAGGAGGCGCGGGGCCCGACTGAGCCACTCGGTGAGCCGTCAGGCCCGACCCGGTCAGACAGCTGCCGGGTCCTCCTCGACGAGGAGGTTACGGGTGCGGTTCGGGTCCAGCGGGATGCCGGGACCCATCGTCGTGGCGAGGGCGGCCTTCTTGATGTAGCGGCCCTTCGCGGCGGACGGCTTGAGACGGAGGATCTCCTCCAGCGCCGCGGCGTAGTTCTCGACCAGCTTCGTCTCGTCGAAGGAGACCTTGCCGATGATGAAGTGCAGGTTCGAGTGCTTGTCGACGCGGAACTCGATCTTGCCGCCCTTGATGTCCGTGACAGCCTTCGCCACGTCCGGGGTGACCGTTCCGGTCTTCGGGTTCGGCATCAGACCACGCGGACCGAGCACGCGGCCGAGGCGGCCGACCTTGCCCATGAGGTCCGGGGTGGCGACGACGGCGTCGAAGTCCAGACGGCCCTTCGCGACCTCGTCGATGAGCTCGTCGGAGCCGACGATGTCGGCGCCGGCGGCCTCCGCGGCCGCAGCACGGTCACCGGTCGCGAAGACCAGGACCCGGGCGGTCTTGCCGGTGCCGTGCGGCAGGTTCACGGTGCCGCGGACCATCTGGTCGGCCTTGCGCGGGTCGACACCCAGACGCATGGCGACCTCGACGGTGCCGTCGAACTTCGTGGTGGAGGTGTCCTTGGCGATACGGACGGCCTCGAGCGGGGCGTACAGGCGCTCCCGGTCGATCTTCGCGTCCGCGCTGCGGAAGTTCTTGCTGCGCTTCACTTCTGCTCCTGAGGTATGGAGGTGGAGTCGTGGTGCGGACCAGCGCTTGGCCCTACCACTGAGGTGCTACGGGGACTTTCAGCCCTCGACGGTGATGCCCATGGAACGGGCGGTACCGGCGATGATCTTGTCCGCGGCCTCGAGGTCGTTGGCGTTCAGGTCGGGGAGCTTGACCGTCGAGATCTCACGCACCTGAGCGGCGGTGAGCTTCGCGACCTTGGTCTTGTGGGGCTCGCCCGATCCCTTGTCCACACCAGCGGCCTTGAGGATCAGCTTCGCGGCCGGCGGGGTCTTCGTCACGAAGGTGAAGGAGCGGTCCTCGTAGACCGTGATCTCCACCGGCACGACCATGCCACGCTGCGACTCGGTCGCGGCGTTGTAGGCCTTGCAGAACTCCATGATGTTGACGCCGTGCTGGCCGAGCGCGGGGCCGACCGGCGGAGCCGGGTTGGCCGCGCCGGCGTTGATCTGGAGCTTGATGAGCCCCGTGACCTTCTTCTTCTTGGGAGGCATTGCTCTCTCCGGGTCCTAGTGAGAGTTTCCTGCCATCCGATCACCGGACGGAGGCATACCGCACAACGATAACGGGTATTGAGGTGCGGCTAAAAACCGAGCAGGTCAGACCAGCTGCGAGAGCCGGTCTGACCTGGTCGGAAGCGGGTGTCCAGAGAGGGTCAGTTCTTCTGGATCTGGTCGAAGCTGAGCTCGACCGGGGTCTCGCGGCCGAAGATCTCGACGAGGCCCTTGACCTTCTTCGAGTCGGCGTTGATCTCGTTGATCGTCGCCTGGAGGGTCGCGAAGGGGCCGTCGGTGACGGTGACCGAGTCGCCCACCTCGAAGTCCAGAACCTGGACCTCCATCTTGCGGCTGGGCGCCGGCTTGCCCTCGGCCTCGGCCGCCTCGCGGGCGGCCTTCTCCTCGGCCTCCGGGGCGAGCATCTTGACGATCTCGTCCAGCGTCAGCGGGTACGGGTCGTAGGCGTTGCCGACGAAGCCGGTGACGCCGGGAGTGTTGCGGACAACGCCCCAGGACTCGTTGGTGAGGTCCATGCGGACCAGGACGTAACCGGGAAGCTTGTTCTGGCGGACGTTCTTGCGCTCGCCGTTCTTGATCTGGACGATCTCTTCCTCGGGCACTTCCGCCTGGTAGATGAACTCCTCGACGTTCAGCGACACCGCGCGCTGCTCCAGGTTCGCCTTCACGCGCTTCTCGTACCCGGCGTACGTGTGGATGACGTACCACTCGCCCGGAAGGGTGCGGAGCTCCTCGCGGAGGGCGGCGACGGGGTCGACCGGCTCCGCGGGGGCCTCTTCCTCGGAGACCTCTTCCTCGGCGTCGGCGGCTTCCGCGGCTTCCTCGGCGTCGTCCGCCTCGTCGGCTTCCTCGGCGATGTCCTCGTCGGTCTCGACGCTCACGGCGGACTCTTCCGCCGGCTCGCCCGCAGCGGCGTCAGCAGCTTCCGCCTGGTCCTCGTCGGCCGCCTCGACGATGTCGAGCTGGTCCTCAGCGGACTCCGCGCTTTCGCTCGGCTCAACGGCGTCGTTCAGGTTCGGGTCAGACACGGTGGCTGCTTCTTCCTGGATACAAATGGGTGGAACGTGCGAAAGGGGCGCCGGAGAGGGCGCCCTACGCGGGATCAGCCGAAGACGTACTTGACGGCTCGGGCGAAGCCCATGTCGATTACGGTCACAATGCCGATCATGACGACGACGAAGACAATCACCACGGTGGTGTACGTCGTCAGCTGGCTGCGGGTGGGCCAGACGACCTTGCGCAGCTCGGCGACGATCTGGCGGTAGAAGAGCGCGAGACGGCCCAGAGGGCCCTTCTTGCCGCGCTTGCCGCCCTTACGGGACTTCTTCTTGGAATCCGGCGTCTCGTCCTGGGCATCAGGCATGTCGATGGAGCCCACGGCGTCCGTCACGCTACTCACCTGATTCCGGGTCGTGGCCGTGCCGCGCCCGGTGGAGCCGCACGGCGGTGCATAGAAGTACGTACATGCGCACACATCCTGGCGAAGATGTGTGTAGCAGGGCCGGAGGGACTTGAACCCCCAACCGCTGGTTTTGGAGACCAGTGCTCTACCAATTGAGCTACGACCCTTTGTGGTTACCCCAACCTACCGCATCCGGCCGAGTGCACGGAGTGCGCACGGAGGAGCTGTCGTTGAGGGCCAACGACGAGTGAGTGTACGTGGTCACAGGCCCGGCGTCGAACAGACTGCCCCGGAGCGCTTCGCGTCCACCCCTCGACATCTGTGTGCTCAGCCTGTTTGCGGTCTGGGACGATGGGCCGTATGAGCGCTGCAACTCCTCCCACCGAGCGCCGGGTCTCAGCCCGAATCGGCGCGATCTCCGAGTCCGCAACCCTTGCCGTGGACGCCAAGGCCAAGGCACTGAAGGCCGCCGGCCGTCCGGTCATCGGCTTCGGCGCCGGCGAGCCCGACTTCCCTACGCCCGGTTACATCGTCGAGGCCGCGATCGAGGCCTGCCGCAACCCGAAATACCACCGCTACACGCCGGCCGGCGGGCTCCCCGAGCTCAAGGCCGCGATCGCCGCGAAGACGCTGCGTGACTCCGGTTACGAGCCGGACGCCTCGCAGGTCCTGGTCACCAACGGCGGCAAGCAGGCCATCTACGAGGCCTTCGCCGCGATCCTGGACCCGGGCGACGAGGTCATCGTCCCGGCGCCGTACTGGACGACGTACCCCGAGTCGATCCGTCTCGCGGGCGGTGTGCCGGTCGACGTGGTCGCCGACGAGACCACCGGCTACCGCGTGTCGGTCGAGCAGCTGGAGGCGGCCCGTACGGAGAAGACCAAGGTCGTCCTCTTCGTCTCCCCGTCCAACCCGACCGGCGCGGTGTACACCGAGGCCGAGACCGAGGCGATCGGCCGCTGGGCCGTCGAGCACGGTCTGTGGGTGCTGACGGACGAGATCTACGAGCACCTGGTGTACGGCGGCGCGTCCGCGGTCTCGCTCCCGGCGGTCCTGCCCGAGCTGCGGGACAAGTGCATCGTGGTCAACGGCGTCGCCAAGACTTATGCGATGACCGGCTGGCGCGTGGGGTGGATCATCGGCCCGAAGGATGTGGTGAAGGCCGCGACCAACCTGCAGTCGCACGCCACGTCGAACGTCTCCAACGTCGCGCAGGCGGCGGCGCTGGCCGCGGTCTCCGGTGACCTGGACGCGGTCGCCGAGATGCGTTCCGCCTTCGACCGCCGCCGCAAGACGATCGTGCGGATGCTCAACGAGATCGACGGCGTCGTCTGCCCGGAGCCGGAGGGCGCGTTCTACGCGTACCCCTCGGTCAAGGCGCTGCTCGGCAAGGAGATCCGCGGCAAGCGCCCGCAGACCTCGGTCGAGCTGGCCGCGCTGATCCTGGACGAGGTCGAGGTGGCGGTGGTCCCGGGCGAGGCGTTCGGTACGCCGGGTTACCTGCGGCTTTCGTACGCGCTGGGTGACGAGGACCTGGCCGAGGGCGTGTCGCGGATCCAGAAGCTGCTGGCGGAGGCCCGCGACTGACGCGGTTGGTTTTCCCGTTGCTTCTTCAGTGACTGAACGGGTCCCCGGCCGGTGTCGGGGGCCCGTTTCTGCGTTCGGGCGGCTACTCGTTCGAGAAAAGGTGCTTCCGGGCGGCTCGTGCGTGCGGCAGGATCTTGGGATGTTGAGTGTGCGCGATGTCCGACTGCTGCCGAAGGCCCATCTGCATCTGCATTTCACCGGGTCGATGCGGCCCGGCACGCTGCTCGATCTGGCCGACAAGTACGGCGTGCACCTGCCGGAGGCCCTGACGAGCGGGGAACCGCCGAAGCTGCGTGCGACCGACGAGCGCGGCTGGTTCCGCTTCCAGCGGCTGTACGACGCCGCCCGGTCGTGTCTGCGCGAGCCCGAGGACATCCAGCGGCTGGTGCGCGAAGCGGCCGAGGAGGACGTGCGGGACGGTTCGGGGTGGCTGGAGATCCAGGTCGACCCGACGTCGTACGCGCCGATGCTGGGCGGACTGATTCCGGCCCTGGAGATCATCCTGGACGCGGTGGACAGCGCGTCGCGGGAGACCGGGCTCGGAATGCGGGTGCTGGTCGCGGCGAACCGGATGAAGCATCCGCTGGACGCGCGGACGCTGGCACGTCTGGCCGTGCGGTACGCGGACCGCGGGATCGTCGGCTTCGGGCTCTCCAACGACGAGCGCAGGGGCATGGCCAGGGATTTCGACCGTGCCTTCGCGATCGCGCGGGAGGGCGGGCTGCTGGCCGCGCCGCACGGCGGGGAGCTGGCGGGGCCGGTGTCCGTACGGGACTGTCTGGACGATCTGCGCGCTTCGCGGATCGGGCATGGCGTACGGGCGGCCGAGGACCCGCGGCTGTTGCGGAAGCTGGCCGAGCGGGGTGTGACGTGCGAGGTGTGCCCGGCCTCGAACGTGGCGCTGGGGGTGTACGAGAAGCCCGAGGACGTGCCGCTGCGGACGCTGTACGACGCCGGGGTGCCGATGGCGCTGGGCGCGGACGACCCGCTGCTGTTCGGGTCGCGGCTGGCGGCGCAGTACGAGCTGGCGCGGCAGCACCACGGGTTCACGGACGCCGAGCTGGCGGAGCTGGCACGGCAGTCGGTGCGCGGGTCGGCCGCGCCCGGCGACGTACAGGCGAAGCTGCTCACCGGGATCGATCACTGGCTGGCCGGCTGATCCCGTTCAGCAGGGTGCGGGCGAGAGCGGCGGCGAACTCGGCCACGGACTGCGGGGGCTTCCTGCCGACGGTGGAGTCATAGGCGAAGGCGCGCTGGGCGCAGGCGCCCAGGAGCAGTGACGCGGCCGCGAAGGTGTCGGCGCCGGGACTGATGCGGCCGGCTTCGCGTTCCGAGCGCAGATAGGTGTCGAGGCCCTCGATGGGCGTGTGGGGGCCGGTGCCCATCTCCCGCATGGAGTCGTCGTGGCGGCGCTTGAGCTTGGTCTCGGCGTAGAGCGAGGCGGCGATCGGGAAGCTCTCCGCGTAGAAGTGGACGGCCTGACGGGCGATCTCGGTGAGGTTCTCCTCGACGGAGCGGTCCCCCGGATCGGCGGTGAGGCGGTGGAGGAGCGGGCCCAGCTCGGGCAGGCGCTCCTTCAGTACGGTCACGAAGAGCTCCTCCTTGCTCGCGAAGTGCTTGTACAGCGCGGCCTCGGAGCAGTCGGCGGCCCGGGCGATCTCCTTGGTGGTGGTACGGGCCAGGCCGATGGTCCGCATCAGCTCGTGGGAAGCGTCGAGGATCCGCTCTCGTGCGGGCTTCTGCATGTGTGCTCCATAAAAGCTTGACGAGTGAGTGAACACTCACCCACCCTGGTGGGAAGTGAAGTGAGTGAATACTTACCCACCTGGGGAGGGTGTGCAATGAACATCACTGTTTTCGGCGCGACCGGCGGCATCGGGCAGGAGATCGTCAAGCAGGCGCTGGCGGGGGGTCACCAGGTCACAGCGGTGGTGCGCGACCCGGCGCGGTTCGGCGTGACGGGGCAGCGCCTGGAGGTCTTCACGGCACAGCTGGGCGACGGGGACATGGAGGCGCTGCGCCGGGCGGTGGCGGGACGTGACGCCGTGTTCTCCGGTCTCGGGGCCCGCTCCCGCAAGGACGCGGGGATCGCCGCGCCCCTCACCCGCCGGGTACTGCGGGCGATGGAGGCGGAGGGCACGCGACGTCTGCTGGTGGTCAGCGCGGCTCCGGTCGGGCCGGTGCCCGAGGGCCAGCCGTTCCTGGACCGCGCCATGCTGTCGGTGGTCGGCGCGGTCCTGAAGGACGTGTACGCCGACCTGCGCGTCATGGAGGAGGAGCTGGCGCGCTCGACGACCGACTGGACGTCGGTGCGGCCGCCGCGGCTGCTCGACAAGCCGGGGACGGGGACGTACCGGACGGTCGTCGGAGGCAGTCCGCGCAGCGGCAGGAGCATCGCGCGGGCCGATGTGGCGCACGCGATGCTCTCGATGGTGGACGACCCGGCGACGGTGAAGCAGGGGGTGGGGGTCGCGTACTAGGCCGACGCGCCCTGCGGGGCTTCCTGCCGCTGCAGCTGCTACAGGCTGACGCCCACCGTCACCGGTTCGTTCACCAGCGTCACACCGAACGCTTCGCGGACCCCGTCGACGACCTCGCGCGCGAGCGCCAGCAGGTCGTCGGCGGTCGCGTCCCCGCGGTTGGTGAGGGCGAGGGTGTGCTTGGTGGAGATACGGGCCGGACCCGCCCCGTACCCCTTGGTGAATCCGGCCTTGTCGATCAGCCAGGCCGCCGAGGTCTTGGTCCTGCCGTCGCCCGCCGGGAACGCGGGCGGCGTCACACCGGAGCCGAGGCGCTCCTGAGCGCGGGCGAGGAAGGCGGCGTACTCCTCGTCCGTCAGGATCGGGTTGGTGAAGAAGGACCCCGCCGACCACGTGTCGTGGTCCTCCGGGTCCAGGACCATGCCCTTGCCCGCGCGCAGTTTCAACACGGTCTCGCGGGCGAGGGCGGCGGGCACGCGGTCGCCGGCCACGACGCCCAGCGTGCGCGCGGTCTCGGGGTACTTGATCGGCGCGGACAGGCCGCCCGCGTCCTCCAGTGCGAAGCGGACGCGCAGGACGACGAAACGGTCCGGGTCCCGCTTGAAGCGGCTGTGGCGGTACGAGAAGTCGCAGTCGGCGGCGGGGAGGGTGACCGTCTCGCCCGCCCGGCGGTCGTAGGCGACGACCTCGGTGATGACGCCGGACACTTCCTGGCCGTACGCCCCGACGTTCTGGATCGGGGTCGCGCCGGCCGAGCCGGGGATGCCCGCGAGGCACTCGATGCCCGCGAGGCCCGCCTCGACGGTGCGGGCGACGGCGTCGGTCCAGACCTCGCCTGCGGCGAGTTCCAGGGACGTGCCGTCGAGGTGGAAGCCGGTGGTCGCGATGCGCAGGGCGGTGCCGTCGAAGCCCTTGTCGCCGATGACCAGGTTGCTTCCGCCGCCGATGACGAGCAGCGGGGTGCCGGCCGCATCGGCCTCGCGGACGACGGAGATCACCTCGTCGTCGGTGGTGGCCGTGACGAGACGGGTCGCGGGGCCGCCGAGCCGGAAGGTGGTCAGGGGGGCGAGGGGAGCGTCGTGGAGTTCCTGCACGGGACAAGCGTACGGGGCGCCCCCGGCTGCCGGAGGCGCCCCGTACGCGGTCCGCAGGGCGCGGACGAGGGCAAGGGGTAAGGGGCACCCGCAAAGGCGGGGTGCCCCTTACCTCACGTCTTGCATCGGGCGAGCTGCGTCAGGCGAGTCGTGTCAGGCGAGCTGGACCACGGCGCGGGACATGCCCAGCACCTTCTGCCCGGCGCTCATCGCGGTCAGGTCCACCCGGACCCGGTTGTCGTCCAGCAGTGCGGCGACCTTGGCGCTGACCTCGATCAGCGCGCCCTTGTCGTCGTTCGGGACGATGACCGGCTTGGTGAAACGCACGCCGTACTCGACGACGGCGGCCGGGTCGCCGGCCCAGTCGGTGACCACCCGGATCGCCTCGGCCATGGTGAACATGCCGTGCGCGATCACGTCCGGCAGCCCGACCTCGGTGGCGAACTTCTCGTTCCAGTGGATCGGGTTGAAGTCGCCGGAGGCGCCCGCGTACCGCACGAGCGTGGCACGCGTCACGGGAAAGGACTGGGCCGGCAGCTCGGTGCCGACCTCGACGTCCGCAGAGGAGATCTTCGCAGTCATCACGCCTCCTGCGCCGCACGTGCGACGAGCTTCGTCCATGCCGTCACGACATGCTCACCGGTCTCGTCGTGGACGTCGCCGCGGATGTCCACGATGTCGTTGCCGGCCAGCGACTTGACCGCCTCGATCGTCGAGGTGACCGACAGCCGGTCCCCCGCGCGCACCGGGCGCTTGTACGCGAACTTCTGGTCGCCGTGCACCACACGGCTGTAGTCCAGACCCAGCTGCGGGTCCTCGACGACCTGCCTCGCCGCCATGAAGGTGACGGCGAAGACGAAGGTCGGCGGTGCGATCACATCGGAGTGACCGAGCGCCTTGGCGGCTTCCGGATCGGTGTACGCGGGATTGGTGTCGCCCACGGCCTCGGCGAACTCACGGATCTTCTCCCGGCCGACCTCGTACGGTGCGGTGGGCGGATAGGCCCGCCCCACGAAGGACTGATCGAGCGCCATGGGCTCGTACCTCCTGATGCCTGATGCCTGATGAGTCTGACTGGACAAACGACACGAGGCCGCCCCCGAAGTGGGGACGGCCTCGCATACGAGCCTGTGTTTAGCGGGTTTCGCGGTGCGCGGTGTGCGAGTTGCAGCGCGGGCAGTGCTTCTTCATCTCAAGACGGTCCGGGTTGTTACGCCGGTTCTTCTTGGTGATGTAGTTCCGCTCCTTGCACTCCACGCAGGCCAGCGTGATCTTCGGGCGGACGTCGGTGGCAGCCACGTGAGTGCTCCTTGGACGGACGGTTGACGGATGAACGCATAAAAGAGTAGCCGATCGAAGGACCGACCCCACAATCGGCTACCGTGTGTAGCGGTGACCGGACTTGAACCGGTGACACAGCGATTATGAGCCGCTTGCTCTACCGACTGAGCTACACCGCTTTGATGACGGATCCCCCCGCCCGAAGACGGGGATCACCGATCACCAGAGCCCCAATACGGAATCGAACCGTAGACCTTCTCCTTACCATGGAGACGCTCTACCGACTGAGCTATTGGGGCGAGCGATGAAGACATTACACGGTTGCCCGCCGATCGCCCAAATCCGTTTTCGGCCCCGCCCTCCCGCCTTCTTTCCCGCGCTCACCACACCCGTCCCGTACGCCACTCGTGCCCACACCGGTACGACTATTGCGCTCCTCCTCGAAGGCCGGTTTGCGGGCCCCTAGGCTCGTCTCACGCTGCGTGATCTTGATCTTGATCTTTGTACGCCCGAGCCCCCCACAGGAGCCCGATGTCCGACAGCCAGCCGCAGCCGCCCCGTTCGTCCGGCGGCGGCTCGGGAAACAGCGACGGCCCGCCCGGCACCGACAGCACCACGCTGCTGCTGTGCTCGGCCCGTCTCACCGACGGCCGGACTGTGGACGTACGGCTCAGCGGCGGGCGCATCGAGGCCGTCGGCACCGCGGGCAGCCTCCCCGCGGTGGGCGCGCGCGTGGACCTCAGCGGTCATCTCCTGCTGCCCGCCCCCGCCGAGCCGCACGCCCACAGCGACACCGCTCTCACCGCCGACGTCGGCGGCCCCGTTCCGTACCGCACCGAGGACGTCCAGCGCCGCACCACCGAGGCGGTGCTGCTCCAGCTGGGGCACGGTGCGACCGCGGTGCGCTCGCACGTGCGGATCGGGGACGTGCAGGGGCTCAGGTCCATGGAGGCGGTGCTCCAGGCGCGGCGCTCGCTGCGCGGGCTGGCCGACCTGACCGCCGTCGCCGTGCCCCGGCTGCTCACCGGCCTCGCGGGCGCGGACGGCCTGTCGATGCTGCGGGACGCCGTGAAGATGGGCGCCGGTGCGGTGGGGGGCTGCCCGGATCTCGATCCCGACCCGGCCGGCTACACGGAGGCGGTCCTGGAGGTCGCCGCCGAGCACGGCTGCCCCGTGGACCTCCATACGGAGGGTGACGATCCGACCCGGCTCGCCCGGCTCGCGGCGATGGTGGGCGGCCTGCGGCCCGGGGTCACGATCGGCCCGTGCGCCGGGCTCTCCCGGCTGCCCCTGGAGGCGGCGAAGCGTGCCGCCGGACAGCTGGCCGCGGCCGGGGTGACCGTGGTCTGCCTGCCGCAGGGCGACTGCGCGGGGGTGGAGCGGCGGGGCGGCGGGCCGGCTCCCGTACGGCTGCTGCGGGCGGCGGGGGTGCGGGTCGCCGCGGGCAGCGGGGCGCTGCGGGACGTGGCCAATCCGGTGGGGCGCGGGGATCCGCTGGAGGCGGCCTACCTGCTGGCCTCGCAGAGCGGGATGCGGGCTTCGGACGCCTACGGGACGGTGAGCTCGGCGGCACGGGAGGCGATGGGGCTGCCCGAGGTGCGGGTGGAGGCGGGATTTCCCGCGGAGTTGGTCGCCGTACGCGGGGAGCGGATCGCGGGGGTGCTGTCGCTCGCGTACAGCCGCGTCGTCATCCACCGCGGGCGGGTGGTGGCACGTACCAGCGCGGTACGGGAGTACTGCGACTCGGCGGCCGCCGTCGCGCTCGGCCTGCCGCGCCAGGGACGGGGCTGAGCCGGCGCGCGAACCGCGCTTCGCCCAGGTGTTTCATCCGGGCGTTTCACCTGCGCGTTCCACCCGGGCGTTTCACTCGGGGCGGCCGGGACTTGGGCACACGCGCAGAGGTGCGCGTACGGTCGGGAACATGCGCATTGTCATCGCGGGTGGACATGGTCGGATCGCGCTGCGGCTGGAGCGGTTGCTCGCCGCACGCGGGTATGGGGTCGCGGGCATCGTCCGCGATTCCGGGCAGAGCGAGGATCTGCGGGCGGCGGGCGCCGAACCGGTCGTGCTGGACCTGGAATCGGCCTCCGTCGAGCAGGTCGCCGAGGTACTGGAAGGCGCCGACGCCGCCGTCTTCGCGGCGGGCGCGGGGCCCGGCAGCGGCACCGGGCGCAAGGACACGGTGGACCGGGGCGCGGCCGTGCTCTTCGCGGACGCGGCGGAGCGGGCGGGCGTACGCCGTTTTCTCGTCGTGTCCTCGATGGGTGCGGATCCGGAGCGGGCGGGCGACGAGGTCTTCGACGCGTACCTGCGCGCCAAGGGCGCGGCGGACGCGGACGTACGCTCCCGGGCCGGCCTGGACTGGACGATCCTGCGGCCGGGCAGCCTGACGGACGACGCGGGCACGGGGCTCGTGCGCCTCGGGGTCTCGACGGGGCGTGGGCCGGTGGCACGCGACGACGTGGCGGCCGTCCTGGCCGAGCTGCTGGAGACTCCGTCGACGGCGGGTCTGACTCTGGAGCTGATCAGCGGCTCGGTGCCGGTCACCGTCGCGGTGAAGGACGTCGCCGGTAACTGAACGTCCTGCGCCGGCCGGAGAGTTCCGGGACGGGGACAGCAACCGGCTCAACTACCAGAAAACCCCCTCCGGTCCGCATTTCTGCAGTCCGGAGGGGGTTTCCCTACCTGTGGCGGCGCCAGGATTCGAACCTGGGAAGGCTAAGCCGGCGGATTTACAGTCCGCTCCCATTGGCCACTCGGGCACACCGCCATGGGATGTCGCTCTGGTCGACCGCCTGGGCGGTGTTCCGTGGCAACGACGTAAACGATACCTGATGCCCGGGGGTGCTCCGCCACCGGATTGATCAGTGCTCGGGGCGGGCGCGGGTGACTAGGCTTTACGGAAGCGGCCCGGGAGCACCGGCCGCGTACCCCGCCCGGCGAGGCAACCCGGAACCGGTACCCCCATCCCCCGATCACAAGGAGCCACAGGACATGGCCGACTCCAGTTTCGACATCGTTTCGAAGGTCGAGCGGCAGGAGGTCGACAACGCCCTCAACCAGGCCGCGAAGGAGATCTCGCAGCGCTACGACTTCAAGAACGTCGGCGCCTCGATCGATTGGTCCGGCGAGAAGATCCTGATGCAGGCCAACTCCGAGGAGCGGGTCAAGGCGATCCTCGACGTCTTCGAGACCAAGTTGGTCAAGCGCGGGATCTCGCTCAAGGTGCTGGACGCCGGCGAGCCGCAGCTGTCCGGCAAGGAGTACAAGATCTTCGCGTCCATCGAGGAGGGCATCTCCCAGGACAACGCCAAGAAGGTGGCGAAGATCATCCGCGATGAGGGTCCCAAGGGCGTCAAGGCGCAGGTCCAGGGCGACGAGCTGCGGGTCAGCTCGAAGAGCCGTGACGACCTCCAGGCCGTGCAGGCGCTGCTCAAGGGCAAGGACTTCGATTTCGCGCTGCAGTTCGTGAACTACCGCTGAAGCCCGTGAACCACCGCTGACCCGGCGGTTCGCTGCGGAGCGGGGGTGGAGGCGGCGCGGCCGGCTCCGCCCCCGCCGCGATGTCCGAATGCCGCCAGCTCCGGCGGGCCCGGTGGCGCAGACTCGTCGTGTCGGGGCGTACGGGAACGCACGGAACGTACGGGAACGCACTGTGAGGGAAGGGACCGGCCATGACGCTCTACGCGACCGTGGACAGCCCACTGGGCGAGCTGCTGCTGGTGGGCGAGGAGTCCGCGACCGCCGTCGGCGGTACGGCGCTGGCCTCGCTGTCGGTGCCGGGGCAGAAGGGCGGGGCCGTCGCCGGTGACGTGCCGGACGGGTGGCGACGCGAGCCCGGAGCCTTCGAGGAGATCGAGCGACAGGTACGGGCGTACTTCGAGGGGGAACTGACGCGCTTCGACCTGGAGTACGCCGGCGGTGCCGGCACGGACTTCCAGCGGCGGGTGTGGGAGGCGCTGGAGACGATTCCGTACGCCACCACGACGTCGTACGGAGAGCTCGCCGAGCGGATCGGGGTCTCGCGGGCCGGGGTACGGGCGCTGGGGACGGCGATCGGGCGCAACCCGCTGCTCGTCGTGCGGCCGTGCCACCGGGTGATCGGGGCGGACGGCTCGCTGACCGGGTACGCGGGCGGGCTGGAGCGCAAGCGGCGGTTGCTGGAGCTTGAGGGAGCCGGGGCGGTCGGGGCGCGGGCGTGACCGGACTGTTTCCCCGGGAGCCGGCGCAGATCGCGCCGGGGGCGGTGCACGTACCCGGCTGGCTGTCGGTGGACGAGCAGCGGGAGCTGGTCGGGGCGTGCCGGGAGTGGGCGCGGGGTCCGGTGCCGATCCGGCGCACACGGCTGCCGCACGGCGGGGTCATGTCGGTGCGGACGGTGTGCGTGGGGTGGCACTGGCAGCCGTACCGGTACACGCGCACGGCGGACGATGTGAACGGCGCGCCGGTGGCCGGGTTTCCCGAGTGGCTGGCGGGGCTGGGGCGGCGGGCGCTGGGCGTCGCGTACGGGGACGAGGAGGCGGCGCGGGGATACGCGCCGGACACCGCGCTCGTCAATTTTTATGACGGTGACGCGAAGATGGGGATGCACCAGGACAAGGACGAGCGGTCCGGGGCTCCCGTGGTGTCGCTGAGCATCGGCGACACGTGCGTGTTCAGGTTCGGCAATACGGAGAGCCGGGGGCGGCCTTACACGGATGTGGAGCTGGCCTCGGGGGATCTCTTCGTCTTCGGGGGGCCTTCGCGCTTCGCGTACCACGGGGTGCCGAAGGTGCTGCCGGGGACGGGTGGTCCGGGAAACGGGATGGCGGGCGGGCGGCTCAACATCACGTTGCGGGAGACGGGGCTCGGGTAGCTCAGGTGGCTCAGGTGGCTCAGGTGGCTCAGGTGGCTCAGCGGGAGCGTGAGTGGCCGAAGAGGATTCGGTACACCACCAGGAGGGCGAGCGCTCCGCCGATGGCGGCGGCCCAGGTGGCCCCGTCGTAGAACTCGTCGGCGATCGGGCGGTCGAGGTAGCGGGCCGATGCCCAGCCGCCGATGAACGCGCCCGCGACACCGATGAGGGTCGTGCCGATCAGGCCGCCCGGATCGCGTCCGGGAAGCAGGATTTTGGCGACGGCTCCGGAGAGCAGCCCGAGGACGATCCAGCTGATGATGCTCATGCAGCCGAAGACGTTCCGGAGCTCGGAGTGGTTGCGCAGGCCAGTAGGGTGCGGCGCATGACACAGGAACTGCGGCGGACGCTCGGGGTCTTCGACGCCGTGGTGGTCGGGCTCGGGGCGATGGTCGGTGCGGGGATCTTCGTGGCGCTCGCGCCGGCGGCGGGGGCGGCCGGCTCCGGGACGCTGCTGCTGGCGGGGCTGGCGCTGGCCGCTGTGGTGGCGTACTGCAATGCGATGTCCTCCGCGCGGCTCGCGGCCCTCTACCCGGCCTCCGGCGGGACGTACGTGTACGGGCGGGAGCGGCTCGGGCCCTTCTGGGGGTATCTGGCGGGCTGGGGCTTCGTGGTGGGGAAGACCGCTTCCTGCGCGGCCATGGCGCTGACGGTCGGGGTGTACGTGTGGCCGGAGCAGGCGCACGGGGTGGCTGTCGCCGCTGTGGTGGTGCTGACCGCGGTGAACTACGGGGGTGTTCAGAAGTCGGCGTGGCTGACGCGGGCGATCGTGGCGGTGGTGCTGGCGGTGCTGGTGGCTGTCGTGGCGGTGTGTCTTGGGGCGGAGGGGCCTTCGCCGGGGCCGGGGACAGGTGGCTCGGGAGCCGGCGGTTCGGGGGCCGGTGGGGTGCTTCAGGCTGCTGGGCTGTTGTTCTTCGCGTTCGCCGGGTACGCGCGGATCGCCACCTTGGGGGAAGAGGTGCGCGACCCGGCCCGTACGATCCCGCGCGCGATTCCGGTGGCGCTGGGGATCGCGCTGGTGGTGTACGCGTGCGTGGCGGTCGCGGTGCTGTCGGTGCTGGGGGCCGGGGAACTGGCGTCTTCCGCGGCGCCGTTGGCGGATGCGGTGCGGGCGGCGGGCGTGGGGGAGCTGGCCCCCGTGGTGCGGGTGGGGGCGGCTGTGGCGGCGCTGGGGTCGTTGCTGGCGCTGATCCTGGGGGTGTCCCGCACGACGCTGGCGATGGCCCGGGACGGGCATCTGCCGGGTGCGCTGGCCGCCGTACATCCGCGGTTTCAGGTGCCGCACCGGGCCGAGTTGGCAGTGGGGGTGGTTGTTGCTGTGGTGGCGGCGGCGGGGGATGTGCGGGGGGCGATCGGGTTTTCGTCGTTCGGGGTGCTGGCTTACTACGCCGTGGCCAACGCTTCGGCGTGGACGCTGGGTCCGGGGCGCGGTCGGGTCGTGGCGGTGGGCGGGGTGGTGGGATGCGCGGGGCTGGCGTTCGCGCTGCCGGTGGCCTCGGTGGGGGCGGGAGCGGCGGTGCTGGCGGTGGGGGCGGCGACGTACGGGGTGCGGAGGGCGGCCGGGCGCTGAAGTCCGGCCCCGCGTCCGGCGCCTGTGGGAGGTGCGGGGGTTTTGAGGTCGGTGCCGCGCCGGGGCGTCTCCTCCCGGCACCGGAATCGTCGGGGCGGGGCGCTGTGCGGTTACCTGGACGCGAACGGCTGGTCCGTCGGGACGATTTCGCGGCCCAGCGGGAGCAGTGAGACGGGGATCATCTTGAAGTTGGCTATGCCGAACGGGATGCCGATGATCGTGACGCAGAGCGCGATGCCCGTGACGACGTGACCCAGCGCCAGCCACCAGCCCGCCAGGACCAGCCACAGGACGTTGCCCACGCAGGAGGGGGATCCCGCGTCGCGACGCTCCACTGCTGTGTAGCCGAAGGGCCAGAGGGCGTAGCGGCCGATGCGGAAGGACGCCAGGCCGAAGGGGATGCCGATGATCGTGACGCAGAGGAGTACGCCTGCCAGGAGGTAGCCGAGGAAGAGCCAGAAACCGCTCAGCACCAGCCATATGACGTTGAGGATTGTCTTCATGGGCGGTGACCTGCCATCTGTTCGAGTCGGGCAATGCGTTCCGCCATGGGTGGGTGGGTCGAGAACAGCTTCGATCCGGTCTGTCCCGGGCGGAACGGGTTCGCGATCATCATGTGGCTCGCGGTCTCGATCCGCGGCTCGGGAGGGAGTGGCAGCTGCTTCGTGCCTGCTTCGAGCTTGCGCAGGGCGCTCGCCAGGGCGAGCGGGTCGCCGGTGAGCTGGGCTCCGGAGGCGTCTGCCTGGTACTCGCGGGAGCGGCTCACCGCGAGTTGGATGACGGAGGCGGCCAGGGGGCCCAGGATCATGATCAGCAGCATGCCGAAGAGGCCCGGCCCCTCGTCGTCGTCGGAGCGGCCGAAGGGGATGAGCCAGGCGAAGTTGACCAGGAACATGATCACTGACGCCAGGGCGCCGGCGACCGAGGAGATCAGGATGTCCCGGTTGTAGACGTGGCTCAGCTCGTGGCCGATGACGCCGCGCAGTTCGCGCTCGTTCAGGAGCCGCAGGATGCCGTCGGTGCAGCAGACCGCGGCGTTGCGGGGGTTGCGGCCGGTCGCGAAGGCGTTGGGGGCCTGGGTCGGCGAGATGTACAGGCGGGGCATCGGCTGGCGGGCCTGGGTGGAGAGGTCACGGACCATGCGGTAGAGCTGTGGCGCTTCGAACTCGCTCACGGGGCGGGCGCGCATCGCGCGGAGTGCCAGTTTGTCGCTGTTCCAGTACGCGTAGGCGTTGGTGCCGAATGCGACGAGAACCGCGACGATCAGGCCCGTACGGCCGAAGAAGCTGCCGATGGCGATGATGAGTGCTGACAGTCCCCCGAGGAGTACGGCGGTCCTCAGCCCGTTGTGCCGGCGGTGCACGGTGCGCCCTCCAAATGGTGCGGCAGGGGAACCCCTTGCTGGGGGTGCTTCCACATTCAGTGGACCCTCCCTTACTGGTCAACGCCAAGCGAGGGGGGCTAGTTCCCTTGTGCTACCGGGGCGGCCGCTGGGCCATCCGTGCTTACTGGAAGAGATTGCCGGTGGCGAAGCGCAGTGCCAGCTGCGGTACGCCGGACAGGGCGATGCCCGCGACGGCGGTCAGGACGATGGCGGCCGTGATGGGCAGGGGGACCGCGTGGCGGGACGGTTCGCCCTCGGGTGCGCGGAAGAGGACGGCGGTCCACTGGAGGTAGTAGTAGAGCGCGATCACCACGTTCGCCGCCATGACGACCGCGAGCCAGCCGAGCCCCGCGTCGACGGCCGCGGAGAAGACCGTGACCTTGGCGAAGAGGCCGATGATGCCGGGCGGCAGCCCCGCGAGGCAGAGGAGGAAGAAGCCGAGCGCGAGGGCGGCGAGGGGGCGGGTCGCGTAGAGGCCGCGGTAGTCGGTGATCCGGTTGAGCGGGTGCGTACGGGCGACGAGGGCCGCGACGGCGAAGGCACCGAGGTTCACCACGGCGTACATCAGGGCGTACGCGACGGTGGAGCCGATCTGGTCGTCGCTGGAGTACGCCGCCGCGGCGATCGGGACCAGGATGTAGCCGGCCTGGCCGACCGACGACCAGGCCAGGAGCCGGACCGCGCTGTACGCGCGCGTGGCCGACTGGCGGAGGGCCGCCACATTGCCCACGGTCATGGTGAGGGCCGCCAGCACGGCGATGGCCGGGCCCCATACGTCGGCGTAGGAGGGGAAGGCCACGACGGTGACCAGGATGAGGCCCGTGAAGCCGACCGCCTTGCCGATGACGGACAGGTAGGCGGCGACGGGGAGGGGCGCTCCCACGTAGGTGTCGGGGACCCAGAAGTGGAAGGGGACCGCGGCCGTTTTGAAGGCGAAGCCGATGAGGGTCAGAGCGACGCCGGTCTTGGCGAGGGTGTCGAGCTGCGCCGGTACGTCGCCGAGGCGCACGGCGATCTCGGTGAGGTGCAGGGTGCCGGTCGTCGCGTAGACGAAGCTGACGCCGAGCAGTGTCACGGCGGTCGCGGTGACGGAGGAGAGGAAGAACTTCAGGGCCGCCTCGGAGGAGAGGCGGTCGCCGCGCTTCATGCCGACGAGGGCGAAGGCGGGCAGTGACGCGACTTCGAGGGCGACGACGAGGGTGGCGAGGTCGCGGGCGGCGGGGAGCAGGGCCGCCCCGGCTGCCGAGGACATCAGGAGGAACCAGAATTCGCCCGCGGGGAGCTTGTCCTTCGTCGTCTCGGTGAGCGAGAGGAGGGCGGTGAGCAGGGCGCCGCCGAGCACCAGGAGCTGGATGACCAGGGTGAAGTGGTCCGCCGTGTAGCTGCAGACGTCGGTGTCGGAGGTCAGGCAGAAGGTGGACCGGCCGCCCTGGCGGAGGGGAAGGAGAGCGAGGATCGCCACGGCCAGACCGGCGACGGAGACCCGGCCGAGCAGCTGCTTCTTGCTCTCGGGTACGAAGAGGTCGGCGACCAGGACGATCAGGCCGACGGCCGCCGTGATGGTCGGCGGGGCGATCGCCCACCAGTCGACGGACTGGACGAGGCTGGCGCTTTCGGCGGCCACGGTCACGACTTGCCTCCTGCGAGGAGCTTCTGCACGGCCGGGTCGGTGAGGCCGAGGAGGACCGCGGGCCAGAGTCCGGCGAGGACGGTGAGGGCGACGAGCGGGGTCCAGGTGGCGAATTCGTAGCCCTGGACGTCGGTGATCTTCGTCGGCTCGGATGCCTGCTGCGGGGGTACGCCCATGCAGACGCGGCGCACGACGATCAGTAGGTAGGCGGCGGTCAGCAGGGTGCCGGCGCCGGCGATCGCCATGAAGGTGAGGAAGGCGGGGCGGCTGAGGCCCTCGGCGGGGTCGAAGGCGCCGAACATCGTCAGCATCTCGCCCCAGAATCCGGCGAGGCCGGGGAGGCCGAGGGAGGCGACCGCGGCGAAGGCGAGGAGGCCGCCGAGGCGGGGGGCGCGGCCGTAGAGGGCCGCGCCGGTGGCGCCGGCGAGGGTGTCGAGGTCGGCGGTGCCGTAGCGGTCCTTGAGGGCGCCGACCAGGAAGAAGAGCAGGCCGGTGATCAGGCCGTGGGCGATGTTGGCGAAAAGCGCGCCGTTGACGCCGGTGGGGGTCATGGACGCGATGCCGAGGAGCACGAAGCCCATGTGACCGACGGAGGAGTACGCGATCAGGCGCTTGAGGTCGCCCTTGGCGCCCTTGCGGGCCAGGGCGAGGCAGGCCAGGGACCCGTAGATGATGCCGACGACCGCGAAGGCGGCGAGGTAGGGCGCGAAGGCGTGCATGCCGTCGGGGGCGATGGGAAGGGCGATGCGGACGAATCCGTACGTACCCATCTTCAGCAGGACGCCGGCGAGGAGGACCGAGCCGACCGTGGGGGCGGCGGTGTGGGCGTCGGGCAGCCAGCTGTGCAGCGGCCACATCGGGGTCTTGACGGCGAGGCCGAGACCGATCGCGAGAACGGCGACGACCTGCACGGATGTGGTGAGTCCACGGCCGTTGTCAGTGGCGAGTGCCACCATGTCGAACGTGCCCGCCTTCAGTCCGACGAGGAGGAGACCGAGCAGCATGACGACGGAGCCGAGCAGCGTGTAGAGGATGAACTTCCAGGCGGCGGGCTGCCTCTGGTCGCCGCCCCAGCGGGCGATGAGGAAGTACATCGGGATGAGGACCATCTCGAACGCCAGGAAGAAGAGGAGCAGGTCGAGTACGGCGAAGGTCGCGAGGGTGCCGGATTCGAGGACCAGGAGCAGGGCGACGAATGCCTTCGGGGAGGGGCCCGCGGGCATCTTGAAGTAGCTGTAGAGCGCGCAGAGGAAGGTCAGCAGCGCGGTCAGCACGAGGAGGGGGAGCGAGATGCCGTCGATGCCGAGGTGGATCCTGACGTCGAGCGCCGGAATCCAGCTGATGTCGGTCGTGGCCTGCATCGTGGAGGGGTGGCTGTGGTCGAAACCGAGGGTGAGGGCGATGGCTGCGAGCAGGATCGCGCCGGTCACGGTCACGCCGTGGCGTAGCACGGCCTGGCCGGGGTTCTTGCCCTTGAGGCCCGGCGGGGCCGGGAGGAGCGCCGCGGCGGCGCCGACGAGCGGGGCGACGACGATGAACGCCAGGAGGAACTGCATCACGGACGGGCTGATATCGATCACGGCTCACGCTCCGACGGCGGCGACGATGACGGCGGCGATCGCCAGGACGACGGATCCGGCGAGCAGCGCGCTGAGGTAGGTCTGCACGTTGCCGGTCTGGGCTCGGCGGACGCCCGCGCCGAGGAGGCGCGGGACGGCGCCCGCTCCGCGGACGTACGTCTCGACGACCTCGCGGTCCAGGAAGCGGACCAGTTCGGCGCCCGCCAGGACGGGCCGTACGAAGAGGGTGTGGTAGACGGCGTCGAGGTGGAAACCGACCGCTGCGTGACGGTGCAGCGGGCCCAGGAGGAGCCGGCCGGGGTCGGCGGGGTCGGGGGCCGACGCGATGTCGCCGTAGGCGGGGAATGGGGCGTCCCCTGCTCGAACGGAGTTGAGAGCTCGGGGAAGGGTGGCGATGGCTTCCGCCTCGGAGACGGCCGGGCTGTCCTCGGGATGGGCTGCCACGGCGCCGATCGGGGGACGGCCGGCCATGGACGTGGTGTGGCGCCAGGCGCCGTAGGTGACCAGTCCGCCGACGAGGGCGACACCGGTGCCGAGGACCGCTGTGGTGACGGTCGGGGTGAGGGCGTGGCCGTCGAACCAGTCGTCGAGGTAGGTGACGGCGAGGCCGAAGGCGAGCGAGGGGACCGCGAGGACCCACAGGACGCCGTTCATGACGAAGGGCTGCTTGCCGTGAGCGGGGGCGGCGGGGCCGCGGCCGCGGAAGGCCAGCAGCCACAGGCGGGTGGCGTACGCCGCGGTGAGGAGGGCGGTCAGCAGGCCCGCGACGAGCACGGTCCAGCCCGCGGCGGAGGGGACGCCCGTGGTCTCGCCGAAGGAGGCGTGTTCGGCGGCGACGAGGACGGCTTCCTTGGAGAAGAAGCCTGCGAAGGGAGGGATCGCCGCGAGCGCGAGCAGGGCGATCGTCATCGTCCAGTACGCGTCGGGGATGCGCTTGGGCAGGCCGCTCGTGCGGGACATGGCGGCGAGGGAGTTGGTGCCGGCCGCGTGGATGATCACGCCGGCGCCGAGGAAGAGGAGCGCCTTGAAGGCGCCGTGGGAGAGGAGGTGGAAGACGGCGGCGCCGCGGTCGCCGACGGCCAGGGCCCCGGTCATGTACCCGAGCTGGCCGATCGTCGAGTAGGCGAGGACGCGCTTGATGTCGTCCTGGGCCAGGGCGGCGAGGGCCGAGCCGACCATCGTGACCGCGGCCATCACGGCGAGGACGGTCAGGGCGGCGGCGGAGGCTGCGAAGACGGGGAGGAGGCGGGCCACGAAGTACACACCGGCGGCGACCATCGTGGCGGCGTGGATCAGCGCGGAGACGGGCGTGGGGCCCGCCATCGCGTCGGGCAGCCAGGTGTGCAGCGGGAACTGGGCCGACTTGCCCGCCACACCGGCGAGGAGCAGCAGGGCGATGAGGGTGGGGTGGTCCAGTCCGTCGCCGGCGACGGTGCCGAGGATGCCGGTGATCCGGAACGTACCGGCGTCGACGGCGAGTGCGAACAGGCCGAAGAGGAAGGGGACGTCGCCGAGCTTGGTGACCAGGAATGCCTTGAGGGAGGCGGCGCGGGCCTCGGGCGTCTCCCAGTAGTGGCCGACGAGGAAGTACGAGCAGATGCCCATGATCTCCCAGCCGACCAGCAGCACCATCAGGTCGCCGGAGTAGACGACGAGCAGCATCGCGGAGGTGAAGAGGGAGACCAGGGCGGCGTACGAGGGGTAGCGCGGGTCGTCGCGCAGGTAGCCCGTCGAGTAGAGCTGCACGCAGGTCGCGACGGCCGCGACCAGGACGGCGACGAGAGCTGCGAAGCCGTCGAGGTGCAGGGCGAGGTCGATGGGGACCGAGCCCGTGGGGGTGAGCTGGGTCGAGGCGTCGATCGCCCTGCCGCCGCCCTGGCGTACGGCGACGATCACGGCCAGCACGGCGGCGGCCAGGGTCGGCAGTACGGCCAGGGGGCGGACGAACCCGGGGGCGGTGCGGCCGAGCAGCAGGCCGGCCGCGGCGCCCAGGAACGGAAGGAGGGGAACGAGGACGGCGAGGGTCGTGGTCGTCACGCGGTGGCCTCAGTCTTCTGTGCGGCCTCTGGTGCGGCCTTCTGTGCCATGGCGGAAGCTCCGTCGCCGGCCGGGCCGGACGGGTCCGGGCCTTCGGCGGTGTCGCGCAGCCTGTCGATGTCCGAGGACCCTCGATTGCGGTAGACCATCAGGACGATCGCCAGGCCGATGCCGATCTCGGCCGCGGCGATGGCGATGGTGAAGAGAGTGAGGGCCTGGCCGGAGTGGAGGGTGTCGCGGAGCCATACGTCGAAGGCGACGAGGTTGAGGTTGACGGCGTTGAGCATCAGCTCGACGGACATCAGGACCAGGATCGCGTTGCGGCGCGCGAGCACTCCGTACAGCCCGGTGCAGAAGAGGAGGGCGGCGAGCACGGCAGGATAGGCGAGGTGCATCAGCGCTGCTCCTTGTCTTTGGCACTGTCGCTGTCGCTGTCTTCGGCGCCGTCGCTCTTGCGGGAGAGGACGATCGCGCCGACGAGAGCGGCGAGCAGGAGGACGGAGAGGGCCTCGAAGGGCAGCACCCAGTGCTGGAAGAGGATCTCGCCGCTCACCCTGGTCGAGCCCTGGGCCGGCCCGTCCAGGTCGATCCAGGTGGTGCGGAACGCGTCCACGACCACCCAGACGAGCGCGGTGGCCGCGGCCGCGGCCACCGTGAGAGCGACCCGGCGGTTGCCCGAGTCGGCGTCCGGGGAGCGCCCGATGGGGGCCCTGGTGAGCATCAGCCCGAAGAGGAGGAGGACGACCACGGAACCGACGTAGATCAGGACCTGCACCCAGGCGATGAACTCGGCCGTCAGCAGGAGGTACTCGACGGCGAGGCCGCCGAGCGCGACGACCAGCCAGAGGGCGGCGTGCACCAGCTGTCTGGTGGTGACCGTGACGACGGCCGCGCCGAGGGTGGCGATGCCGACGAGGAGGAAGGCGATCTCGACGCCGGTCGGGGAGAGGAAGCCGGGTCCGGCGGCTGCGGCGAGGTGGCTCATTCGGCGGGGCCCTCTGCTTCCTGCTGGGCTGCCTGCTCCTGGGCTGCTCCCTGCTGGGCTGCCGCGAGCTTGTCGGCGGCCTTGCGGGCTGCCGCGATCTCCTTCGGTTCCTCCGCGCCCGGGTCCAGCGCGGGCGGCTCGGGGACCGTCCACATCCACTCGCGGAGCTTGTCCCGCTCGTGGGTGAGTTCGTGGATCTCGGTCTCGGCGTACTCGAATTCCGGGGACCAGAAGAGCGCGTCGAAAGGACAGACCTCGATGCAGATACCGCAGTACATGCAGAGCGAGAAGTCGATCGCGAAACGGTCGAGGACGTTGCGGCTGCGCTCGCGACCGCCGGGGACTGCGGCCGGGACCGTCTCCTTGTGCGAGTCGATGTAGATGCACCAGTCGGGGCACTCGCGTGCGCAGAGCATGCAGACCGTGCAGTTCTCCTCGAACAGGCCGATCACGCCGCGCGTGCGGGGCGGGAGTTCGGGCTGGACGTCCGGGTACTGCGCGGTGACGGTCTTCTTCGTCATCGTGCGGAGCGTGACGGCCAGGCCCTTGGCGAGGCCGGAGCCGGGGATCGGAGGCATTACTGGATCGCCACCTTCACGATGCCGGTGAGCGCGATCTGCGCGAGAGCGAGCGGGATGAGTACGGTCCAGGCGAGCTTCTGGAGCTGGTCCTCGCGCAGCCGGGGGTAGGTCACGCGGAGCCAGATGATGCCGAAGGCCAGGACCGCGGTCTTGAGCAGCGTCCAGACCCAGCCGAGACCGTCCGCGCCCCAGGGACCGTGCCAGCCGCCGAGGAAGAGGACGGTGGTCAGGCCGCAGAGGACGACGATTCCGGCGTACTCGGCGAGCAGGAAGAGCGCGAAGCGCAGGCCCGTGTACTCGGTGTACGCACCGAAGATGATCTCCGAGTCGGCGACCGGCATGTCGAACGGCGGGCGCTGGAGTTCGGCGAGGCCGGCGACGAAGAAGACGATCGCGCCGACGATCTGCCACGGCAGCCACCACCACTCGAAGGCGTTCAGGATGCCGGGGAGCGAGACGGTGCCGGCCGCCATCGCCACGGAGGCGGCGGCGAGCAGCATCGGCAGTTCGTACGCGAGCAGCTGGGCGGCGGTGCGCAGGCCGCCGAGGAGGGAGAACTTGTTGGCCGAGGCCCAGCCCGCCATGAGCGAACCGAGCACGCCGACGCCCATGACGGCGAGCACGAAGAAGATGCCCGCGTCGATGACCTGGCCGACCGCGCCCTCGCTCGGGCCGATCGGGATCGCGACGAGCACCAGGAGGTACGGGAGGAGTGCGACGGCGGGTGCGAGCTGGAAGATACGGCGGTCGGCGTTGGCCGGGACGATGTCTTCCTTCTGCGCGAACTTCACGCCGTCGGCGACGAGCTGCGCCCAGCCGTGGAATCCGCCCGCGTACATGGGGCCGAGGCGGCCCTGCATGTGGGCCATCACCTTGTGCTCGGCCTGCCCCACGACGAGCGGCAGGATCATGAACACGGCGAAGACGACGACCAGGCGGAGGGCGACATCGAGTACGTCGTTCACGCGTCGTCGCTCCCTCGGTCCTGGGTGGGGTCGGTTGTGCCCTCGTCGGCGGAGCCGGCCCGGCCGGGCTCCTTCGCGGCCGCCGCGTCACCGCCCAGGGCTTCGTCGGCGGCCGCGTCGGCGGCTTCCGCCGCGTCGGCCTCGGTGTCTGCGGATGCGCCCGTCTTGGTCGCGGCTTCTGTGTCCGGTGTCTTCGGCGTCTCCGGTGTCTCCGGTGTCTCCGGTGTCTCCGGCTGCGCTTCCTCGTCCTGGAACGCGGGGCGCGGGTGGTGCCAGGGCGCGTCCGCGCTGCGCGCGGGTGCCGGCGCGGCCTGGGCAGCGGTCTCGCCTCCGGCGGGCGTGGCGCCCTCGGCCGGTGGCGCCGCGGCCTCCGGCTGGGGGGACGGGTGCGCCTCCGACGCGGGGGACGCGGCCTCTGCCGCCTGGCTTGCCGAGCCCTCGCTCACGCTGCGCGTGCGGCGCGGCGGCCTCGGGGCGGTCGCCTCCGGGGCGCCGCTCGCGGGTGCGGTGGCCTGGGTGGCCGAGCCCTCCGTGACGCTGCGGGCACGGCGCGGCGGGCGTTCGGCTGCCGCGCCCGCGGCGCCTGCCGCGCGCGGGGTGCGGGCGGGGCGGGCCGGGGCCGGCGGGAGCTGGCCCTTCTGGGGCCCCCACTCGTTCGGGTCCGGGACGCCGGGCGGCAGCATCTGGCGGCGCTTGGGCCCGCCGTGGTCGGACTCCCCCGGCTCCTTCGCACCGGGCCACGCCTTGGCGACCCGGGCCGCCAGGACGAAGTCCTTGCGCAACGGGTGGCCCTCGAAGCCCTCGGGCAGCAGGAGCGGCACCAGGTGCGGGTGGTCCGTGAAGTCGACGCCGAACATCTCGTGCGTCTCGCGCTCGTGCCACTGGGCGCCCGCGTAGACCGCGATGGCGGTGGGCAGGACGGGCGCCGCGTGCGGGACGGTCGTACGGAGCAGGAGGCGTCGTACCGTACGGCCTTCGAGGGCGGCGACGTGGGCGCAGACGCGGAAGCCCGTGCCCGGCTCGTCGACCGCGCTCAGCCAGTCGAAGTACGTGCAGCCGAGCTTGTCGCGCGCGGTCTCCAGGGCCGCGATCCACGAACCGGCCGGGACGTCGACGGTGAGGAGGTCGTAGCTGCGCTCGGCGGTCGCTTCCTCGCCGAAGATCTCGGTGACGGCGTCCGGCAGGCTGTCGTACGCCGCCGTCGTGCGGGTCGTCTCGCTCACTTCCCGGCCTCCCCCGGGGCCGGCGGCGGCGTGACGAGGCCGCTCCGCAGGGCCGCCGTGGAGGGCCGTCCGTGGCCGTAGCGCTCGGCCAGGGATTCGCGGGCGATCTTCTCCTGGAGCTTGAGGATGCCCTGGAGCAGCGCCTCGGGGCGCGGCGGGCAGCCCGGTACGTACACGTCGACCGGAATGATCTGGTCGACGCCCTTCGTCACGGAGTACGAGTCCCAGTACGGGCCGCCGCAGTTGGAGCAGGCGCCGAAGGAGATGACGTACTTCGGCTCGGGCATCTGCTCGTACAGCCGCTTGACGGCCGGGGCCATCTTGTCCGTGACCGTGCCGGAGACGACCATCAGGTCGGCCTGGCGCGGTCCCGGCGCGAAGGGGATCACGCCGAGCCGGATGAAGTCGTGGCGCGCCATGGACGCGGCGATGAACTCGATCGCGCAGCAGGCGAGACCGAAGTTGAAGACCCACAGGCTGTAGCGGCGGCCCCAGTTCAGGACCACCTTCATGGGCTCGGGAGCGAGGCGGGCGAGAGCGCCCAGGCGCTTCGGTCCGGGCAGCGGCGGCGTCGGCGTCGGCGTCGGCGTCGGCAGCGTCGGCTCGGGGAGATCGACAGGGGTCACTCGGGTCACGTCCATTCGAGGACGCCCTTCTTCCATGCGTACAGCAGTCCCACGGCCAGGAAGCCGAGGAAGATGAACATCTCGACCAGCGTCGTCGCGCCGTACTCGGGCGCGGCGAAGACCGTCGCCCACGGGAACAAGAAGATGGAGTCGACGGCGAAGATCACGTACAGGAAGGCGTAGACGTAGTAGCGGACCTGGGTGTGGGCCCAGCCCTCTCCGACCGGATCCACGCCGCATTCGTACGTCAGCAGCTTCTCCGGCGTCGGCACGACGGGCCGCAGCAGCCGCCCGGCCCCGAAGGCCACGGCGACGAAGAGGACTCCGACGACCGCGAGCAGTCCGACGACCGAATAGCTCTGGAAGTACCCGTCCGCGAGAACAGTCGGTTCCGGCATGTCCGCCCCTCTCGCTCCCTGACCTCGTCGCGCGTCGTCGCGCCTCGTTCGACGATCTGTACGCACGGGAGTCTAGGCCCTGGTAAAAGCTGGGTAAGCAGCCGCGTCGTACATGGGGGTGGGGTTATCCCTACTTCCTCCCACCCAGTCACCCCATGGCATCCGCGGCCGGGGCCCGTCAGGCTGGGGGCCATGACCGCGGATGCCAACGGCCTTCTCCCAGATTACGACCGGTCCGGCCACGCCGAGCGTGCCGGTCACGCCGGACGTGCCGGCCACGCCGGACGTGCCGGCCACCCGTCGCCCGTCCGCTTCCCCTACGGCCCGGACACCTGGAAGGAGATCGCGCATCTCCTCCTCGATCTGCCGATGGCCCTCTTCGGTTCTGTGTTCACCGTGGTGGTTCTCGCCCTCGGGTGCGGTCTTTCGGTCACGGTGATCGGTCTGCCTCTGGTGGTGGTGGGACTGCTCGGGGCGCGCCGGCTCGGCGCGGTGGAACGGGCGCGCGCGCGTGTCCTGCTCGGCGTGTGCGTCGACGAGCCGAGCCCGGCCGCCGCGGGACGGCGTCCGGGCGAGGGCGGTTTCCTCACGTGGCTGTGGGCGGGCCTGAAGGATCCGGTGGGCTGGCGGACGGCGCTGTACGCGATCGTCCGGCTGCCCTGGGGTGTGCTGACCTTCGCGGTCACGCTGACCGGGCTCTTCGTGCTCTGGCCGGTGCTGCCGTACCTCGTGCGGGTGCTGGCGAACGCGGACCGGGCGATGGTGCGCGGTCTGCTCTGCCCCTCCGGCGAGCTGGAGCGGCGGATCGTCGAGCTGGAGTCGGGCCGGGGCGTCGTCGTCGACACCGCGGCCGCCGATCTGCGCCGTATCGAGCGCGACCTGCACGACGGGGCGCAGGCCAGGCTCGTCGCCCTCGCCATGGGACTCGGCATGGCGAAGGAGAAGCTGACTGGTGACTTCAAGGACCCGGTCGCCGCGGCCGCGATGGTCGACGAGGCGCACGGTGAGGTGAAGCTGGCGCTGCAGGAGCTGCGGGACCTGGCGCGCGGCATCCACCCTGCCGTGCTGACCGACCGCGGCCTGGACGCGGCGCTGTCGTCCGTCGCGTCGCGCTGCACGGCCCCGGTGCGGGTCACGGTCGATCTGGCGGCGCGCCCGGCGGAGGCGATCGAGGGCATCGCGTACTTCACGGTCTCCGAGCTGCTGCAGAACGTCAGCAAGCACAGCGGGGCGCGGTCCGCTTCCGTGGATGTGCGGCGGAGCGGGAAGCGGCTGCTGATCCAGGTGCGGGACGACGGGCGCGGTGGCGCACGGCTGGACGGCGGCACGGGCATGGCCGGTCTGGCCGACCGGCTCGGTGCGGTGGACGGGCTCCTGGCCCTCGACTCCCCGGCGGGCGGGCCGACGACGGTCACGGCCGAGCTGCCGTGGCGCGACCGTGACGGAGCGGCCAAAGGTCCCGGAGGTGCGGTCGAGCACAGTGCGGGGGTGGGGAAAACCCCCGGTAGAAAACGGTGACCGGCCTCATGGTCCCGGCCTGTCCGTCCCAGCATTCTTGAGTAACACAGCCACTCAGCAGCAGTATCAGAGCAGAAACGGACGGCAGTGATGGCCACGGAGTACGCATCGCAGACCAGGGACCAGTGGGGGCGCGAGGACCGCGCGGGCCGTCCCTCGAAGAGGCACGTGCTGCCTCCGGCGCTGCGCGCGCCGATCGAGGCCCGTACCTGGCGCGAGTTCGGCTACCTGATGCTCAGCCTGCCGATCGGCATCCTGCTCTTCGTCTTCGCGGTCACCATGACGTCGCTGGGCATGGGTCTGCTGATCACCTTCCTCGGCGTACCGGTACTCGCGGCGGGCCTGGCCGGCTGCCGCGGCTTCGGGGTGGTGGAGCGGGCCCGCGCCAGGGCGCTGCTCAAGCTGGACGTGGCGGACCCGGCGCCCGTCCGGGCCAAGCCGGGCGGCGGCCCGATGTCCTGGATGGGCGCGATGCTCAAGAGCGGGGTGTCCTGGCGCCATCTGCTGTACGCCGTGCTGCATCTGCCGTGGGCGGTGTTCGCCTTCTCCGTGTCGCTGTTCTTCTGGTCGTACGGCTGGGCCATGCTCACGTATCCGCTATGGCAGTGGGTGTTCCCGGTCTACGCGGGGACGGGCGGCATCCAGCTGTACGGCGACAACACGCACAGCATCTACCTCGACAAGCCTTACGAACTGGCCCTGACCAGCGCGTTCGGCCTGCTCATCACCCTTGGCACCCCGTGGCTCATACGCGGTATGACGACCGTGGACCGGGTGATGGTGGCCGGGCTGCTCGGCCCGTCGCGGCTCGCCACCCGGGTCTCGGAGCTGGAGTCGGACCGGGGCGTCGTCGTCGACACCGCGGCCGCCGACCTGCGGCGCATCGAGCGCGACCTGCACGACGGGGCGCAGGCCAGGCTCGTCGCCCTCGCCATGGACCTGGGGCTGGCCAAGGAGAAGCTGACGGAGGACCCGGAAGCCGCGGCCCGCATGGTGGACGAGGCGCACGGCGAGGTGAAGATCGCGCTGCAGGAGCTGCGGGACCTGGCCCGGGGCATCCACCCTGCCGTGCTGACCGACCGCGGCCTGGACGCGGCGCTCTCCGCGGTGGCCTCCCGGTGCACGGTGCCGGTGCAGGTCGAGGTGGATCTGCCGGCTCGGCCGGCCCCGGCGATCGAGGGCATCGCGTACTTCACCGTCTCCGAGCTCCTGCAGAACGTCAGCAAGCACGCACGGGCGTCCCGGGCCACAGTCGATGTGTGGCAGACGGAGGACCGGCTGATGCTCCAGGTGAGCGACGACGGGCAGGGTGGCGTGGACACGACGACCGGCTCGGGCCTGGCCGGGCTCGCGGAGCGGCTGGACGCGGTCGACGGGATCCTGGTGATCACCTCACCGGTGGGCGGGCCGACCACGATTACGGCGGAGCTGCCCTGGCGGGGCTGATCCGCTGTCAGATCGCGCGGTTGCGCGGTTGCCCGGCTGGCCGATCGTGCGGCTGGCTGATCACCCGGCTGGCCGATCGTGCGGCTGCCCGACTGCGCGACTGCCCGTGCCAGGGTTCGGGCGTCGCCCCTCCTTGCCCGCTTCCTCGACTCCTGCCGCTTCCGCTCGCCCGCTGCTCTTCTCGCGTCCCGGCAGCCCGTCCCGAGTCGTACGCCACTATTCCCAGCACCTGGGCCTGTGCCGGCCCGGATACTGAAATGCTGGGCTCGACGGGGTGGGAAGCAATCAACTGCTGGGGGCTGCGCGGTCGTGGAGGACAGGGTACGAGTGGTCATCGCCGAGGATTCAGTGCTGCTGAGGGAGGGCCTGACCCGGCTTCTGACCGACCGCGGGCACGATGTCGTCGCGGGCGTCGGAGACGCGGAAGCGCTGATCAAGACGGTTGAAGATCTGGCGTCGCGGGACGAGCTGCCGGATGTGGTGGTCGCGGACGTACGGATGCCGCCGACGCACACCGACGAGGGCGTGCGGGCGGCGGTGCGGCTGCGCAAGGACTACCCCGCGATCGGTGTGCTGGTCCTGTCGCAGTACGTCGAGGAGCAGTACGCGACGGAGTTGCTGGCCGGGTCGAGCCGGGGCGTCGGCTATCTGCTCAAGGACCGGGTGGCCGAAGTGCGTGAATTCGTGGACGCCGTCGTCCGGGTGGCCCGGGGCGGGACCGCGCTCGACCCCGAGGTGGTGGCGCAACTGCTGGGCCGCAGCCGGAAGCAGGACGTCCTCGCCGGGCTGACCCCCCGGGAGCGGGAGGTGCTGGGTCTCATGGCGGAGGGCCGGACGAACTCGGCGGTCGCCAAGCAACTGGTGGTGAGTGACGGTGCGGTGGAGAAGCACGTCAGCAATATCTTCCTCAAGCTCGGCCTCTCCCCGAGTGACGGGGATCACCGTCGAGTGCTGGCAGTGCTGACTTATCTGAGGTCCTAGGTCACCGACGCCGGATCGGCCTTGTTCGGGAGTGCAGCTCAGAGGTGGTCGGGGGTGGTCTGGGCAGCGGTCCCCAGAACGCAAGAGGCGAATACGGAGCGTCTTCGACGCAGAGCGCTGAGGGACGGGCTAAACATGTCAAAGCAGGGCAATCGGGCGTCTCGAAATGGGATCCATCATGTGATCGGCCCAGGGAAGGGCACCCTTACCGACGTAGGGTTGGCCTCGGGGCCGCCGGTGGGCCGGCCGGCCCGAACAGCCGCCTCGAAGGAGGTCCAGTTCAGTGACCAGCCAGGTCAGTAGCCCGGCCGAGAAGGCCGATGGAGCCGATGGTACCGAGGGTGCCGACGGAGTGAACGACACCGTCGGGGAACAGCGCAGCGTGCAGACCCGGAAAACCTCCGAAAAAGAAGTCCGTCGTCTGGATCGGGTGGTGATCCGTTTCGCGGGTGATTCCGGTGATGGTATGCAGCTCACGGGTGATCGTTTCACGTCGGAGACGGCGGCGTTCGGCAATGATCTGTCGACGCTGCCGAACTTCCCGGCCGAGATCCGGGCGCCCGCCGGGACTCTGCCGGGGGTCTCCAGTTTCCAGCTGCACTTCGCCGACCACGACATCCTGACCCCGGGTGATGCCCCGGATGTTCTGGTGGCGATGAACCCGGCCGCGCTGAAGGCCAACCTCGCGGACGTGCCGCGCGGCGCGGAGATCATCGTCAACACCGACGAGTTCACCCAGCGGGCGATGGCCAAGGTCGGCTACCACAGCTCTCCGCTGGAGGACGGCTCGCTCGACGGCTACCGGGTGCACCCGGTGGCGCTGACCACGATGACGGTCGAGGCGCTCAAGGGGTGCGGCCTGTCCCGCAAGGAGGCCGAGCGGTCGAAGAACATGTTCGCGCTCGGGCTGCTGTCGTGGATGTACCACCGGCCGACCGAGGGCACCGAGAGGTTCCTGCGCACCAAGTTCGCGAAGAAGCCGCAGATCGCCGAGGCGAACGTCGCGGCGTTCCGGGCCGGCTGGAACTTCGGCGAGACCACCGAGGACTTCGCCGTCTCCTACCACATCGCCCCGGCCGCCAGCGCCTTCCCCGCGGGCACCTACCGCAACATCTCCGGAAACCTCGCCCTGTCCTACGGGCTGATCGCCGCCGGGCACCAGAGCGACCTGCCGCTGTTCCTGGGCTCCTACCCGATCACGCCGGCCTCCGACATCCTGCACGAGCTGTCCCGGCACAAGAACTTCGGCGTGCGGACCTTCCAGGCCGAGGACGAGATCGCGGCCATCGGCGCGGCGCTGGGCGCCGCGTTCGGCGGACAGCTCGCGGTGACGACCACCTCGGGTCCGGGGGTGGCGCTCAAGTCGGAGACGATCGGGCTGGCGGTGTCGCTGGAGCTGCCGCTGCTGGTGGTCGCCATCCAGCGCGGCGGCCCCTCGACGGGGCTGCCGACCAAGACCGAGCAGGCCGATCTGCTGCAGGCGATGTACGGGCGCAACGGCGAGGCCCCGGTGCCCATCGTGGCCCCGCGCACCCCGGCCGACTGCTTCGACGCGGCCCTGGAGGCGGCGAGGATCGCGCTGACCTACCGCACCCCGGTGTTCCTGCTCTCCGACGGCTACCTGGCCAACGGCAGCGAGCCGTGGCGGATCCCGGAGACCGACGAGCTGCCGGACCTGCGCGTGCAGTTCGCCACCGGCCCCAACCACACCCTGGCCGACAACACCGAGGTCTTCTGGCCGTACAA